>NZ_MAOS01000058.1:0-37189 GCF_001721285.1 Pandoraea sp. ISTKB
TAGGACATCACCCTTTCACGGTGAGTACAGGGGTTCGAATCCCCTAGGGGACGCCAGATTTAGCGGCGTAATTCGCGGAAAGCTCCGGAAGCACGACGTACGATCGGTTGTCGAGAAACGCGCTTGGTTTAACCGCCAAGCGCGTTTTGTTTTTTGTGCGCCGACATTCACTGCACAGATTCACCGCACCGGTGTGCTGGCCGTCTTGCCAACGACCGTTTTCCACGGTCGCACGCGCCACGATTTCACAAGTCCATTCACCACGTACGGATCGGCCTTCGCAAACGCTTCGGCCACCGCCGGCGATTCTCCTTCGAAGAGCAGTGCCGCCGCGTCCACCGGCGATTCCAGCGCACCGGCGAGCACAAGTTCGCCGCGCTCCGTGGCGGCCCAGGCGAGCGCCAGATGGGCGTCGCGGTATTGGCCGCGACGGTCGAGGTAATCGTCGACAAGGTCGTAAGTCAGCAGGTAATGCATGTCGATATCTCCTATCCGATGACATGTCGGCATGTCGCCGTCATCGATAAAAAGCCGAGGGCGGCACGCCGAAATGGCGTTTGAACATGGCGGCGAATGCGCTCTGGCTGGCGTAGCCATGGTCGAGCGCCACGTTCACGATTTTCTCCCCACGCGCTAACGCTTCCAATGCTTGCAGCAGGCGCGCCTGCTGACGCCAGCGTCCGAACGTGAGTCCTGTTTCCGCAGAAAAACGACGTTGAAACGTCTTCGCCGACAGACCGGCTTTCCCGGCCCAGTCGTCGATGGTCGCGTCTTCGCAGGGCGACTGCCTCAAGTGGTCGCACACGCGTAGCAAGCGTTTGTCCGTCGGCCACGGCAGATACAGCGGCAGCACCGGCAGCGCAATCAACTCGTCGAGCAACAGGCGCATGAGTCGGGCGTCGCGCGAATCCGGTGCATAGTCGGGCGGCACGGCGATGGCGGCGAGAATCAGCTCGCGCATGAGCGGTGTGATCTCCACGACGCAACTCGTGTCGGGCAACGGTTCGCTGCCGGGTTCGACGAACACCGTGCGGATCTTCACGGTGCCGCTCATCTGCACCGTATGTTCCAGCCCGGCGGCGAGCCACACGCCGCGCGTTGGCGGCACCACCCAGCGGCCCGAGGCCGACGCGATGATCATCACCCCTTCGATGGCATATAGCAATTGGCCGCGCCGGTGCGAATGCGAGGCAATGAACTCGTTGTGCGCGTAATCGATCGCCATGGCCGCCATCGGCATGGGCGTGCTTTCGAAGTGCAGATGACGCGTGACGCGGGGATCGGTAATCCGGCGGATGGTCGACACGGGATGTCCTTTTCAAGACAGGTTTCGTGATTTTAGCGTGAGACGGTCCGTGGCGGTATGCCTGACGATGGCGCTTCCTTTATCAAACCTGTGGGAATTCGTCATGGGGTACTTCCTGTATCCGCTCGGCGCCATGTTGTTATGGGCCGGCAATGTCATCGTCTCAAAGCTTTCCGCCACGACCATTGCGCCGTCGGCCATTACGTTCTACCGGCTGGTGCTGGCGCTAGCCGTCATGACGCCGTTCGTGATTCGTCCGCTCGCGCGCAACTGGCATCACGTGCGCCCGCAACTCGCCAAGCTCGGTTTCCTCGGCTTTCTGAGCATGTCGTTCTATCAGAGCCTGTCGTATCTCGCTGCGCACAGCACGACCGCGACCAACATGGCGATCGTGACGGCGCTCGCGCCACTGCTCACGCTGCTGTGGAGCACCGTGTTGCTGCGTGAGCCGCCCACGCTCGGCATGCTCGTCGGCGGGTTGCTCTCGCTCGCGGGTCTCGTCTACCTGATCGGGCAGGGGCACCCGTCGCGCTTGCTCGACGGTGGCATGCATCTGGGCGACATCCTGATGTTGATTGCGTCGGCGTCGTATGGGTTGTACAGCGTGCTGCTGCGTCGTTGGCATGTCGCGGTGCCCCCGGCGCAGTCGACCTACGTGCAGGCCTGGGCGGCGCTCATCACGATGATTCCGATGCTGGCGATGGTGCCCGCCGGACAGGCGCAACTGAACGCGGCGACGGTGCCGCTGGTGCTGTATGCCGGGTTGGGGGCGTCGATCGTGCTGCCGATCCTGTGGATTCAGGGCATCCGGCATCTGGGGCCGAACCGGTGCAGCATGTTCATCAATGTGCTGCCGGTAATGACGGCGGCGATTGCCGTGGTGCTGCTGGGCGAGCAACTGCACATGTTCCACGTGATCGGTGGCGGTGTGGCGCTCGTCGGCGTGTTCATCGCGCAGCGGTGGCAGCGTCCGCTGCCGGGTTTCGGCGGCGTGCCGGACGAGTCGGACGAAGTGCCCGCCTGATCCTGACCTGCGCCGGTGTCGACGCCGGCGCAAGCCGGCTTCGAGCCCCGCGTTGTTAGTGGTGTGCGCAGGTTGCCGGGGGGCGCCTGCGCACACTGGGGCACATCGGGGCAGAGGAGCAGGGTGGGGCGGACCTTAAACGTCGCGCACCGCAACCCCGTAAGTGCTCACTATGCGGCGATCCTGTTCCGCCGCAGAGAAGGCTTCCCACAGCAGACCATTACAGTCGGTGCTGCTCGAATATTCGGGGGCATCGTCGTCCTCAAAGCCAACGTGCCGCAACTCGCCGGCGCGCGACGGCGACAGATTGATCGAAAAATTCAGCAGATCGGTACGCCACATGGCGTACGCGCCCGGCACGACGGCCGACGGCGCTTGCCCGAGACGGACGGAATAATCGGCGATGGACGCATCGAGGTCGCGCACAGCGAGCGCGATGTGAAAGCGTTTCATGGGGTCTCCTGACATCGGATGTAATGGGGTGTCGCCTGCGAAGGGGCGAAAACCATCATAGAGATCGTCAGAAGGGCCAGCCAGACGGTCGATTATCCCGGTATCCGCAGTGATGGGATAAGTCGAGTCAGCGAGCGCTCACTGGGGCCGCTGAAAATCGTTCTCCACCCACGCGCGGGCGCTGTTACGCGAGAGCTTGAACGACGGCGGCACTTTCACCGACGCAATGGTCTCGCCGAACCGGTCGATGGCGCTGAGCATGGCGTACGGATCGTAGTCGTCGGGCACGATATCCAGGGTGACGTCGATATCGCCGTCCGGCCCGTCGACGCTCACCCGCTTGTGCAACTGCGCGTGCAATTGCTGCTCGTGACGTCGCAACACTTCGGCAGCCGTTTTCACCAGCGTGTGGAAGGCGCCGACGTCGAGCGGTTTCGGATTCTTCTTGTCGCGCCCCATCGTCCAGGGGCCCACTAGCGCGGGCTCCGACTCGCCGTCCTTGAACATGGCCACGGCCCAGCCGTCGTCTTCCTCGTTCTTGACGACCTTCGCGGTCCATCCGTCATCGCGCCAGAGGCGATCTTCGTGGATGGCATCGGTGCTATTGGCGGTGTCGTCAGTCGTGGGGAGGTCGGCGGGGGAGGAAGTTGCGGTCACTGTCGGCGTTCGGGATGGGCGGATGAGAAGGTGCGAGCGGCAGGCCTCGACGAATACCGAAGCGTGCGCTTACCAAGATCGCAATTTTACCGTGTCCGGCGGATGTGCGGTCGCGTTCAGCGCATTGCGTAGAGATATCGGCATCCTGACGCGCAGGATGCCGACCACAAGACGACCTTCCCGGACTCAGCCCTTCACCAGCCCGCCGTCGACGATCAGGTTCTGCCCCGTCACGGCGCGCGCCCACGGCGAGAGGAAATACAGCACCGCGTCAGCGAACTCCTCCGGCGTGGTGACGCGACGCAGCGGCGTGAGTCCCGCGATCAGATCGAACACCGCTTCCGGCGTGGCCGAGCTGGCGTCGGTCACGCGCAACAAGCCGCCCGAGACCATGTTGACGGTGATGCCGTCGGGGCCAAGATCGTTGGAGGCGGTGCGCGTAAGCGCGAGCAGGGCGGCTTTGGCGGTCGTGTAATCGTGATACGGCACGACGGGGTTCTGGAACAAGTTAGTGCCCACGTTCACGATGCGGCCGAAGCCCGCCTCGCGCATGCCCGGCAATGCGGCCTGCATGGTGTTGAGCGCACCCTTGACGGCGCCTTCGAGTTGCTGCGAGAAGCGCGACCACGAGATGTCCGCGAGCTTGGGCCGCGCGTCGCCATCGAAACGGAAGTCGGCCAGTGCGTTGTTCACGACCGAGACGATCGGGCCACCGATGCGCTCACGCGCTTCGGCGAAAAGACGGGCGACGGCTTTCTCGTCGGTGACATCCGCCTGCAATGCGATGGCGCGCTCGCCAAGCGACTCTGCCAACGTGCGCGCGGCCACGTCGCTGCGCAGATAGTTGATGACGACGCCCGCGCCCTCACGCGCAACGGCCCGCGTAATCGCGGCGCCCAGCCCACGTGCCCCGCCGGTGACTAGTACCCACTGCGAATCCAGCTTCATAACGATCTTCCCTGACGTTGTTGCGCTCCGTTGCGCTTTGTTGCACAGCGCATTGCGCTATTCACGGCACGAATCATCGCATGAATGGCCCCGCTATTCGTTCGCCGCCGCCAGCGCGACGAGCAGCACCACCGGCAACAGCACGCTCCAGAAGCCGGTGCCGTGATACGCGAAGCCGCCGAGAATGGCGCCCACGGCGAACGCCGCCAGCGCGGGGAGCATCTTGCGAAGACGTGCCTTTGCGGCGGTGCCGTCGCCGCAATTGCCACTGGCCAGCTCGACCATGTCGATCACGATCTGGGTGGTGTTGCCGGTCATGATGGTGGTCGGTGCGAGATCGGAGAGCACCAGACGTCCGATGGCGTTCTGGATGGCGAGTGCGGCCACACCGAACATGCCTGAGAGAATGGCGAGCGGGGCATCGGCCGAGATGATCGGCTGCGCGATCATGCCGATGATCATGAAGCCCAGCAGCAGCAACGTCTGCACGATGAGCAGCAAGCGTAACGGCCGTCGGTTGGTATTCGCAAAGCCCTGCACGACGAGCTTGACCATGGCGACGAAGATGACGAACACGGGCAGCGCCAGCAGCTTGGCAAGCACGCCGACGTGGGTGCTTGCCACGAGTTGCACGCCGATCATCACGAAGTTGCCCGTGACGTGCGCCGTGAACAGCCCGAACAGCGCGATGAAGCCGACCACGTCGATGTAACCGGCAACGAAGGCGAGTGTCATGCCGATGGCGGTCGGTTTGGAGAAGTGGCCGACCCATGTGCGGGCGAAGGTGGCGGCTTCGGTCGGCGAGGGGATATGGCGAGAGGTACCCATGGAGACTCCTGTGTCGGCATGTGACGGAGGCGGTGCGCAGGCTGATGAAGCATATCACCGGCTCGCGACGTCGCCCGTCGCGTGGACCCGCTATACTGCAACACGCCGACGGGACGATCTACCGTCCGAACGTCTTATTGCACCCCCTGGCCTTCACCGCATCGATGGGCTGCGCGGCGAGGTATCGCCGCATCATGATGCGTGAAGGCTTGTCACGCTCATCGACAGGAGACTTAGTATGAAAACCAGCGCACGCAATCAATTCACCGGGAAAGTCATTTCGCTGCAACGTGGCGCCGTAAACGACGAAGTCACGCTGCGCACCGACGCCGGTCAGGAAATCGTGGCGGTCATCACGCACGAGAGCACCGTGAATCTGGGGTTGAAGGAAGGCAGCGAAGCGGTGGCGCTGATCAAGGCATCGTCCGTGATCGTGATGGTCGACGCCGACGCAAGCAAGGTCTCCACGCGCAACGTGATTACCGGCAAGGTGTCGCGTGTCGAGACGGGCGCGGTGAACAGCGAAGTGGAAATCACCGCCGACAGCGGTGCCATCATCGCCGCCATCGTGACGAACGAAAGCGCGAAGCGTCTGGGCCTGAGCGCCGGCCGCGCCGCTGCTGCGCTGGTCAAGGCGTCGAGCGTGATCCTCGCGGTGGCGTGAGCGACGGCGTCTCGATTTCGTTTCTACCCTGCATTTTCTCGATTCGGATGTTCGGGACGTGAGTCGGCGTCAATTGACGTCAATTGGCGCCAATCGGCATTGGCTGACGTCCCGGGTTCGAACCTCGCACGATGACCTTCGATCTGGTGCCTTCGCATACGCGACAGGAAGCCACGCTGTTCGCCACGTTGCTCGTGGCGAACGCGACCCCCGAGCGCGTGGCGCGCCTCGGGCTCTCGGGCGCCGCACTGACCCAACTGCTGCGACGCCATTTCTCACCGGTCTCCGAGCACTGGCAAGCCTGCGCTGCCGCGCTACCCACGCCCGCGTGGGCGTCGAACGCGATGTTCGTCGTCGAGATGCGGGAGATGCTGCGCCGTCGCGCAGATCCCATCCTGCACCCGATGGACGCTGCCGATATGGCGACGATTCTCGCGACAGCTTGCCTGCGGCCCGATCATCTGTGGCGTGACCTCGGCCTGACTGGCCGCGATGACGTCACGGCGCTGCTCACTCACTTCTTCCCGTCGCTGGTGCTTGAGAATACGGAGAACCTGCGCTGGAAGCGGTTTCTGGCGCAGGTGTGTGCGCAGGCGTATGGTCGTGCGCCGGCACCCGCACCGGGTTGCCCGGGATGCGAAGCGTATGGGGAGTGTTATGCCCATTTGCGTGAAGTCGTTGTGCTGAAGCCTGCGGCAAAGTAACCGCGCTGAGACGCGCGCTTGTCACGCTCGCGCTCGTGAAACAGGGCGGTCACGAGGGACATCAGACTTTCCGCGTTGCGGCCAACGATCGCGGCCATGTCATCGTCGCGATCGACAGACGTCGATTCCTTCAATGCCTCCATGGTCTGTCTGAGGCGATAGGCCATATCTCCCTCGTAGTCGTTGCGATGCAGCCCGATGATTTCGAGCGCTGCAAGCAGCACGGGCGCCTCGCGCAGATATTGCTGCTGCATGGTGAGCAGACTGTCCGCGTTGATGTCGACCGCTTGACCTGATCCGCTGGCAGCCGCCGATGCGGCCGCCTCATGCAGGCGTTTCACACCGAGTTCGCGGAACGCGTCGGCTACGTCGAGCCCGTCGTAACGCAGCGACAGCAAGAGGCGCGACATGTCCTCCATATCCAGCATCAACGGCATTTGGGAAGCCCATTGCGCGTTCGACGCAAACGCGTGGTCTCCGATCTTGAAGGACAGTTGACTGTCCTTGTCGACGCACCATTGCAGTTGATGGAAATGCTGCAGCTCGACGTAGTGCGTCAAGCGGATGAAGGCACCGAGCTGCTCATAGGCGGTTTGTGCATTCGCCATTTGATAGATGGCGAGCTTGGCATCGACTTTATGGGTGCCGAAAAACCAGTCCTTGATGCGCTCCCAGAGCGTTGCAATCTGCGAATCGCTGCCGGCCGTCGCGCAGGCTTTGACGGTTTCGGCATCGAGGCTCCGGGGGACATGGCCAATCAGGCTGAGTGGTGCAGTTGACATATGGGTTGCATCTCTCCTTTCGTCGCGCGGCCAGAGCGTCGAAGGAACGCCGCGCATATACCGTCTTGATCGCTCAGCCCCGGTCTCTGATCGCCGCCGCGATGTTCACCAGTTGATGAGCGTGCAGGTAGCATCGGTTCGCGAGATAGGTGTCGTGCCGATGCGCAAGGACCATGCGTTGCACGGTGCTGGCAACGTCCAGCGCCAACTGACTGTCGTTGACTGCACTGTCCAGTCCGAGGACATGTAGGGCGTCGAGCAGCGCGGGAACCCCCATCGCCGCGCTGATGCAGACGCTGGAGTACGCCGGATCGTCGGGGTGTCGCGCCAGTACGTTCAGCGGCAGACCGAATTGCTCCGATTCACTGAGCACGTCGTGATCGTTCAGTTTCAATGCCATCAACAGACGACAACTGTCGTCGAAACTGAGGGGGGCGGCTTGCTGCATGAATTCGGCCACGTCGCCTTTCATCGGGAACCGGCGGTCGCCGATCTGAAAGTCTATTGCGTCGTCGGCCGACAGATTCCAACGCAGCAAATGGCTTTGCGTCGGCTCGATACAGGCGGCCAGTTGCGCGAACGCGCTGCATTGTTGCCTCGCATTTTCGGCGGTGGCCAGCCGGAAGATGGCGCGTTTGGCGTCTTCGTTGTGCGTGCCGAGAAAGTAGTCCTTTACGCGCCCCCAGAAACTGTTGAGTTCGTCAGCGTGAAGGACACTTGCGCATCGCTGGATGGTTGCCGCGCTTAACGTGCGAGAGGAGGTACCGGTCGGAAGAATGGAAGAAATCGAAATGGTCATGCCTGGATAGTCAGTCGGCCCCGAAGGAGGGCCTTGAACGTGATGCTCGTGCGCCGGTGCGGGGCTTTCTTGAAGCCTCTCGCAGACCGACGCTGCGGTATTTCATGAATCGACCAGCGTGTCCGCGAGTCGATCGGTAGGATGGCGATTGCTGCGGCTTAACGATCTCTATCGATCGTCTTTCATGGCCGAGGCCAGTCGCACCAGATGCGCCGCGTTCTCGGCCATCGTTGCCGCGACCGAGCCGAGGCCGGTCTGTGCGAGTTGATGCTCGGTTTCCTGCATGACTTCAAGCGCAAACTGGCCGCTGGCGTCGTCCTGATCCAGACCGAGGACCTGAAGCGTGTCGAGCAGCGCGGGGAAATGGCTGAACCGAGTCTGGAAATCCTTGATAAGGACCTGACGCATCGTGGCGCCGTACAGGTCGTTGTCCGTCGGAATATTGGAAAGCGGGCCCAGGTCGAGTCCAAATTGCGGCGAACTCAACAGGACGTGGTGATCGTTGAGGTGGAGCGTATTGAGCAGGCGACAGCTCGCCGAGGTCGTCATGGAGACAGTGCCTTTCATGAAATCCCGGGCATCGTCCGGTACCGGAAATCGGTGCTCGCCGATCTGAAAGCCCTGGAATTCGCTGACGTCGAGCTTCCATGCCAGTTTGTGCCGGTCGCCGGGCTCGACGTAATAGGTCAGGGCGTTGAAGGCGTCCAATTGTTCGCGCGTCGTTTTCGCGTGAGACAGGTCGTAGAGCGCGGCTTCCGCCGCGCATTTGTGCGTGCCGAGAACGAGATCCTTGATCTCGCTCCAGACGTTCTTGAGGTCCTTCTTGCTGGTGGCGTTGGCACAGCGCTGAATGGTGGCGTTGCTCAGCGAGCGCGTGAAATGACCTTCCAGTGCGATGGGCAGGAGCGAACTCATGGGGCGGCGTATCCTTGTTCCGAGATGGCGAGAAGCGGTGCGCGATCGCGCTTGACAGAATTTTCGCTGCACGACGCGCTTCTGCATTTCAGGAATCGCCCGGTGCACGGCAAGAAAGTTTGTGCGCTGATAGCATGTCTTTTTCGCACAACTCTGGCGCGCCCCCCGCGCAACGCGCTGTGCCAATTTTGAGGAGTCTCCCGATGTCGATCACCCTTTATCGCGCCACGATCCCCGTTTATCTTCGCGGTCTGACCGTCATGGCCGATTACATCAAGAAGGCGCGTGAACACTGCGCAGCCAAGTCGCTTGACCCGGACACGATCCTCAAGGCGAAGCTGGCCCCGGACATGCTCGATTTCGTCGCGCAGATCCAGCGAGTGAGCGATACGGCGAAGTTCGCAGTGGCGCGTCTGACGGGCGTGGAGTCGCCGAAGTTCGACGACGCGGAAACGTCGTTCGATCAATTGCGCGATCGCATCGCGAACACCGAAGCGTTCATCGCAGGCGTTCTCGAAGATCGTTTCGAAGGGGCGGAGTCGCGCCAGATCACGTTGAAGTTCAAGACGCAGCAAACGACGATGGACGCGGTCGATTACCTCTTCAAGTTCGCGCTGCCGAACTTCTATTTCCACGTGACCACGACGCACGACATTCTGCGTGCGCAAGGCGTGGAAGTCGGCAAGATGGATTACCTCGGACCGTTCGAGATGCAACCGGTCTGACGATCCGTCGATCCTTCGATCCGACGCGCGGATCGAAGGCACGGCACCCTATGCAAAAAAGCGGGAGCGACGTCATGGTCGCTCCCGCTTTTCATTGTCTGGCGTCAGTGCGCCGATCGTATGCGTTCAGTGCGTGGCAATCGGCAGATACATGCGAATGTCGTCGCAATAGCCATTGCCCACGCGCATGGCATCCGGCTCGCGGCCGATCTCGACGAAACCGAACGACTGATATAGCCCGATCGCGGGTCGATTGTCGGCATTGACCTGCAACGTGATGTGCCGCAATCCGGGCTGTGAGCGCGCGAGCGCGAGTGCCGCGTCGATCAGTGCGCGCCCGATCCCGCGTCCCATGGCCTGTGCTTCGACGTACATGCCCCAGAGAAAACCCACGTGAGCGAAGTTCGGACGCGCCTGACGGCCCAGCCCGACCACGCCGACCAACCGCTCGTTCTCGAACGCGCCGAAGACACCTGCGTCAGGGCGTACCGTCAGCCATTCGCGCACGTGCTCGACCGGCCAGTCCTTCTCTTCCGCATAGCTCGATCCGAACGCCTCGGGGTGCGCCTGCAAACCCGCAAGCCGCAGCGCCTGGAACGCCAGCGCATCGGCCGGCACCAGACGCCGGACGTCGGGCGACGTATCCAGTGTCCTCATGGCAGGCGAGGCTCCATCATGGCGAGCACCGTGCGTGCCGCTTCTTCAGACGAGGCCGGATTCTGCCCGGTGACGAGACGACCGTCGCCGACGACGTGCGATGCCCAGTTGTCCGCCTTCTCATAAAGACCACCGAGACGCCGCAATTCGTCTTCGACGAGGAACGGCACCACGTCGGTGAGTCCGACGGCCGCCTCTTCGTCGTTGGTGAAACCGGTCACATGACGCCCGCGTACCAGCGGCTCGCCATTCGCTGCGCGCACCTGACGCAGCACGCCCGGCGCGTGGCAGACGAAGCCGATCGGCTTGCCTGCCCGCTCGAACGATTCGATCAGGTGGATGGAATGCGGGTCCTGCGCGAGATCCCAGAGCGGGCCGTGGCCGCCGGGATAAAAAAGGGCGTCGTAGTCGTCGGCCTTGACGTCGGCGAGTTTCAGTGTGTTGGCGAGGGCCTGTTGCGCATCGGTGTCGTCGCGAAAGCGTCGCGTGGCGTCGGTCTGCGCATCGGGCTCGTCGCTCTTGGGATCGAGCGGCGGCTGTCCGCCGGCGGGCGAGGCAAGCGTTACCGCGAGCCCTTCGTCGATGAATACGTAATAGGGCGAGGCGAATTCTTCGAGCCAGAAGCCAGTCTTCTTGCCCGTGTCGCCGAGGCGGTCGTGCGAGGTCAGAACCATCAGGATGTTCATGAAGCATCTCCCTGTCGAATCGGCCATGCGACCCATTCTACCCGTCATGTATGATCGACGAAACCGGCGGTGACCGCCTTGCCAAGGAGCGAGACATGCAGTTGATCGGAATGCTGGATTCCCCATACGTGCGTCGCACGGCGATTTGCCTGAAGTTGCTCGGGCTGCCCTTCGAGCACCGTTCACTGTCCGTCTTCCGGACGTTCGACGAGTTTTCCGCCATCAATCCTGTCGTGAAAGCGCCTACGTTCGTCGCCGATGACGGCACGGTGCTCATGGACTCCACGCTGATTCTTCAGTACGTCGAGTCGCTGGTCGATCCCGAGCAGCGGCTGGTTCCGGTCGAACCGGCGGCTCGGTTGCGTTCGTTACGACTGACGGGACTTGCGCTGGCGGCCTGCGAGAAGTCGGTGCAACTGGTCTATGAGCGCGAACTGCGCCCGAGCGAGAAGCGCCACACGCCGTGGACGGACCGTGTGCGCACGCAGGTTCACGCGGCGTTTCAGGGGCTGGAAAAGGAACTGGCGCAAGTGCCGGTCGAGGCCACACCGGATCGCATTGGCGAGCATGGTGTCGCGATTGCCGTGGCGTGGCGCTTCCACCAGATGATGCTGCCCGAAGTCGATTTCGGCAGCGCGTTTCCCGAGGTTGCCAACTTCTCGGCGGAAGCCGAAGCATTGCCCGCGTTTCGCGAAACGCCGCCGATCTGACGTTGGGAGCGCAGGGAGACTGAGAGCAGAGAGACGCCGGACATCGTGCTATCCGGCGAATCGTGTGGACAGCCCGCCGGATACCGGGCGGGCCTGATGAACGTCGAGAGGGTCAGCTCTTGAGGCGATAGCCGGTCTTGAACATCCACGCGACGATCGCGAGGAAGATCGCGAGGAACAGCAGCGTCATGCCGAGACTGACCGCCACGCTCACATCCGCCAGTCCGTAGAAACTCCAGCGGAAGCCGCTGATGAGATACACGACCGGATTGAACAGCGTGACGGCACGCCAGAACGGCGGCAGGATGCTCGTCGAGTAGAAGCTGCCGCCAAGGAACGTGAGCGGCGTGATGATGAGCAACGGCACGAGTTGCAGCTTCTCGAAGCCATCGGCCCAGATGCCGATGATGAAGCCGAGCAGGCTGAACGTCACTGCGGTGAGCACCAGGAAGAAGATCATCCAGATCGGATGCTCGATGCGCAGCGGCACGAACAGCGCCGCCGTGCCCAGCATGATGACCCCGAGAATGATCGACTTCGTTGCTGCCGCCCCCACGTAGGCGCACACGATCTCCATGTAGGACACGGGCGCGGAGAGCACCTCGTAGATCGTGCCGGTGAACCGTGGGAAGTAGATGCCGAACGAGGCGTTCGTCACACTCTGCGTGAGCAGCGAGAGCATGATGAGGCCCGGCACGATGAACGCACCGTAAGGCACGCCTTCGATTTCGGGAATGCGCGAGCCGATGGCCGCGCCGAACACCACAAAGTACAGCGAGGTCGAGATGACCGGCGAGATGATGCTCTGCATCAGCGTGCGACGCGTGCGGGCCATCTCGAAGTTGTAGATCGCCCTGACGGCGTAGAAATTCATGGCGCGGCTCATCCTTCTTTTTTATGCACGAGCGAGACGAAGATGTCTTCGAGCGAGCTTTGCGTCGTGTGCAGATCCTTCACCGAAATACCGGCGCGCTCCATGTCGCGCAGCAGCGAGGCGATGGACGTCTGCTCGATATTGGCGTCGTAGCTGAAGACGAGTTCGGTGCCGTTGTTGCCGAGCACCAGACCGTAACCGGCGAGGGCCTCGGGCACGGCCGCGATCGGCTCGGTCAGTTGCAGCGAGAGCTGCTTGCTGCCCATGTGCCGCATCAGTTCGGTCTTCTCCTGCACGAGCGTAATCTGCCCGCCGGTAATGATGCCCACGCGGTCGGCCATTTCTTCGGCCTCTTCGATGTAGTGCGTGGTGAGGATCACGGTCACGCCGGTCTCGCGCAGCGACTGCACGAGGCGCCACATGTCGCGTCGCAACTCGACGTCCACCCCGGCGGTCGGCTCGTCGAGGAACAGCACACGCGGTTCGTGCGAGAGCGCCTTGGCGATCAGCACGCGACGCTTCATGCCGCCCGAGAGCTGCATGATGCGGCTGTCCTTCTTCTCCCACAGCGAGAGCGAGCGCAGCACCTTTTCGATGTGCGCCGGATTCGCCGGTTTGCCGAACAAACCCCGCGAGAAGGAGACGGTGGCCCACACGGATTCGAAGGAATCAGTGGTCAGCTCCTGCGGCACGAGGCCGATGGCTTCACGCGCGGCACGGTAATCCGTGACGATGTCGTGACCATCGACGGTGACCGTGCCCGAGGTCGGACGCACGATGCCGCAGATAGTGCTGATGAGGGTCGTTTTGCCGGCGCCGTTCGGGCCGAGCAGGGCGAAGATCTCGCCGCGCTGGATTTCCAGGCTGACGTTCTTGAGTGCCTGGAACCCTGTCGCGTACGTCTTCGACAGATTTTTGATTGAGATAACGGATGGCATGGCGGCGACGATAGCACAGGCGTGAGGAACTTGTCGGACACGCCGGGCAGAAAAAAGATGCGGGTGACGGAATCGTCGGCGGGGGCGCAATCGGCCGCACCCTGCCATCTCATCCGACACCCGCGGGGGCATTCGGTCACCCATTCGGTCACCCTTACGCCCAACCTTCAAGCCAGTGCCTTAGCCCTTCGGCATTTCCTTGGGCACGATCACCATCCAGTTCATGCCGAAACGGTCCTTGACCATGCCGAACGTCTTCGCGAAGAACGTCTCGCCCAGCGGCATGTTGACCGAACCGCCCTCGGCCAGCGCGTGGAACGCCTTCTCGGCCGCGCCCACTTCGGTGAAGTCCACCGACAGCGAGAAGCCGTCGAACTTCGGCTGACCGCTCACCATGCCGTCGGACGCCATCACCATCGATTCGCCGATGAAGAACTCACCGTGCATGATCTTGTTCTCGCTGCCGGGCGGCAGCATGCCCTCGGGACACTGTTCCGGGCTGTCGCCGTAGCGCATGACCATGCCGCGCTTCGCGCCCAGCGTCTTCACATAGAAATCCATGGCTTCTTCGCAACGACCTTCGAAAAACAGATAGGAATGAACTTGCATGGAGCGCTCCTCAATATGTCTGCGATAAACGGGCATTCGGGTGCCCGGGGAAGTGTCATCGGTCGAACGTCATCGGTACTTCAACAACCATAGTGCCTGCACAGGCGAGGCGCGAATGTGACGTCATCCACCGACCGATGATGCATTGCAACTTGCCATTGTGGACGGTGTACACAAACAATAGCAGACATAATGGACACTGTCCACAAGGGGTAGCAATGACAGAACAAGAAACAACGACCGGGCCGGCGCGGGCGACTTATCGCCACGGCGACCTGCGCCGGGCGTTGCTGGAAGCGGGGATCACGCTCGCGCGCGACGGGGGACCGGATGCGGTGATCCTACGCGAGGCCACGCGGCGCGCCGGGGTGGTTCCTAATGCGGCCTACCGGCACTTCGCCAATCGTCAGGATCTGCTTGACGCGGTGCGCTCAGCGGCATTGGCCGAGCTGGCGGTGTTCATCGAGCATGAGCAGGCGCTGCTCGATGCCGCGTCGCTGCCCGACGGCGCGGCGCGCTCGCGCGCGGTACTGCGCGGCGTGGGTATCGGCTATCTGCACTTCGCGCGCAGGCAGCCGGGGCTGTTCCGCACCGCGTTCGCGCCGTCGGAGAACGTGCGTTCGGCCGGCGGGCCGGAGAAGGCGGGAGCGAGCGGATTGAATCCGTTCGAATTGCTGGGGGCGGCGCTCGACGGCATGGTGGCCGCCGGCATCGTGCGTCCCGAACAGCGGCCGGGCGCCGAGTATCTTGCCTGGGCGGCGGTGCACGGCCTGTCGGTGCTGGTCATCGACGGCCCGCTGCGTGACTTGCCCGACGAACAGGTCGATGCGCTCGGACAGCGGCTCGTCGCGATGGTCGAGCAGGGGTTGTAGTCGCGAAAGTGCGGACGGGATGGGTCAGAGGTTCGTCAGACGCGGCGTGAGCAGATCGGTGAGCCAGTTCATGAACGCCTGCGCCCGGCGCGGCAGATGCCGACGGTTGGCGTAGAGCAGCGACACCGCGAGCGGCTCGGCCTGAAAGTCCGGCATCACTTCTTGCAGCGTGCCGTCCGCGATGTGACCTCGCACACCGGATTCGGGAGCTTGAATCAGCCCGAGTCCGGCGAGGCAGGCAGCCTGATAGGCGTCGGCGTTATTCACCGTCAACACGCCTTCCATCGGCCATTGTGCGTAGCGCTCGCCATCGAAATACTCCCAGCCGACGGGGCGCGTGCCCAATGTCGTCGTGTAATGGATCAGCCGGTGGGTCGTGAGGTCTTCCAGCGTTTTCGGCACGCCGTAACGTTTGAGATAGGCCGTGCTCGCCACATTGATTTGCCGCATATGGCCCAGCGGACGCGCAATCAGCGTGGAGTCCGCGACTGCGCCCACGCGCAATACGCAATCGAAGCCTTCACGCACGAGATCGACGCGCCGGTCGGTGCTCGACAGCTCGATGCGCAACGCCGGATGCTGCGCCAGAAACGACGGCAGTTGCGGGATCACGGTCGTGCGCGCCAGTGTGGCGGGAAGATCGACCCGCAGCCGCCCGGTGAGCGCTTCGTTCTGCGCGGCGAACATCGTCTCCCACTCTTCCATGTCGGCGAGCAGGTCCTTGCAGCGTTCGAGGCAGGCCTGTCCGTCCTGCGTGAGTTGCACACGACGCGTGGTCCGATGCAGCAAGCGCGTGCCCAGCTTCGTTTCGAGTTGCTTGATGGCGTTGGACACGCTGGCGCGCGGCAGGCCGAGACTGTCGGCAGCCTGCGTGAAGCTGCCGGTCTCGGTAACGCGCACGAAGATGCGCATGGCGTCGAGCTGGTGCATGGGGGGCGAGGAGGCATTCGTCGGGGCAGACGAACGATTGTTATTGGAATTTGATCAGTGTAATCAAATTCGCTGGATTTATTGGTGAAATTCGATGCAATAGGATGTTGAACATACATCCAGGAGAATCACCATGACCCGTAAGATCGCTCTCATCACCGGTGGCAGCCGCGGCCTTGGCCGTGCTTCGGCGCTTGCTCTCGCCCATCGCGGCACTGATGTCATCCTCACCTATCGCAGCCAGCGCGAAGAAGCCGACGCGGTGGTCGCCGAGATCGTCAAACTGGGCGCAAACGCCGTGGCGCTGCCGCTCGACGCCTCGGATTCGTCTCAGTTCGCGCCGTTCGCCGCTGAGGTCAAGCGTCTACTCAAGGAAGTCTGGAAGCGCGACACGTTCGACTTTCTCGTGAACAACGCCGGCACCGGCCTGCATAAGGCGATCGTCGATACGACGGAAGACGAGTTCGATTTTCTGGTGCGCTTGCACTTGAAAGGGCCGTTCTTCCTCACGCAGACGTTGTTGCCGATGATTGCCGACGGCGGCCGCATTCTGAACGTCTCGAGCGGTCTGGCCCGCTTCACACTGCCGAACGCGTCGGCCTACGCCATGATGAAGGGCGGTATCGAAGTGTTCTCGCGCTATCTGGCCAAGGAGCTGGGCGCGCGCGGCATTCGCGCCAACACCATCGCGCCGGGGGCGATTGCCACCGACTTCAACGGCGGCACGGTGCGTGACAACGAGGCGGTGCACAAGATGGTCGCCAACAACATCGCGCTGGGCCGGGTCGGCGAAGCTGAAGATATCGGCGGTGTCGTGGCGGCGCTGCTGAGCGACGAGACCGGCTGGATCAACGGCCAGCGTGTCGAAGCGTCGGGCGGCATGATTCTCTGACGCGCGATGTGTCAGCGATGAGGGTCTCTGCGGCTCGATGAACCGCGGAGACCCTCATCGATACCGATATCGACGATCAGCGGCGTGAGCGCATCGAGCCGGACCAGGCCACGGCGCCGACGATGCACACGCCGCCGATGGCCATCTTGAGCGTGGGCGACGTGCCGAACAGCACCCACGCGAAGGCGATGGCATAGACCGGTTCGAGCGCGATCACCACGGCGGCCTGACTGGCCTTGACGGTGCGCAGCGCGTGAATGAACAGGGTATAGGCGAGGGCGGTGCACACCACGCCCAGACACGCGAGCCATCCCCATTGCACGACAGGCAACGTCACGGCTTCACGCCACGCGAACGGCCCGAGCACGATGAGAATGCCGAGGCATTGCCACCAACTTGCCTGTAACGGCGACGCCTGCGCGCCAAGCACGCGGTTCGATAGCGCAATGACGGCGTAAATCGCGCCGGACAACACGCCCCACGCGAGACCGATCGTCGCGCCGGCTTGCCAGTCGAAGGCAGGCGTCACGAGCGCGAGGCCGACGCAAACGAGGGCGATCACCCCCACGTCGCCCAACGACGGACGCTCACGGCGCAACGGCCATTCCAGCAGGATCACGAAGGCAGGGAAACAAGCGAAGCCGAGTGTGCCTACGGCCACGCCCCCCGCCTTGATTGCGAGAAAGAACGCGAGCCAGTGCACGGCAAGCAGCACGCCGGCGACGATGAGCCGCAAGGCGGACGCCGTCGAGATGCCGCGCCACGGCGCACCGCCCGACAGGCGTGACGCGCTGCGCAGACCCGCCAGACCGGTGAGGGCGATGACCGTGAGCGCGAGCCACGAAAACAGGCCGCGCCCGAACACGATCATCGTGCTGCTTGCGGCGATGTGTTCGCCGAACAGCGCCGACGCCCCGAACAGCATCGCGGCCACATGCAGCGCGATCTGCTGGCTGGCGCCCCCCTGCGGTGTGGGCACTGACGCGGCAGTGTCGGCGGCGCGGGCTTCAGGCATCGCCTGCGGAGGAGGCGTCGTGCGGATCGGGCACGGGCACGGCCGTGGTGTACATGACCTGTTTGAGCGCGAAGCTCGAACGGATGTTGCGGATGCCCGGAATCCGCGAGATGCGATCGGTGATGAGCGTTTCGTACGCGGCCATGTCGCTGACCATGACCCGCAGCAGATAGTCGGCGTCGCCGGACATCAGGTAACACTCCATGACGTTCGGCAGGGCGGTCACGGCGGTTTCGAAGGCGTCCAGGCCGTCGCGATTCTGGTTTTCCAGCGTGACGTGGATGAATACGTTGATGTGCAACCCGAGGCGCGACGGATCGAGCAGCGTCACGCGCTGACGAATGTAACCCGCCGCTTCGAGCGCCTTGACGCGCGCCAGACACGGCGAGGGCGACAGGCTGACTCGCGAGGCGAGTTCAACGTTGGTGAGGCGGGCGTCGGCTTGCAGCTCCCGCAGAATCTTCAAATCAATGGCGTCGAGTTCCATACCACACTGCGCGCGTGCCCCGGATGGGGGCCGGCGTTCCGTTCAATTAGCCGCTCGGTAGGCGACAGTGCCGCGATATTAGCCTATTTGCGCGCGTTGCCGGTGGCGATGTCGTCACGCGCGCTCGCGTCGTTGTGCGATCTCGTGAAGTGCTCGCGCAGTTTCTCCAGCATCTGGTTCCAGCCAACGCCCAGACCGCGCGCGGAATGGTCGGCCGGCACGCGCTCATGCGTCAATACGAGTTCGCATTGCTGCTCGCCGCGCTCGAAAAGCTCGATCGTCACGAGCGTGCGCTGCTGATCCATACGTGAGGATAGCCACGTGAAGGCGAGTTTCGACGGGCGGTCCATCACCAGATACTCGCCGGTGTGAACATAATCGGCACCCGCCGATTTCATGAAGATGTGAAAGCGTCCGCCCACGCGGGGTTCTAACATCACGTCGCATTGCTTGACGGTACCCGGAAGCATCCATTCGCACATCCCGTCGGGATCGAGCCATGCATCGAACACTTCATCGCGCGAGGCGGGTAGCACTTTGCTCACGCGCACGGTCTGCAAGGTCATGGGGTCTCTCGCTTGCGCTTGTTCACCAGATGCGTTTCGAGCGCATCCATACGCGTTTGCCAGAAGTCGGCGTAGTAATCGAGCCAGGCCGACGCTTCCGCCATGCGCGTCGCGTCGAGTTCGCAGGTGTGTTCGCGACCGCGAACCTCGCGTCGGATCAAACCCGCCTTCTCGAGCGTTTTCACGTGCTTGGAGATCGCGTTCAGGCTGACGTCGTACGGCGCGGCCAATGCCGAGATAGTCAGGCCGCCGGCGCGCAGGCGCTCCAGTATCGAACGTCGTGTCGGGTCGGCCAAGGCGCCGAACACGGCATCGAGCCGTTCGGCAGGGCTGACGGGAGGCATCGCGAATTCAGTTTTCGTCATCGTCTCTGGAGGATAAACCTATCCGCACAATAATCAACCTTTCGGTTGACATTCAACCTTTTGGTTGATTAATATCGTTTCACCTTTTCAGGAGAAACGAGATGGCAACACTCTTGCATATCGACTCGAGCCCGATGGGCGACACCTCGATCTCGCGTCGTCTGACGCAGGCCTTCGCACGCGAGTGGCAACAGGCGCATGCCCATGGCGAAGTGCTTTACCGCGATCTTGCCAGCACCGAGATGCCAGTGATCGACGCCGCATGGAGCGCGGCGAATTTCACCCCGGCGGAGATGCGAACCCCGCAACAGCGCGACCTGCTCAAGCTGTCCGATGTGTTCACCGCCGAGTTGCATCGGGCGGACGATTACGTGATCGGGGTGCCGATGCACAACTGGGGGCCGTCGGCGAGTTTCAAGCTGTGGGTGGACCACATTGTGCGGCAGGGCGAGACGGTGCAGCCGACGAGTTCGGGGCCGCGCGGCAGGCTCGACGCCAAGCGGGCGACCTTCGTCATCGCGGCGGGCGGGCACTACGGTGCGGGCGCGGCGATGGCCTCGCTGAACTTCATCGAACCGTGGTTGCGCACGTTGTTCGGCTATCTGGGCGTCGACGACATGCGGTTCGTGCTGGCGGACGGTGCGGTGAACGTACTGAATGGGACAGTCGAGCGAGAGGCGTTCCTGGCGCCTCACGTCGCGCAGGTGCGGCGCGAGGCAGTCTCGCCGGGGTGCCGCGACTAACCGGTGCGACAGCGTCTGGCAACGCCTTGCGAGGCGAGCGCTGCGTGGCGGCGTCCGACGTGTCCCTTGACCGGTAAGGAAAGGAAATGTTGTTTTTCTGTGTTGTCGTTACCACGGAATAACAACATTTGTTGACGATGTGCGGTGACCTGATACCATCCTGCGCTGCGAATGAGAACGTTAACGATTCTCATTAATAAAAACAGTTTTCTGGATACACGGGATTTCAAGCATGTCGTCCGCTCAGGTTTATCACGCCGGCCGCGCCTCGCGCGCTGCCATCCGCCCGCTGGCCCTCGCCGCCTTTCTGACCTTCGCCGCCGCGTGTTCCACGTCGGCGTTCGCACAGGCCGCTACCGACACGGCTGTCGCGGCTCCGGCTGCCGACGGTGCTGCACCGGCTGCGCTCAAGGCCACCACGGTAACGGAATCGGCGCTGCGCGAGACGCCGCAGAACCTCAAGCAGTCGGTGGCGGCGGGCGCGCTCGGTTCGCGCAGCCAGCTCGAGACGCCTTTCTCGACGACGGTGGTGAGCCAGGAGCAGTTGGAAAAGCGCATGCCGGCCAAGCTCGGCGACGTGTTCGTCACCGACGCCTCCGTGACCGACGGCAGTAATGCCTTCGACGCGTGGGCCGGCTACATCTACGTGCGCGGCATGCCCATCGACTGGCAGTCGGGCTTCAAGCTCGACGGCATGCCCGTGATGACCTACGGCGTGACGATGCCGTACGAACAGTTCGACCGCGTGGAATTGCTCAAGGGCCTGTCCGGCTTCATGTACGGCTTCGTGGCACCGGGCGGCGTGGTGAACTACGTGACGAAGAAGCCGACGGACGAACGCATCGCGAGCATCGACGTGGGCTTCCAGTCGAAGGGCATCTGGCGTGAGCACGTCGACCTCGGCGGCCGTGCCGGTCCGAACGACATGTTTGGCGCCCGCCTGAACTACACCCACGAGGAAGGCCGCACGTACACCGACGGTAATCTGAACCGCGATACGGTGTCGGTGGCCCTGGATGCGCGCATCACGCCGGACCTCACGTGGAACTTCGGCGCGATGTATCAGGACCGCCGTGCGACGGGGACGTCGCCGTCGCTCTCGACCGCATACTTCACCGGCAACCAGTTGCCGGGCCCGATCAACGTTTCCAACGCGAACCTCCAGACGCAGGCCACGCACCTGAACACGATCACGCAGTTCTACACGACGGGACTGCAATATCAGGTGAATCCGGACTGGAAGGTGTCGGCCAACTTCGCCTACAACAAGTCCACGCGCGACCGTAACGAAGCCACGCTGTATCTGCTCAACGGCGCGGGCGATTACCGTGGTCTGAACGATCTGGGCGATGAAATCAACACGTTCCACGCCTGGCAAGTGACGGCCGAAGGCAAGGTGCGCACCGGCCCGCTCACGCATCAACTGACGTTCGGCTACGCCTCGCAATATCAGACGAACGACTATGCGTATCTCTACAGCCCCGTGACGGCGAATCCGTCCGTTGCGTTCTCGACGTACTCGGGCAATCTGTATCAGGGCGCGTCGTACCAGTTCTACGGTGACGGCACGCCGCTTCAGGCGCAACGTTCGAGCGCCATCGAGCAGAAGTCGGTCTTCGCGTCCGACACGGTCCAGATCACGGATCGTTTCTCGGTGCTCGCAGGCGGCCGCTTCACGAACTACGATCAGACCAACGCGCAGGGTCTGTCGACGTATTCGACGAACGGCGTGTTCACGCCCACGCTCGCCGCGATGTACAAGCTCACGGCGAACACCACCGCTTACGCGAGCTATGTGGAAGCGCTCGAAGCCGGTGAAGTCGTCGGCTCGACCTACGCCAATGCCGGCGCGGTGCTCAACCCGTTCAAGAGCCGTCAGTACGAAGTCGGCGTGAAGACGGAGCAGGCCACCTGGAGCACGACGGCGGCGCTCTTCCGTATCGAGCGCGGCGCGGTCTACACGAACAGCGCGAATGCCCGCGTGGCCGACGGTCAGTCGATCTATCAGGGGATCGAGCTTGCCGGTTCCGTGAAGCTCGGCTCGCAATGGACGGTCGGCGCCAGCGCCATGGCGCTCGACGCCTGGTACGCACGCACGTCGGGCGGCTTCGACGGCAACCGTGTCGGCGGCGCACCGCGCTTCGTGCTCTCGGGCAACGTCGAATACAAGATCCCGTACGTGCCGGGCCTGTCGGTCGGCGGCGACATCCGCTACAACGGCCGCACGTCGCTCAACCCGCAGAACTCGCTGACGGTGTCGGGCTACACGCTCATCAACCTCGGCGCGACGTACCGCACGCGCGTCGCCGGCAAGGACGTGACGCTGCGCGCTGCCGTGAGCAACCTCACGAACCGTCAATACTGGGAGTACCAGTACGACAACTACATCAAGCCGGCCGACCCGCGCATGTTCAGCCTGAACGCCAAGATCGACTTCTGATCGATCTGGCGGATGTCCGACAGATGTCGGTCGTCATCCATTGCAGCACCTTCGACAGCGGCCTCCGGGCCGCTGTTTTTGCTTTTCGGTGCCCACGCTATCGATCTCATCGAAAGAATCCATCGGGGCCTTTTAAAAAAACCGCTTGACTATCTATCTACCAGTAGATAAAGTTCGTCACATGAACCGCACAACGACATCGCCTGCTGCATCGACCGTCAGAGAGCAACTGCTGGATCACGCGCAGATGTTCCTGATGACGCGAGGCTACAACGGCTTCAGCTATCGGGATCTGGCGGAGCGGGTCGGGGTGAAGACATCGAGCATTCATTACTACTTCCCGGCCAAGGAAGATCTGGTGCTCGAAGCGATCAAGGCGTACGACGCTTTCATCAGTGAAGGGCTGGCGCAGATCGACGAGTCGCTGCCCGCACCGGAAAAGCTCGCGTTGTACTCGCAGGGGTTCGGGCGCATTGTCGAAGACGGCCACCGGATTTGCCTGTGCGGCATGCTGGCGGCGGACATCGAAACGTTGCCGGAGACGGTGCGCGAAGCGGTGCAACGGTTCTTCGCGTTTCACGAAGCCTGGCTGGCACGTGTGCTGACGCAGGGGGAGGCCGACGGCACGTTGAAGCTGACATCGTCACCCGAAGCCACCGCCCGCGCGCTGTTCGCCGGGTTTCAGGGGAGTGTGATGGCGTCTCGGTTGTTTCGTGCGCCGTCGCGGCTGGAGGATGTGGTCGCATCGGTGTGCGGGGTCGCCTGACCGGCGGCATGCAGGCCAGAATCACAACGGGAGAGTTCTCCCGTTTATTTGTGATCATTCATCTACCTATAAGTAGATAGATGGTGGAATGTAAGAAGCAGGACCTAAGCAATACGGAAGCGAGACAAAACGGGACGAACGTCGGTGCAAGGTTGCGCTCACGTTCACGAAAGGGGTCCCGCAGGTGCATTAAGATGACCGCTTGGCTTCAAGGCAACGCCACGACGGCGTGTCAGGTCAGGATGGTCGAAGTTTGGAAGTGAAATTTTCTACTTACCAGGAGTTCGTCATGTCGATCGAAAAAGTGCTGTACACCGCCCATGCCACCGCCACCGGAGGCCGTGATGGCCGTGCCGTCTCGTCCGACGGCGTGCTCGACGTCAAGCTGGTCGTGCCCAAGGAAATGGGTGGCCCCGGCGTTGGCGGCACGAACCCGGAACAACTGTTCGCCGCCGGTTACTCGGCTTGCTTCCTCGGCGCGCTGAAGTTCGTCGCCGGCAAGGAAAAGGTCACGCTGCCCGCCGAGACGAAGATCGACGGCGCCGTGGGCATCGGCCAGATCCCGACCGGCTTCGGCATTCAGGCCGAACTGAAGATCAGCGTGCCGGGTGTGGACCGCGCCGTGGTCGAAGCGCTCGTGCAAAAGGCGCACATCGTGTGCCCGTACTCGAACGCCACGCGTGGCAACATCGACGTGACGCTGACGATCGTCTAAGCGGTCGGCATCGGTAGATGTGCAAAGGGCAGCCTTCGGGCTGCCCTTTTTGCTATGCGATGCTTTTGCCCTAAACAAGTCGACAAGCGTCGCCGATCACTTCGTCTTCACTTCGACCTTGATGCCGTCGGGCAGCACGGTGATGGCGCCCGGTTCGACATCGCGTCCACCGTACTTCAGTTGCTCCGGCTTGAACGTGTAGATCGGGTACTGGTTGAGCACCTGTTGCGCGACGTTGCCGCCAATGGCCGTGAGTTGTTGGCCGTAGGCGGGTGGCATGCCGTTCACGTCCACGCGCTCGACGCTCGGGTTGTCGAGCAGCACGGCGCGCCTGACCGGGTCGTACTTCAGTGCACTGGAGATCGCCAGCACGCCCTTGAGCGGCTGGCCTTGCAGCAGCACGTTCTGCACCTGAGCATCGACCTGCGTGTTGATGCGGTTCGCTTGCGGATTGAAGCCGATCTGCGGATGCGTCAGCTCGACGGAGAGCAACTGGCCGTAGTTGAGCGTGGTGGGAAAGCGCTTGTCGACGGCCGTCTCGATGTCCTTGCGCGTCATCGTGTACTCGCCGGTCCAGATGTTGTAGCCGGCCTCGGCCACGCGCATGAACGGCGTGAGCGTCACGCCGAGCAGGCCGCCGAGGGTCAGACGCAGGGTCGTGCGGCGCGACATGCCTGACTGGCCTGACACGTCCAGGATGTCCGATGCGCCGTCGGCAGACGTCGAACCGTGGATGTGAAGCGTGCGAGCGGTATTACGGGAGCGTTGCGAAGTCATGTCGTGGGCGCCGGACAAGCGGGCGCGCGTTGAATCGTCGATGGTTTTGTGACTCGTCGGATGTGGAATCGTTCTGAACGCCGCGTTGATCCGTGCGCCGGACATCCGGGACAAGACTTCACAATTGGCGTTGCACCGGAACCACAAAACGCGCCACTCCCCCCGGAAAACCGACCCGCATAAGCGCGTGGGAATGCGTGGTGATGGACGGCGACGGGTCAATAATGCGGCGGGATTTCGTGACGCGGATTGCCGTCGTTGCCACCCCCCTGACCCTGTGACTGCATCTGCTGATACAGCGCCTTGAACTGCTTTTGCAGCAGATCGATTTGCTGCTCCTGACGGGTGACGATCTCGTTGAGTGTTTCGAGCAGATCGTCCTGAAACGCCGTCTTCACTTCGAGTTCGACGACGCGGGCTTCCAACGATTCCATGGGCTTCTCCGGTGAACGCGGCATTGTAGGCCATCGAACGATTCGCCAGCCCGTGCCGCAAGCGGTAAGTCGCTCAATGAGCGCTCCGGGCATAATCGCAACATGAAAACCTTTCTGCTTTATGTCGTCACTGCGGTGGCGGAAATCGTCGGTTGCTACTTGCCCTGGTTGTGGCTGAAGCAGGATCGCAGCGCGTGGCTGCTGGTGCCCGGCGGCATTGCACTCGCGCTCTTCGCATGGCTGCTGACGCTGCATCCGTCGGCCGCCGGACGCGTTTATGCCGCCTACGGTGGCGTGTATATCAGTGTCGCCATCGTGTGGTTGTGGCTGGTCGACGGGATGCGTCCGACGTCGTGGGACATCGCCGGCGTGGTGGTCGCCCTTGCCGGTATGAGCCTGATCGCGTTTCAGCCGCGCTAAGTGATGCACTGAGTGACGCATCAAGTGACGCATTCAGGCGCCACACTGAGGCGTCACACCGATCTCAGGCGCTCGCTTTAGCCGTCCTTCCATCCCTTCAGTCCGGCGTCTTCACGCGATATGT
Organism: Pandoraea sp. ISTKB; assembly: GCF_001721285.1. Lineage (NCBI taxonomy): Bacteria > Pseudomonadati > Pseudomonadota > Betaproteobacteria > Burkholderiales > Burkholderiaceae > Pandoraea > Pandoraea sp. ISTKB. The sequence continues at coordinate 25,826 of NZ_MAOS01000058.1, forward strand.
GCAGCGCTGCCCGCCCGCGAGGATATGCGTCTCGCGCGAGACGGTGCCGCGCTCGCCGACCAGTTCCTGAAACAGTTCCAGCTCCGTGCGGCAGAAGCCCTGACAGGTTTTCGCCGCCGCACAGATCGGGCAATGGTCTTCGATGAGCAGCCAGTCGTCGCCATCGCGCTCCACGCGCGCCATATAGCCTTCCGCCGAACGAATCTCCGCGAGTTTCGCGATGCGTTCGGGCAAGCCGGGCAGGGGATCGATCGCGCGCTTGTATTGCGCACGCGTCTCCGCCGCGCGTTGCGTAATCAGACGGTCGAGCCCGTCTTCGCCGAACAACTGACGAATCGAGCCGATCAACTGAATCGTGAGCGTGGAGTGTGCATCGGGGAAGCGATTGTGGCCGGCCTCGGTGAGTGCCCATGCCTGACGCGGGCGTCCCGCGCCGCGCGTGGGCATCGTCTCCCCGGCCAGCAAACCCTCTGCCACCAGCTTCTGCACCTGCTGACGCGCGGCCTCGGCCGTGATCCCCAGACCCGACGCGACTTCGGCCGTGGATGCCGGTCCCTGCGTCTTCAACCAATGCAGCACCCGTTCGTGCCCGGCGCTGGCAGCGCTGAGCGGCGCACCCGCCCTATTATCCAAGTGGTTATTTGGGTAATTCATCGTGAGGCATGTAATATCCAAGAACTTTCTTGCATATTAGTCGCCCGATGGGGGGCTGTCTATCCATGACAACGAGCACGACGAACGAAGGCGCGCCGGGCTGGCGCGATCTGTTGAGTGGCAACAACGGCTGGCGGTCGCTGGCGCTGGCGGGTGGTGTGGCGTTGCATGCGACCAACGTCTATGTGGCGACGACGGTGTTGCCGTCCATCGTCAGGGAGATCGGCGGGCTCGATCTGTATTCGTGGAACACCACGCTATTCGTGGTCGCCTCGATCCTGGGTTCGGTCTTCGCTGCGCAGATGCTGTCGTCGCTCGGTCCGCGCGTCGCCTACATCACCGCGCTGGTGGGGTTCAGCGCCGGCACGATGCTGTGTGCAGCAGCGCCGAGCATGCCGTGGATGCTCGTGGGTCGCACGCTGCAAGGTTTCGGCGGCGGCATTCTGCTCGCGTTGAGCTACGCGCTGATCCGAATCGTGTTCGCACCGCCGCTGTGGTCGCGCGCGATGGGGCTCGTCTCGGGGATGTGGGGCGTTGCTACGTTATGCGGGCCGGCGCTCGGCGGCGTTTTCGCCCAGTTCGGTCATTGGCGCTGGGCGTTCTGGTCGCTGCTGCCGGTGGTTGTGGGCCTCGGACTGATCATTCGTGCGCAAGTCCCCGCCGGACGCAAGGTCGCCGGTGCTGAGGGAACATCGCACGCCAACGACACAACGCATGCGGTGCCGTGGTTCAAGGTCGTGTTGCTGTGTGCATCGGCCGTTGCGATTTCGATGGGGGCGGTGGTCGATTCGCATGTCGTCGCCGCCGTGTGGATGGTGCTGGGGCTGGGACTGGCGTGGTGGCTCGCGCACCGTGAGCGCAGCGTGCGCCATGCGTTGCCGCGTCTGATGCCGACGGGCGCGTACTCGCTGCGAACGCGTCTTGGCGGGCTCTATGCGGTGATGAGCCTGCTCGGTCTGGCGATGACCAGCGAGATCTACATCCCGTATTTCCTTCAGACGATTCACGGTCAGACGCCTTTTGCTGCGGGCTATCTCGCCGCGCTGATGGCAGCGGGCTGGTCGGTCGGTTCGATGACCAGCGCAGGGCGACAGGGGGAGGCGGCCGATCGTCGCGTGCGACTCGGCCCGGTGATCGTCACGGTCGGCATGTTGGCGCTGGCGTGGTTGTTGCCGCAGGCGTCGCTCTTTGCGAGCGCGACGGGTGTGGCCGGCGTATGCATTGCGTTGTTCGGTGTGGGCGTGGGGGTCGGGATCGGCTGGCCGCATTTGCTCACGCGGGTGATGACGGCGGCGCGCCCGGGCGAAGCGGGGCTGGCGTCGGCGTCGATCACGACCGTGCAGTTGTACTCGATGGCGCTGGGCTCGGCGCTGGCCGGACTGGTCGCGAACTCGGCCGGGCTGGCGGACGGTGGGCTGGCGCATGTGCAACGCGCCTCGGTCTGGTTGTTCGTGTTGTTCGCGCTGGCGCCCGCAGGCGCAGCCGTCATCATCTTGCGCGGTAGGGTCGCCGGGGCTGCCGCAAAGCCGGAAGGACAGGAGGCACTATGATCGATCGCATCACAGCCATGCGCACCTTCGTGCGCGTCGCCGAAGTCGGCAGCTTCACGAAGGCGGCGCTCTCGCTCGACCTTCCCCGCGCGACCGCGACCACGCAGATCCAGCATCTTGAACGCTGGTTCGGGGTGGCGCTCTTCACGCGCTCCACGCGGCGTGTCGCGCTCACGATGGAGGGCGCGGCGTATTACGAGCGCTGCTCGGCCATTCTCGCAGACATCGAAGAGGTCGAGTCCGGGCTGTTCGGCGCGCAGGCGCAACTGCGCGGACGCCTTGCCGTCGTTCTCCCGCCGGTCATTGCGCGCGAGGTCGTGATGCCGTCGCTCGCGGAATTTCAGGCGCGTTATCCGGGGCTGGAGATCGCGCTGGATGCGACGCCTGCGCATGGCGACTGGCGTGGCGATGGCGTCGATTGCGGTGTGGTGCTCGGGGAGTTGCCGGACTCGCGTCTGGTGGCGCGGCATCTCGGCGATCTGCCGCGTGTGACGTGCGCGAGCCGTCGCTATCTGGAATCGCACGGCACACCGGCCGACCTCGACGATCTCGCGATGCACACCTCGGTGAAATGGTTGTCGGCGCCGGCAGAGTCGCTGGCCTCGACGGGGGCGTCGGCTTCGCACGGTAGTGAAGGCGTGCCGCTGCCTGCGCGCTGCGGCGATCTCACGATGATCGTGGGCGGCAAAGCCACCTGCGTGCGTACGCGCGGTCAACTGCATGTGGGCGACGAGGCCGCGTATCTTGCGGCAGGACTCGAAGGTCTCGGGCTGATTCAACCGACAGTGCTCGCGGCGGCGCCGTATCTCGCGTCGGGACGTCTGGTGCCGGTGCTGCCGAAGTGTCCGCCGCCGCCGCTGCGGCTCTCGGCGGCCTATCCGTCACAGAAGCGGGTGTCGCCGCGCGTGCGGGCTTTCGTCGACTGGCTGGCGCTCATCTGCGAGCCGCTGGGCCATGCACAAGCCGACATGCATGGCGGCGTTCGCGCGAATGCGGCGAAGCCGGCCACCGCTGACGTCGGTACTGACGCGGCGGTGCCGGCTTCGGAGGCGGCGCTTGATGACGAGAGGCGTGATGTTCGTGATGTTCGTGACGATCGCGATGCCCGAGATACTCGTTATGTGCCGCTACCCGTCTTGCCCGAAGGTCCGCCGTCGAATCCGCGTCGCTCGTTCAGGCTGCCGGCGTAGTGATTTCGTTTCTCCTCGTACATCAGCAGGTCGGCGCGCTGAATCGTCGCTTCGAGACGCTCGCCGGCTTCGCACGTTGCCATCCCCATCGAGAATGACAGCGGCGTGCCCGGGTAGAACGAATTGTTCAACTCCACGAGCTGGCGAATGCTCTCGATGATCGCCGCGCCCCCCGTGGCATCGGTAGACGGCAGCAGCAGCGCGAACTCGTCGCCGCCGATACGTGCGGCAATCTGCGGCGCCACGACGGCTTTGCCCAGCACCTCGCCAGCGCGGCGCAGCAGCGCATCGCCTGCCGCGTGGCCGAGCTGGTCGTTCACCGCCTTCAGCCCGTTCAGATCCGCCACGACCACCGTCACGGGGAAGGGGCCTTTGCGTTCGAGCCGGTTGAGTTCGTCGACATAGAACGAACGGTTGCGCAGCTTGGTGAGCACGTCGTGCTTGCCGAGGAATTCCAGATACGACTCGGCCTTCTTTCGTGCGGTGATGTCCGTGAGCGCGACCAGCACCAGATCCCATCGCGCTTCATGGCCGGGCAGCACGGCGAATTGCAGGTGGACGTTGATCTCGTTGCCGTCGAGCGCGTAGTTAATGACTTCGCGTTGCTGGAAGAGCTTGTTTTCCCACAGGTCGATCAACTGCTCGCGGAAGTTGTGACGCATGTCGTCGCGGAACACGTCGGGCAGGCGGCCGAGCAGCGTCGCCTTGTCGGGGGCGACGAACATCGCGAGCGTGTGGCGGTTCACGTCCAGCACGTCGATCTCCTGCATGCAGCGCTCGACGAACTCAGGGTGAACATCGGTGAAGGTGCGGAAGTCGGTAATACCGCGTGCGCGTGCATCGTCGAGCAGCAGCTTGATCGCGCTGAAGTCTTCGACCCACAGCGAGACCGGCGAATATTCGAAGAGGCCCCGGGCGTATTGCTCGCCCATCGTGACGCGCTCGCGGGCGTGTTCCAGTTCCGTCACGTTTTCCAGCGCGATCAGCACGCGATCGAGCGAGGTTTCGTGGCCGGGCAGTACCGATCCATTGAGCAGCACGTCCAGACGGCGTCCGTCGAGCGTGTAGTTGACGGTCTTGCTCGTGAAGTGCGTTTTGCCGTCCCACAGTTGGCAGAGTTCTTCGATGTGCGTCTTGAGCATGTCGTCGCGGAACACGCGCGGCAGGTTGGCCACGAGGTCGTCGAGCGACGGTGCGTTGAACATGGCGAGTGTGCGTCGATTGACTTTGATGACGCGAATGCGTTGTGAGCACAGCGAGACCTGCGCTGGATCGGCCTTGAAGTAGGCGCGCAGATCGCGCACCCCCAGCGCCCGCCATTCGTCGAACAACTGCTTCACGCCGCTGAAGTCTTCGAGCCAGAGCGAGACTGGCGCGAGATCGAACATCAGGGCGTCGTCGGTATGACCGTCACTCCCGGGAGTGACGTCGGACGGCGATGAGGTGGGCAAAGGAGGTACGGCAGGCATGGCGTCCATTTAGGCACCTGATCTGATCGGGTTCTGGTCTTAGCCCGCCATTCTAAGGTTAAACCTGTTCTACGCCGCAGTGAATCTGATCTACAGCAGGGGTGCGCCCGTATCACGCTTGACTTCGCGCAGGGAGAGCATCGACTCGATGGCGGTGACACCGGGCAGGGCGCGCAGCACGTCGCGCGTGAAACTGCCGTAATCGTCGAGATCCGTGGCGACGACGCCGAGCAGATAGTCGGCGCTGCCCGAGATGTTGTGACAGGAAACGATGCGATCGATGGCCTGCACTTCACGCTCGAATTGTTCGGACAGGGCGCGGTCGTGTACCGCGAAGCGCACGTGAACGAATGCCGTGACGCCCAGACCCAGTGCGCGATGCGAGAGTTCGGCGCGGTAACCGGTGATGTAGCCCTCGGCTTCGAGGCGTTTCAGGCGTCGGGCGCAGGGGGTCTCGGAGAGTGACACGCGTTCGGCAAGTCGGGCGTTGGAGATACGGCCATCGCGTTGCACGATGGCGAGAATCGCTCGATCGATGGCGTCAAGTTCGTTCATTGTGGGTGTCCCGCTACAAAAACAGCTTCAAAGATGGCATTCCACCACGATCTGCCGCGTCCGGAAAGTGTTTCCCTCATCCATTCGTCCTAATCCGACCGGTGATACGCAAAAAGCGGCATTGGTGGTTTGCTTTGTAATTTGTTCAATGAAAGAGAATTACTCCAAATATTTAGATTTTTGTGGGTGGAAAACGCCATGTTTCACTCATGGATTGGCGAGATCATGAAGCACGTTTTCACTGCTTCAAATCCTCTGGGGAAAGGTCATGGTCTCGCTGCAATTGCTCACGGTGTTCATCGGCGCGCTGGTCGTCGTCTACGCATTACCTGGGCCCGACATGGCGGTCGTGATGCAAACGAGCATGATGCGGGGCACGCGTCACGGTCTGGCGACGGCGGCCGGTCTGGCACTGGCCCGCGCCGCGCACGTGACGCTTTCGGCCTGCGGCGTGGCGGCGTTGTTGCGCGCGGCACCCTGGCTCTTCGAGACGGTGCGTATCGTGGGCGCGATCTATCTGGCATGGGTCGCGATTCAGATCTGGCGCTCGCCGGCGTTCGGCATGGACGTGACGGCCGCCGCGCAAGACACCGCACCGCCGCTCTCTCATGCGTTTCGCCGTGGGGTGCTCTCGAGCGTGCTGAACCCCAAGGCGTTGCTGTTCTGCTCGGTGCTGCTGCCGCAGTTCGTGCGTCCGGAGGCGGGGCCGGTGTGGAGTCAGGTGCTCGAACTGGGGGTGTTGCTGCTGGCCGTCGGCGCGATTTTCGACGTGACGCTGACCTTCGGCGCCGTGCGCATCGCGCGCTGGCTGCGCGCACGTCCGCTTGCACAAAAAGTACAACGCTGGTCGTTCGGCGCGGCGCTCATGGCATTTGCCGTACGACTGTCGCTCGACTGAAAAGCCGGGCACAATACATCTCACCTACATCACCCTCCAGCGATTGCACCACTTGAGTGCATTTCGCTGCGACACCGCAAATCAGGGTGCGACACAACGTCGCACCTCTTGAATTCAGAGAACCTTCCCGAATTGCTGCATTGCACAGCGTTTACCGCCAAAAAGGTGTCGATCTGCTTGGAAAACGTCGCGCGCGTACGCGTGAGGGCCGCGCGACACATTGTCGCGCAGGCGGGTGCGCGATGTCCCGCCTAATTAAACTTCGGCATAATGCCGCACCGTGATGGAAGTAAAAGACAAGAAGTCGGACAGTGACTTGAGGTCTGCGGGCGGCAATCCGCCCCGGTTCCCGTCTTTTCGATGACACAGTCGTCGTAGTTCGACCGGTGCAATACCGGCGTGACGACTGCTCCCGTCTCACCTTAACCCTTGCCAACCTCCTGCGACCCTGCATCAGGCCGGTAAGCCCGTGTTGCGCCGTTCGCTGGCCAACTCAACCCTGTCGTGTGACATGAAGAAACACAGAAACCCGCGATTGTTTAGGCTGCTCGCCTTGTGCTCGCCGCTGCTTTTGGCAGGCTGCGACATGACGCTGCTCGACCCTAAGGGGCAGATCGGAATCGAGAACAAGAACCTGATCCTCACGGCCACCTGGCTGATGTTGATCGTGGTGATTCCGGTCATTCTGATGACGCTGTGGTTCGCGTGGAAGTACCGCGCAACCAACAAGTCGGCGCGCTATGAGCCGAATTGGTCGCACTCGACGGCCATTGAGGTCGTGGTCTGGCTCGTGCCGATCATCATCATTGCGATCCTTGCGCGCATCACCTGGGTCTCCACTCACGAACTCGATCCCTACAAGCCGCTGGAAAGCGACGTGAAGCCGATCACCGTCGAAGTGGTGGCGTTGAACTACAAGTGGTTGTTCATCTACCCGGAACAGGGCATTGCGTCGATCAACGAACTGGCCGTTCCTGTCGATGTCCCGGTGAATTTCAAGATCACCTCGGAATCGATCATGAACTCGTTCTTCATTCCGCAATTGGGTAGCCAGGTCTACTCGATGGCCGGTATGGAAACGAAGCTGCATCTGATCGCCAACCACGTCGGCTCGTACGACGGCATTTCGGCGAACTACAGCGGCGGCGGCTTCTCGGGCATGCGCTTCAAGACGCTGGCCATGACCGACGGCGACTTCCAGCAATGGGTGACGAAGGTGCGCGAGTCGAAGAAGGTGCTCGACAAGGACGCCTACGCCTCGCTGGTGCCGATGAGCGAGAACACGCCGGTCACGTATTACAGCTCGGTCGACGCGAACATGTTCCAGTCGATCGTGCATGCCCCGATGGCATCGGGCATGGCGCAGCAGCATGAAGGCCATGAGAACCACGGTGCCATGGACATGAAGGGTATGGACATGAAGATGGAAATGAAGGGCGCGGGCACCGATGCCGCGACGGCTCCGGCCGCCGCTGCCAACGTGCAAGGCCAGTCGATGACCATGGCCATGGACGCCGGCGCGCACGCGATGCACGCTGGTGCGGCTGCGCACGCGCATAAGGAGTAAACAACAATGTCAACGCTGTTTGGCAAACTGACTCTCGAAGCCATCCCGTACCACGAGCCCATCATCATGGGCGCGGTCGGCATGATGGTGATTGGTGGGTTGGGCATCCTCGCGCTGCTCACCTACTTCGGCAAGTGGAAGTACCTGTGGAACGAGTGGGTGACGTCGGTCGATCACAAGAAGATCGGTGTCATGTACGTGCTGGTCGCTCTCGTCATGCTGCTGCGCGGCTTTGCCGACGCCATGATGATGCGTACCCAGCTGGCGCTCGCGCACAACTCGGGCGGCATTCTCCCGCCGGATCACTACGACCAGATCTTCACCGCCCACGGCGTGATCATGATCTTCTTCGTGGCGATGCCTTTCATGACGGGTCTCGTGAACCTCGTGGTGCCGCTGCAAATCGGCGCACGCGACGTGGCGTTCCCGTTCCTGAACACGCTGTCGTTCTGGCTGTTCGTGGCTGGCGCCGTGCTGGTGAACCTGTCGCTGGCCGTGGGTGAGTTCGCTCGCACGGGCTGGCTGGCATACCCGCCGCTCTCGGGCATTCAGTACAGTCCGGGCGTGGGGGTGGATTACTACATCTGGGCCTTGCAGATCTCAGGTCTGGGGACGTTGCTCACGGGTGTGAACTTCGTCGTCACGATTCTGAAGATGCGCGCGCCGGGCATGAACCTGATGAAGATGCCGATCTTCACCTGGACGTCCCTGTGCACGATGGTGCTGGTGTGCGCCGCGTTCCCGGTCCTGACCGTGACGCTGGGTCTGCTCTCGCTGGATCGCTACCTCGACTTCCATTTCTTCACGAATGAGTTGGGCGGCAATCCGATGATGTACATCAACCTGATCTGGATCTGGGGTCACCCGGAGGTGTACATCCTGATTCTGCCGGCGTTCGGTATCTTCTCGGAAATCATCTCGACGTTCTCGGGCAAGAAGCTGTTCGGCTACAAGTCGATGGTGTACGCCACGGCGGCGATCATGGTGCTGTCGTTCCTCGTGTGGGCGCACCACTTCTTCACGATGGGCTCGGGTGCCAGCGTGAACGCCTTCTTCGGTATCGCGACGATGATCATCTCGATCCCGACCGGCGTGAAGATCTTCAACTGGCTGTTCACGATGTACCGTGGTCGCGTTCAGATGACCACGCCGGTGCTGTGGACGCTGGGCTTCATCGTCACGTTCGTGATCGGTGGTATGACGGGCGTGCTGCTGGCTGTGCCGGGCGCGGACTTCGTGCTGCACAACTCGCTGTTCCTGATTGCTCACTTCCACAACGTGATCATCGGTGGCGTGCTGTTCGGTTACATCGCCGGTATGAACTACTGGTTCCCGAAGGCCTTCGGCTTCAAGCTCGACGAGCGTCTGGGCAAGGCAAGCTTCTGGTGCTGGCTGATCGGCTTCTACCTCGCGTTCATGCCGCTGTACGTGCTGGGCCTGATGGGCATGACCCGTCGTCTGAACCACTACAGCAATCCGGAATGGCAACCCTGGCTGATCGCCGCACTGATCGGTGCGCTGTTCATCGCTGCCGGTATCGGCTTCCAGGTGCTGCAACTGGTCGTGTCGATCAAGAACCGCAAGGCACTGGCCGACACCACGGGCGATCCCTGGAATGGCCGTACGCTGGAGTGGATGACGTCGTCGCCGCCGCAGTTCTACAACTTTGCCGAAGAGCCGCGCGTGCATGACATCGACGAGCTGGCCTATCGCAAGGAACACGGCATCAAGAGCGATCTGAAGACGAGCTACGCTCCGATTCACATGCCGAAGAACACTGGCGCCGGTTTCATCATCAGTGCTTTCTCGCTGGTGTTCGGTTTCGCCGCCATCTGGCACATCTGGTGGCTCGCCATCGTTGGCTTCGTGGGCATGATCCTGACGTTCATCTGCCGTAGCAACAACGATTCGATCGACTACTACGTGCAGTCGCCGGAAGTGGTGGCCATTGAATCGGCTCACCATCAGGCACTGGCCGCAGCAGCAAAGGCTTAATCATGACGAGCGAAGTTCTCAAACACACGGGCGCGCATGCCGATGCGCATGCGCATGACCACGCGCACCACGACACCGGGGGCAACACGATCTTCGGTTTCTGGGTGTACCTGATGACCGACCTGGTGCTGTTCGCCAGCTTGTTCGCCACGTTTGCTGTACTGCGTGACTCGACGGCGGGCGGCCCCACGGGTAAGGAACTCTTCGACCTGAAGTTCGTGCTGGTCGAAACCTTCATCCTGCTGTTCTCGTCGATCACCTATGGCTTCGCCATGATCGGCCTGCACAACGGCAAGAAGGGCGCCGTGATGGGCTGGCTCGCCATTACGTGGATCCTGGGTGCGGCGTTTATCGCCATGGAACTGTACGAGTTCCATCACCTGATCCTCGAAGGCGCAGGTCCGAACCGTAGCGGCTTCCTGTCGTCGTTCTTCGCACTGGTGGCAACGCACGGTCTGCACGTGGCCTCGGGCCTGCTGTGGATGGCCGTGCTGATGTTCCAGATCGGCAAGAAGGGCCTCACGTCGACCAACACCACGCGTCTGCAATGCCTCTCGCTGTTCTGGCACTTCTTGGACGTGGTCTGGATCGGCGTCTTCACGGTCGTGTACCTGATGGGAGCGATGTAAATGAGCAGCAATAGCAAATCGGTGCAATCGCACGGCCACGACGCTGGCCACAATGCGGCCGGTGGCAGCCACGGCAGCGTGAAGTCGTACCTGATCGGCTTCGTGCTCGCCGTGATCCTGACGGTCGTGCCGTTCAAGCTGGTGATGGATGGCACGATGCCGCCGTCGACGGTGCTGCCGCTGATCCTCGGCGCAGCCCTCGTGCAGATCATCGTCCACCTGATCTACTTCCTGCATATGGACCGCTCGTCGGAACAGCGCTGGAATGTGATGGCGTTCCTGTTCACCGTGCTGATCGTGGCCATCGTGCTCGTCGGCTCGCTGTGGATCATGCACAACGCCAACTCGCTGATGATGCCGGGGATGTAAGTCTTCCGGTCTTACCCGGGGCTCTCTCGGGTAAGTGAAAAAGGCGGCTTTCGGATTTTTCCGGGCCGCCTTTTTTCTTTTTGTGTTTTGGTTCGGGCTCGGGCTCGGGCTGGTCTGGTGCCTCTTTGACGCCTCAGTACGCAAAAAGGGCAATTCGACTAATCGAATCGCCCTTTTTGCTCACGCCTCACCTGTGCGTCGACACCGCCCGTCAACCTATCGCCGACAGCCCTCTCCATCGCCCCAACCCGCGGCGCTTGCCGGTACCCTGACTGCGCTCCACCTTAAAGTCGCTCCGTCAGGGCACCGACAATCACCGCTCATACATCCTGTAATGCAACCATCTCCGCGCCGAATGACGACGCCAAACGGCAACCGTCCGTCGCGGTGGTGCTATCGGTTGCACGTCGATGGTGTCGTCGCATCGCTATCGATGCTGGATCGGGGTGGGGGCCGCCCGCGGTGCGACTTAACAGGCATTGGAGCGC
>NZ_MAOS01000059.1:0-36101 GCF_001721285.1 Pandoraea sp. ISTKB
GTCCCCTTCGTCTAGAGGCCTAGGACATCACCCTTTCACGGTGAGTACAGGGGTTCGAATCCCCTAGGGGACGCCATCCAACGGCAGCGGTGTGACAATCGACACATCGAAGCCGACCGGCGTCAGATTCGCTAACGCGATTCGTCGACACGATATGCGCGCGGTACAAACGCAGTACAAAGTCAAAAAAGCCGGGTGTCTTCACGACATCCGGCTTTTTGCTATGGATCTCCGATGAGCAAACCTGCCCTGACCCTCAAGTTCAAGTGCACCAAGTGCGCGAAACCCGTCACGCTGTACTTGCAGAAGACGACCGCCTGCTCGCATATCACGCCCTATCAGGGCTGGTGCAAGTGCGGCCAGTTGATGCGCCACGCCACGGGCGACAAGGATGCCGTTGCGTCTTTCGTCGATTCGATGGATCCGCTCTGGTCGCATCACCACCACCATCATCATTGAGCACTGCGGGTGCGCACGGCGTCAGCCTGCCGCGCGCCTTGTTCACCCGACGCCGGATCGACCGCCTAGCCGTCGTCAGCGCGCCTTCGCGGGAGTGCCGATCCAGGCCAGATGTCGCCGAAGGAATGTCTGTGCCGGTGCTTCCCACACCCGGAAAACGACTCGGGCGAGCGCGAATACGATAATCAGATAGGCCGCCAGGAACCACGGGCTCATCGCCGCCGTCGCGCTGGACATCCCCAACCGTTGCAGCACGATCACGGTCGTGAGTTGCAGCGGGAAGTGGATCAGATAGCTGGAATAGGTCGTATTGCCGAGATTGGCGATGGGCGACGCCAGCCGTTCCGGTATCCACGGCTCGATCGCATGCAGCAGCACGATCGAGACCGGCGCGATCACCGTGGCCGCCAGATATTTCGTGCCGCCGAAGAGGGCGCACACCGCAATCAATCCCACATACGCCGCACAGCACAGCACTACCGTCGCCCGACGGTGCGCTTCGATCACGTCGCGCAACCGCTCATAGAGCAGATGCACTGCGCCGCCCATGAAGAAATAGAAGGCACAGAACACGATGTTCGCTTCGCTGCCCTTGACGTGCTGATGGATCAGCAAACCGCCTGCGGCGGCCGAAAGGCACATGATCGCCAGCGTCCACGCCAGTCCGATGCGGAAAAACCGCGCCAGCAGGAAGAACGCGACGTAGATCACGATCTCTGTCGACACACTCCATACCGGCCCGTTGAACGAGTCGGTGTAAGGCGTGAGCCATCCGGACGCGAAGATGACGTTGACGAAAAAGTCGTACGGCGTGTTGTACGGATAAATGAAGAACGCCGCGTTGTGCCGTATGTAATACGCTTGCAATAGCGCCACGGCGACAAGCGTCACGATATGCAGCGGATAGAGCCGCGAGAAGCGATTCAGGAAGAACAGACCGCCGGAGACTTTGCCTGCCGCGATCTTCGTCAGATAGCGATTGAAGAAGATGAAGCCCGAGATCGTCCAGAAGACGTTGACCCCGAGCCATCCGAAATCGTAGAACGGATGCAGCAGCCCGTAGAGCGGCTGGGCGCTGCGAACCACCTCGATGGATGCCGTCTGCGGCTGAAAGAAGAAATGCTGGTAATGCCAGATGAGCACCGCGAACGCGCTGAAAAATCGCAGAATCTCGATGCCGACCATCCGGCCTTTGGCGCTGCCCGTACTGCTCATCGAATCGGGTCCTGTTGATCTCGTGGGGACGGTTGGCGTTATTTGATGCCCGCGCCGTTGCCCAATAGCTTCTTGAGCATCTTGAGTCCCTTGCGTACGACTGCCGAGTACAACTCCGCGCCCTTGAGTGCCGGATCCACGTGCCGCTCGTACGGCTGAATCTCGATTGGGAAGTACGGAGACAGCTTCGCTACGACCTGATCGAGCGGGATCTTCGTGTTGCTCTGAACCACGGCGAACAGCCCGTCGCTCTCCGCAGCGAAGTAATGCGCGGCGTCCCACTCCTGCATCTTGTCGGCAAACCACACGCTCTCGTCGGCGTGCAGCGTGCGTTGCGGCGGCACCGCTTGCGTGTGGTACTTGTCGAGCAGGCCGGCGCGCTCGGCGTTGAGCCAGTACAGCGTGTATTCCGTCCAGTCGATGGCGTAGTTCGCGAGCAGCACGCGCTTCCAGTCGGTGCCGTTCACGGCTTCGAGCCGCTCCTGCAACGACAGGCACAGCGAGCGCGAGAGCGTTGCGGGCGTCCACCAGACCCCTTCACGGTCCAGGTGCGGATCGACGTCGAGCAACTTGGCCGACGCCTCCCAGTAATACGGCTCGACGCTGCGCCCCTTGAGGTGCGTGATCGCCCGTCCGTCGGAGATCAGCGAGTCGTAATCGAACGCGTGCGTGGCGAAGCAATCCGGATCGAAGATCAGGAAGTACTCGGTCTCGATCCATTCCGGCGCGTTGATCTTGATGATCTGCTGCCGATGCCAGTTGCGAATCTGGTGCCGCTGCGAGAACTCGTTGAACGCGCCCATGTACAGCGATTCGTCGATCACCTCGATGGGGAAGTCGGACCACGCCCTGGCGTAGCCACGGACTTCCTCGACTTCGTCGTGCGGCACGATGATCACGAAGCGATGGAACAGGTCCGGCGTCGTGAAGTGGCGCAGCGACGAGAAGAGGATGTCACAACGGCCGATGTTGTCGGCGTAGTGCCTTCCTCGGGTCTTGATCGGCAGGATCGCGCTGATTTGTTGCATGATGGTCTGAACCGACGGCTAGAAGAACCGGTAGATGAAGCTCGGAATATATCCGCGACGATGCGTGAGCGCCACACCGATCAGTCGTCCGCCTGCGTCTTCCACCTGCGCCTTGAGGCCGGCGATGACCGGCTTGCGCGTGGCTTCGGCGCGCACCACGAGCACCGTGGCGTCGGCCAGCGACGCGTTCTCGATGCCGGTGAACGACTGGCTCGACGGCGGGGCGTGCACGACGATGTAGTCGTGCGAGTCGCGCAACGCATCGAACAGGCGCGTGACTTGCTGCCACGACGACGGAATCCCGCCGCTGCGCGGCTGCGCCACGACGATGTTGTGACCCTCGACGCGCGTGAAGACGATGTCCGCAAGCATGCCATTGGATTCGTCGGTGGCGACCGGTGCCGTCGCGTCGGTGCTTGCCGTGCCGCTGCCGCCATTCGACGGCCATGCCAGCAGCCCTTGTGCGTTCGGCTTGCCATACATCGGCGCGTCCGGCGTCGAGGCGATGTCCAGGATCAGGATCGGCTTGCCCGAGCGGTGTTCCAGTTCGCTTGTCAGACCTTGAATGACGGACGAGAGGCCATCGTTCTTGCCGGTCGACAAGGCCATGACGACCTTGGCATGCGCGTTGGTGCTGCTGTTGATCGCAGCGATCATGCGCCCGTAAGCCAGGTGAGCGGGACGAGAGTAGGCGGGTTCCGCGTTCGCGACGCCAGCGACCATCCCCCCTACGGCCCCTGCCGCACCCGCAACGCCTCCCGCTGCCGCTCCACGCCGTTCGCCCCCCAGCAGGACCGGCGCATTCACCACCGGCAACAGCAGGGCACGTTCGACTTGTTCGGGGCTCAGGAAGGTCTCACGCAGGCTCGACAGGATCAGCACCGTCAGTGCGGAGAGCAGCAAACCGGCGGCAATCGAGGCGGCGATCAGCAGACTGGCCGACACGCTGCGTTGCGACGGCGGGAACGGTGCCTGAATCACGCGCACGTTGGTGCCGTTGATCTGGCTGACCTGACCCTGCTGCACACGCGCGAGTTCGACCTGACGCGAGCGGTCCTTGAAGCTGTCCGCCAGAATGTCGCGACGCGCCTGCAACTGGCTCAACTGGCTCGACACGTCGCTCATACCTTGCAGCTTGTCGCGCGTTTCCTTGATCTGCGTATCGAGCGCAGCCTGTTGCGCGAGACCACCGGCAATGCTCGCGTTGAGCACCGCCAGACGCTCCTGCACCACGTCGTAGTAGTTGTTATGACCGAGGCGTGTCGCGGTCATCATCTCCTGACGCTGCTTCGCGATGTTCGCGCGCATGTCGGCGATCTGCTTGTCGAGTTGCACGACGAACGGGGACGTCGCCATGTAGCGCGACGCGTAGTCCGCACGCTTGTTCTCGAGCTCGCTCAGCGAGCCTTGCAGGATGTTGATCGCGCGGCTCGTCTCGGAGTCGTCCGTGTAGATCGGAATCGTCGAGCGCACCTCCTTCGTGGACGTTTGCAGCGACTTCAGTTCGCTGCGGTCCTGTGCGAGCTTGGCGTCGGTCTCCAGCTTGCGCTGCACGAGCTGCGATTCGAGCAGCACGGCGCGCGAGGTCTGGTCGTCGATCTTCACGATGCCGTGTTTCTTCTGGAACGCGAGCAGATCCGCGTCGGCCTTGTCGAGTTGCTTGCCGACATCGTCACGCTGGCTGACCAGCAGATTGACGCGACCCGAGGTGAAGATCGAGGCGCGCTGGCGGAAGTACTTGTCGAGCAGACGCGCGAGCGCATCGGCTGCCGCCTTCGGATCGGTGTCCGAGTACGTCAGCGTGATGGTGTTCGCGAGATCGTTCTGCTCGATGTGCAGACGCTTCTCGAAATTCTGCAATTCGCGGTCGATGTCGCTCGCCGTCGCGCCGGGGCCGAGTTTCGACAGAATGACGTCGCGATGCAGCTCGGGGCTCGACAGAATCTGCGCTTCCACGCCGTTGAGCTGACCCGGCGGGGGTTGCAGCGACACGCCGCCGTTCGGGTTGTTCGTCTGGTCGTAGTAGCCCGCATTGAGGACGAGCAGTGTGGCCTGTGCCCGATACGGAATCGGCACGAAGAGGGCTACGAGCACGCCGAGCGCCACGATGGCGAGGAACACCGTCGTCGCGATCTTGCGGTAGTAAAAAAGGGTGTTGAGATAATCCCGGATCGTCACGTCGACGACCGCGGCGTGCCGGTCAGGCCTTGTTCTAGTCGTAATTGCCATAGGGATGCAAGAAGCGGAAAGGTTGCCCGGCCATTGTTGATGGTTTCAAGGCGCATATCTTACGCAAGAAAGTCCCCAGAAAGTCCCCCTAAATCCGGCATTATCCTAAATCCGACGCTGATTTATCGTGCTTGGCGAGACGACAGAAGTGCACTAGAGTACGGTCCAAACCGTGCAACCACCCCGGCCTCGTGCCATCTGTCCCATGAACATGCTCCGCCCGGCCTGCGTACTGGCGCTGATGACGCTGACGGCCTGCACCCATACCTGGGTCGACACCAAATACCAGCAAACCGACCGCTTTGCGACGTGGGTCGACGCGACGACACCGTCACCGTATCGACTGTTGCCTGGCGACGACATTTCCGTCGTGCTGCCGTTCAACATCGAGCTCAACTACAAGGGCCGCGTCGCACCTGACGGCACCGTTGCCATGCCGTTTGCCGGCAATCTTCCGGCAGCCGGCCAGACGCTCGCGCAGTTCGGTGATACGGTCAACCGCGCGCTCGCGGCCAATCACATGACCGCCAATGCGATGGCCATGGTCGCCGTGACGCAGACCGCCGCACACGTGTTCGTCGGCGGTGAAGTCGGCAAGCCCGGCGAACTCGCGCTCACGCCCGGCATGAGTGTGATGCAGGCGATCATCACCGCCCAGGGCCTGCTCGATACCGCACGGACCGGCGAAATCGTGCTGATTCGCCGCAGCCCGGACGGCCGTCCGATGTTGCGCACGATCGACGTCAAGGCGCTCACGCAGCAGGGCGATCCGGCGCAGGACATCGTTCTGCAATCGAACGACACGATCTTCGTGCCGAAGTCGGCGATTGCGGAAGTGGACCTGTGGGTCGACCAGTACATCAACAAGGGCCTGCCGTTCAACAAGAACGTCAACTACGACATCAACGGCGCTCGCAGCTTCTGATCGTCCGGTGCCGGGCGTCGCGAGCGATTCGCGACACCCGGCGTCATCTCGGTCGATCCCGGCGATTTCGCCGTCGGCCAGGCAAATCGTGCAAGTCTAACCACTGAATTCAACCGCTTCGTGACAGCCGCGCAGCCACCTCTCGACATGGATACCCGCCCCGGTAACCCGACCGATGCGACGCACGGGACGCCAGTCCCGGACGACCTGCCGGCCGTGTTCGCGGGCGGCCTGCCGCGCACCTTCGTCGTGGGGTGCCTGGTGGTGCTTCTGCCGCTCTTCGGCCAGACGTTCCACTACATCGCGACGCTGTACCCGTTGTGGGCGCTCTCGAAGGCGTTTCCGATACTGACGCTGCCACTGGTGCTGCGCCTGGGCAGCCAGCCGCGCTTCCCGCTGACGCGACAGGTGCTGCTGAGCTTCGCATGGCTGGTGCTGGTGCCGAGCTTCGCCGCCGTCATCTACTTCAACGAGAGTTTTTTCACCAGTGTGACAGCGCAGGTGAAACTGCTGCCGATTCTGTATTTCTTTTCCTTCCTGGCGCTGCTCCTGATGCTCAAGCCCACGTTGCAGGAGCTGGGGCGCAGTTTCGTGATTCTCGGCGCGGTCATCGTGGGCGCGTTGATTCTCATGTGGCTGCTGGTGCCCGCCGACTGGTACAAGGAAACCTACGTCTTCGGACAGGCGCCGTTCTTCACCAGCGACAGTCGCGGACACCGTATCCGCATGTCGATGTACTTCCCGTTCATCCTGCTGTTCTTCTGCTACCGCCGCGCGTTCTTCGAGCGTAACGTCGGCTATCTCGTCAGCGTGCTGATCGGGCTGGCGGTCGCGTTGCTGATCGTGAAGTCGCGTGCGCTGGCGATCGGCATCATGGGCGTGCTGGTCATCAATACGTTCGTCTGGGCGCGTCCGCGTGCGCGCATCGGCCTGATGCTCGTGGCGCCGATCGTGCTGGTCGGGGTGTTTTCGATGGGGTATCTGGCGACGATCTTCAGTGCGAATTCCGAAACCGGCTTCGATACGCGCCGTATATCGGCGCTGCTTGCGACGCGCTTTCTCGGCAATGACTCACTGCGCTGGCTGTTCGGCGTGGGCACGATCAGTCCCGCGAGCGGCGACACGCTGACCACCTATTTCCACCACTTCTTCTTCCTCGCCGACATTACGTGGCTGGGGATCGTGTTCGAGTACGGCCTGCTAGGCGCGCTCGTCATTCTGTGTTTTCAGTTGCGCGGCCTGTTTTTCTACCGGCGCCTGCGCGCGGAAGTCGAAGACGATTTCCTCGGCGCGCTGTACGACTATCTGGTCTTCGTGCTGCTGGTCTCGTTCTTCTATCCGCCAACGCTTGCGCCAGGCGAAACGGCGGTCATTCTGGCGATCTTCGTCTACATCTGGCGAGAAGGCGGATTCGATCATCGTGCTGTCCCCCGGAGTCTTCATGCGCGTGTTGCCGCGCCGTAGTGCGCGTATTGGGCGAATCGGATTTGCCCGACTGATCCAATTCGTAGGTGCGGCTGTCCTGCTGTCGTCCGCGGCCTGTACCAAGGCCACGCCGGGCGGTCCGTTGCCGGTCTCGATCGCGGTGGATGCGGCGGCGAACCGCCATCCGATCAATCCGTTGATCTACGGCATCAATTTCGGCACGACGGCGATGTTGCAGGATTTGCGCGCGCCGCTGAATCGCTCGGGCGGCAACAGCGCGTCGGCCTACAACTGGCGGCTCGACGCGCGTAACGCCGGTCGCGACTGGTATTACGAGAGTCTTCCGGTGAATCCGACGGACATCAACGACCAGTTCGGCGACCGTTTCGTCGCATTGACGCAGGCCGCCGGCGCGCAGCCGATCATCACCATCTCCATGCTCGGCCGCGTGGCTACGCTCTCGCGCTCGCGCGACCGGCTCGCGAGCTATTCCATCATCAAGTACGGCCCGCAGCAGAACCACGACGTGGACGGCATGACCGACGCCGGCAACGGCATTCTGCGCGACGGCACACCCGTGGTGAACGATCCGGACGACGCCACCGTGCCTGACGATCCCGCGAGCCAGCAGGCGCGTGTGAGCGCGCTGGTGCAGCAATTCGGCCCGGCCAAGGCGGGCGGCGTGAAGTACTACGCAATGGATAACGAGCCGAGTCTGTGGCAGTTGATCCACAACAACTCGCACCCCACGGGGGCGCACGCCAGCGAGATCGCCGCCAAGGTGATCGCCTATTCGCGTGCGGTGAAGGCTGCCGATCCGCATGCCAAGGTGCTCGCGCCCGAAGAGTGGGGCTGGAACGGCTATCTGTACAGCGGCTTCGATCAGCAGTATTCGGTCACGCACGGTTATGCGCAGGCGCCCGACCGGCTGAAAGAAACCGGTGGCATGCCGTACATTCCCTGGCTGCTCACGCAGTGGAAAAAGGCCGGTCGTCCGGTCGATATCTTCAGCCTGCACTTTTATCCGCAGAGCAAAGAGTACGAAGAACCGGTGGACGGCAACTCGACGGCCATTGCGCTGATGCGCAACCGTTCGACACGCAATCTGTGGGACCCGAATTACAAGGATCCGACGTGGATCAATAGCGTGGTCGCGCTGATTCCGATGATGCGTCAGTGGGTCGACACGTATTACTACCCCGGCACGCCCATCGCGCTTACCGAATACAACTGGGGCGCGGACACGCGCATGAACGGCGCGACGGCGCAGGCCGACATTCTCGGTATCTTCGGCCGAGAGCGGCTGGATATGGCGACGCGCTGGGGCACGCTCGATCCGTCGATGCCGGTCTACAAGGCGATCAAGCTGTATCGTAATTACGACGATAAAGGCGGCGAATTCGGCTCGACGAGCGTGTCGACCACGGTGCCCGATCCGGATACCGTGTCGGCCTTCGCGGCGCTGCGCGCGAAGGATGGTGCGATGACCGTCGTCGTCGTCAACAAGCAACTCGATCGCGCGGCGCAGGCCACGGTCTCGGTAGCCAACTTTGCGGCGGCGGGCACGAGCGAGGTCTGGCAACTGGTGGACAACAAGCTCGCGCGCGCGCCGGATGCCGAGGTTTCCGGCGGCGAACTGCACGCCGATATGCCACCGCAGAGCATCATGCTCTTCGTGCTGCGAAAGGCGGTGAATTGAGATGAACCGGACGTCGTCGCCATCGCCGTCACCGTCACCTGCGTCGGGCAAGTCCGGCGCTTCGATGATTCGCGGCAGCGTGATCAGTCTCGGTGTTCGGCTGCTGGATCTGCCGAGTCGTTACGGTTTTCACCTGCTGATCGCGGCGGCGCTGGGCGTCGTCGAGACCGGGAATTTCTACATTGTCTTCAGCACGATGGTGGCGCTCGCCGGGTTCGGACGCCTCGGTATCGATCAGGCGCTGACGCGTCAGTTGGCGATGGATGTCGCCGCCGGTGACGCCGCCGCCGTCCGGCCGACGATTCGCCGGGCGCTGGGGCATGTCTTTCTGGCGTCGGCCGCGGTGTCGATTCTGCTCGCAGGCGGGGCGGCGCTCTTTGCCAACGACATCCTCAAGAAGCCCGAACTGGTGGTGCCGCTCATGCTCGGTGCGCTGTCGTTCGTCCCGCAAAACATGGGGGCGGCCATTGCCGGTGCGCTCGCTGGATTGCAGCGCGTCGGTTTCAGCCAGATGATCTACTCGTGGTTGTGGCCCGCGATCTTCTGCGTGGCGGCGATTCCGCTGGTGGCGACGGGCAAACTGACGGTGGCCAATACGCTGATTCTCACGGCGGCGAGCTTTACCGTCGCGGCGATCGTAGGTGCGGTGTTGCTGCGTCGATTCCTGCGCGAGGTGCCGGCCGGCGAGCCGCACGGGGCGATCCCCGGCTTACTCAAGCCCGGCCTCTCGCTGTTCACGCTCGAACTCACCAAGCTGCTGATTACGTCGGCGCCGGCCATTGTGCTGGGTATCGTCGCGTCGTCGCGCGAGACAGGCCTGTTCGCGCTCGCATGGCGTCTGGCGCTCGTCGTCAACATTCTGATCAGCGGTGTGACGGGAATGGCCGCGCCGCGATTCGCCAGCCTCTATGCGCGTCAGGATCTGCCGGGGCTGGAGCGCAGTGCGGCGCAGGCCATCGGGCTGGTGCTGTGCCTGGCATTGCCGGTGACGCTGGGCATGCTGCTCGTGCCGCACTTCCTGCTGAGCCTGTTCGGTCACGGATTCGACGACGGCGCGAGCGCCTTGCGTGTGCTGGCGCTCGGGCAGATCGCGGCGGCCTGTTTTACGGCGATGCCGGAACTGCTCGGCATGACGGCGCACACGCGCGCACTTATGCGCATCAACGTGGTGTCGGTCGTGGTGCTGCTGCTGGGGCTTGCGGTGCTTGCGCCGATGGGCGGCAGCGTGGGTGCGTCGGTGGCGGCGTCGCTGGCGATTGCCGTGAACGGTGCAGCCGCCGCGTGGGCAGCCCGTCGCTTGCTCGGCGTGTCGCCGTTCGCCACGCTGTGGCGCTGGACGGCGGGGCGGCTGACGCGGCGTTAAGTCGCGGATGCGCTGATTGATGCGTTGACTGATGCGCTGAGACGCTGAGGCGTACCGTCATCGACATTACTGTCGGCGGCAGGCGGGTGGCATCGCTCCCCGCCCGTCGCCATCGGTCAGGCGCGCGCGGCTTCCGCTTTGACGGCTTCGCGCCACGGCGTCCATGTCAC
This sequence comes from Pandoraea sp. ISTKB, assembly GCF_001721285.1. NCBI lineage: Bacteria > Pseudomonadati > Pseudomonadota > Betaproteobacteria > Burkholderiales > Burkholderiaceae > Pandoraea > Pandoraea sp. ISTKB. Next base: position 10,514 of record NZ_MAOS01000059.1, read on the forward strand.
ACCGAAAGTCTGTTCGGCGCGGCGCGCATCGAGACAGATATCCTGCTGCCACAGGCGCGCGAGCGATGGCGGCAACGGCGGCGGCAATCCCTTCACACCGACCTTGCGTCCCAGAATCTCGGCAATCTTGAGTGCGGGCGCCACGAGCTTCGTCTCGATCTTCAGACGTCGTCCGCCGATGCGCTTCACAGGCGTTGCCCCCAGCGCCATGGCATACGCCACGAAGTAATCGTTCCAGCGCGGGGCGTCGGTCATGGCGAGGTTGTAGGCCTGCCCGCCCGCTTCGGGGCGACGCAACGCACTCATGACGATTTTTACGACATCGTCCACATGCACGAGGTTGCTGTGCGCGTCACCCGCTGCGCCAAGATCGCCGATACGCCCTGCGCGCAGCAGTTCGGCAATGCGTTCCGACCATTGCGGGCTGCCGCCACCGTAGACGCATCCGGGGCGCAGCAGCGAGACCGTGCGCAGTCCGGCGAGCAATTTCTCGGCTTCTACCTTCGCCATGCCGTAAGGGCTTGCGCCGTCGAGTGCGGCGGATTCGTCGATGTGTCCTTCGGCCGTGCCGTACACAGCCATCGAGCTGAAGTAGACGACGGGCATGGGCTTGCCGACAGCGTCGAGCGCCTCGCGCAGTGCGCGGGCATTGGCGACGATAGTCTCAGGCGAGCCCGCGACGCAGTTCACCAGCGCGTCGACGTCGGCCAGCGCAGCGCCGAGCGAGGCGGTGGAGAGTGCATCGACGGCGCGCATGCCGGCGTCGGCACGACGTGAAGCCGCGACGGGCTCGGCCCATGCGCTGGCGGCAAGGGCGTTGACGACATGGCGGCCGATGAAGCCGGTCGCGCCGGTGACAAGAATGCGAGCTTTCATAAGGCGGACGGGATCAGGTAGGAGTCGAAGAAGTCTGGATGGCGGATGTGACTGATGTCGCGGGCGAGGGTAGTGCACTCACGTTCGCCCGCCCCTGCAAATGGTCGGCGAGACGCAACGCCAGTGCGACGAGGCTCAATGTGGGGTTCGCCTGGCCCGACGTCGGAAAGACCGCCGCGCCCGCAACGAACACGTTGTCGGCCTCATGCAGGCGTCCATCCGCGTTGACCACGCTGGTGCGCGGGTCGTCACCCATGCGCGCCGTGCCGATGTGATGGCCGCCGTAGGCGCCGTAGCGCGTCATTTCGGCTTCCACCTCGGCGGGCTCGTACGAGAAGCGGCCGACGCCGGTGCGCTCGATTTCCTGCGCCAGTGCTTCGAGCGAGCGCGTCACGGTGGCGACGTCCTGCGACGTGTAGCGCCAGTCGATGTGGATGCGTCGCATGCCGAGTGCATCGCGCTCGTCGCCCAACGTTACGCGACTGTTTTCGTACGGTACTTGCTCGGCATGAAAGTCCAGGCTGAAACGCAGGTTGGCCGGGCGCACGATGACCGACGGAAACTTGCGTGTTGCGAGCGTGCGATGCATCGCCCAGTGCGTGAGGAAGCGCACGGTGTCGGGCACGTCCGTGATCACGTTGCGGGCGTGCGCGAGCCAGTTGCCGATGCCGCCGGGCGCGTCGCCATACAGACGTTTGGCGTATTCGTACGGCACGATCGGGCGCGCGAGATACAGCGCCGAGAGAATGCCGTTGCCGTGACCGGCGTCGGGAATGCGCGGGTGGTGCAGGCGCGCGATAAAGTTGCCGGCATGCAGCGCGTGCTGCGCCTGAGGACGCAACGCCAGTCGTCGACGGCAGTAGATCCCTTCGTCCGAGATGTCGTAGCCATGCCAGACGGACGTCGCACCCGACAGATCCATCGTGCCGATGGTCCCCGCCAGATGGCTCATGTAGTAGCGGCCCACGACGTCATGCGCATTGCCCAGCCCGCGACCGCTCGCGCCGGGGCTGTTCAGCAGCAGGCGCGGCACTTCGAGGCCGCCGGTCGCGAGCACGTAAGCGCGTGCGGCGACCGTGAACGTCTTGCCGTCGAGCGTCTTGACCTGCGCGGGGCCGACGAGGCGTGGCTGGCCGTCCTGCATGGGCAGATGGCAGAGGTTCGCATGCTGAATGACCCGGACCCGGCCTTTGGCGAGACGGGCGCGATAACGACTGCCGAAGTCCGTCGGACAACTAAACCTCTCCAACGTGTTCGTCGAAAACACATCGCTGTCGAAGCCCCCGATCATCGGACGCGACGGGTTCGACGCACGCGGGAACGCCTGCTCGGCGGTGTAGGCGAATTCCCCGGCTTCGCACAGGGCATTGGCCTGCCCATGCCACGGCATCAGGTCGTCGAGCCCGATGGGCCAGCCACTGTGCGGCACGTAATCGCGGGCTTCGAAGTCGATGGCGTCGAGCGGCATGCAGCGCCCGCCCCACAATGTGGTCGATCCGCCGAAGCGGCGCACGCGGTAGCTGTCGGCCGGGGGATGCAGGCGCGGGTCTTCGACGGTGCCGGTGTAGAGCTGCTGCACGGCAGGCTCGGGCGTGTCGGCGCCACTTTCGAGCAGCACCACGTCGAGCCCGCTGGTTTCGAGTGCCAGCGCCAGCGTGATGCCGGCCGCACCGGCACCTGCAATGCACAGATCCGCTTGCAGTTGCGAGCCGGAAGGAATGTCGTGAGCGTCGAGGATCATTGGTCGCGATATTTTTCTTCGGGTTGTCGTCGTGAAATACGCGACATCTCATCAAAAGTGTCACTGACGCAGCGCAGACGCGCTGCTACTATCGTGCCTGCCATTAAACGTCGCCGGTACTGCTGGACGACGGGCGCATGCGGGAAACGCTGGATTCGCCGGATAAGGGGAACACGATAGGTCATGAGCCGTGACACTGAATTGAAAACTGCGCCACACGCTAACGCTCGCGAAATCTTCGAGCCCAACGTTGCGCTGTTCGGCCTGAACATTGCCGCGGTGCCGTTCGAGCAGGCGGTGGACGTGCTGACGCATGCCGCCTCGCTTCGCGACGGTCGCTCGCGCATCGTGGTGACGCCCAACGTCGACCACATCGTGCGGCTCGACGTGCTGCCCGAATTCAAGCAGGAGTATCGCAATGCCGATTTCCTCTTCGCCGACGGCATGCCCATCATCTGGGCGAGTCGGCTTTTCGGCAGACCGTTGCCGGGGCGCGTGACCGGCGCTGACCTGCTGCCCGCCTTGTGCGACCGGGCGCGCGCGTCGGGGCGTCGAGCGGTCTTCGTGGGCGGACGCCCCGGGCAGGAAGCGCAATTGACGGCCGGGCTGTCGCAGCGCTTCCCGGGGCTCGATTTCACGCTGATGATTCCGTCGATGACGTTCGATCCGACCGGTCCCGAAGGGCAGGACATCGCGCAACGCGTTCGCGACGCGGCGCCCGATCTCATCTTCGTGTGTCTGGGCATGCCTAAACAGGAACGCTGGGCCATGGCGTATGCGCCGACCATGCCCGGCGGCGTGATGCTCTGCGTGGGCGCGGCCATCGAGTTCGCCGCAGGCATGCAAAAGCGTGCGCCCAAATGGATGCAGCGCACGGGGTGCGAGTGGATGTACCGCATCTTGCAGGACCCGGGTCGCATGTGGCGTCGTTACCTCGTCGAAGACCGGCGATTTATCGGCATCTGCTGGCGGCAGTGGCGCGCGCTCGGCCGCGAATGAGCGCCGTGCGCTTCGCTGGCAATCGCTTGCCATTGCCGCCGCAGTTGTCGTGTCAGCGAATCTGATGCAATGAGAGACGCCCGGCGCCGTCGGTTCAGACGGCGTTGCGTCCCGTCACCATGACGGGAATCGTCTTGAGCAGAATCTTGATGTCGAGCCACAACGACCAGTGCGTAATGTAGTAACGGTCGTATTCCACGCGTCGCTGCATCTTGTCCGGCGTGTCGGTCTCCCCGCGCAGACCGTTGATCTGCGCCCATCCCGTAATCCCCGGCTTTACGCTGTGACGCAGCATGTAACCGGGAATCATGCGACGGTACATCTCGTTGTGTTCTTCGGCGTGCGGGCGCGGACCGACGAGACTCATCGAACCTGCCAGCACATCGAACAATTGCGGCAGTTCGTCGAGCGACGTGCGGCGCAGGTGCTTGCCGATCGGCGTGATGCGGCTGTCGCCCGCGTGCGCCTGACGCAAGCCACCCGTTGCCGCGGCGGCCGCGTCTTCCGGTTGAATCACGCGCATCGAACGAAACTTGTGGATGACGATCGGCTCGCCGCGCTCGCCATAGCGTCGCTGACGGAACAGGATCGGCCCCGGCGAGTCGAGACGCACCGCAACGGCGACCGCGATCATGACGGGGCTCAGCAACACCAGAATCGCGGCGGCACCGACGACGTCGATACTGCGCTTGATCATGCGCAGCAGCCCCTGCACCGTGATGTCGTGCAGGGCGAGCAATGGCACGCCGGCGAGGTCGGTGCTCGTCATCGGCAGATCGCCGGGGAAGCGGAACTCGGGCAGCAGATAGATGGCGGCCGTCGAGTCGTACAGACGTTGCACGATCTCGCCGGTGAGTTCCTTGTTGTCTTGCTGGCCGATGGCGATGAAGACGATTTCGTATTCGTTCGCCTGAATGTGGGCGGCAGCGGCGTCGTAGCGGCCGAGATACGGGGGCAGCACTTCGCCGTCTTCAGGCGCAATCGGCGCGTCGTTGTAGTAGCCCGCGACTTGAATGCCGAGAATGGGCGAGCGTTGCAGACGCAGATTCAGCTTGCGTGCCTCGGGGCCGAGCCCGAAGAATGCCGCGCGACGTTGATTGCCGGGCGCATTGTTGATGCTGTGGGCCATGCCGCGCAGCACCGCGAGTCCGATCATCTGCAGCGGCAGCGCCAGCAACACCCACTGGCCGACCATCATGCGCACGTCGTCCGTGCTTTCGTACGTCAGGAACAGCAGGACGATGGCGGTGACAAGCAGACGGCACCAGCGCATGGCGCCGCGTCCGAGCATCCAGCCGAGGTTCCGGGCGCTGGCGAGCAGATGAAAACGTGCGAAGACGATGAACGCCGTCGCGGCCAGTGCGCAGACGAGTGTCAGGCCGTATGGGGTATAGGGGTTGTGACCGTTGAGCCGCAGAACGGTAAAGAAGGCGCCCGCGTTGAGCACTGCGCTGAAGCCGCCGACCATCGCCATGAAGAGCCGATGGTGGTAAGTCGTCTGAGTCGACATGACGAGATTCGAAGGGTAGCGGTTACTGACGGACTCGGCAAAGTTCCGGAACGGCGGGGGCCCTCCGATGGTCGCACGATGTTTGTGCCGATTGTTACGCCGATTTTCGCGCGTATCTTAGCAGGTCAAATTCGCTTTGCGTATGACCGTGCATTGGCCGTCAATTATGGTTTGCCGCCGTCCCCCGGGCGTCCCCCCGAACATAATTCGTCGCGGGTGTTGTATTGGCAGCAATAAAAAAACGCCCGCCGGGAAATCCCGGCGGGCGTTCGATTTTGCCGACGAGCGGGATTGAGGTCCTGTTCGCCCTGGCTGATCCTGCCTTCGCTGACTCGCTCAGTACGGGTACACCGTATCGTTCGAGACGGCGGCACGCTGGCCTTGCTGCACGCGCAGCGGCGGCGCTTGCGTGACCGTGGCGACACGACCGTCGTCCAGACGCACCGTGATGCGGTAAAGCACGTTCGGCTCGCCCATGCTGTTTTCGATGCGGTTGCCTGCAATACCGCCGATGGCCGCGCCGGCGATGGTGGTGGCCGTGCGTCCACGTCCGCCGCCCATCGTGTTGCCGAGCAGGCCGCCGGCGGCTGCGCCGAGCACCGTACCCAGAATGTTCGGGCTGTTATTCGGGCCGTTCAGTTGCTCGATCGACTGGACCGTGCCGTACAGCGCACCCTGCTGTTGCGGCGGTTGATAGCCTTGTTGATAGCCGGGCTGTTGATATCCCTGCTGATAACCCTGCTGTTGGTATCCGTATTGCGGGCCGGGCGCCACGCAGCCGGCCAACATGACAGCGGCCAATGCCGCGCTGATTCCCGTAAGCGCTTTGATCTTCATTTTGGATCTTCCTCGTGAGCGTGAGGTGTTGATTCTTGGTGGTGTGCGCGGGTCGCCATCCGGCTTCGCTTGCGCACCATGTGGCACATCTATTGCGACCACGATGCGGAATGTAGGGTTCCGCAGAACTTCCTGCTGTAAGAAAAGGTAAGCGTCTGTTAAAGACTGTGCACGTCGGCTGATCCCCACCGCGCGTGGTTTTGCCGGACCACACATCGGATTCGAGGGATGACTCGATCATATTCCCGTCCGGTGAGACGTGGGGTCATACTCTGCGATTGCTTAATCGGTGAGTGGGATTCTCTACAAATTTGGGAGTGATGCGAGAGATATTGGTGCCAAATCCCAAATAATTGGCGTGCGGCGCGGGTTTCGTCTAAGCATATAACCAGAAAGCTCTTGGGGTGACGTAGTACCAAGCGGTAACATCGCGACCTTTGGTGTTCGCTTTTTCCTGCTTTCTCCCGTTTCCTAGCTTAGTCCCATGTCAGTCGACGTTTCCCTGTCTTCCGCGGTACCGGCCCAGACGAGCGCCGCGGCAACGCCCGCCGCTCGCGCCGGTGGTCCCGCCGTCATTCGTTCCGCCGCCGATGTGGCGCAACTCGTCAACGAAGGCGGCGCGCGCGTATCGAACGCCCGCTGGATCGTGGCCATCGCCCTGGGCGGTGTGTTCCTCGATGCCTACGACCTCGGCGCCCTCGCGTTCGGTCTCAAGGACGTCACCCGAGAGTTTCAACTGACGCCGGCAGGCACGGGCATGGTGGCGTCGGCCATCACGTTCGGCGCCATCGTCGGCGCGTTCCTCGGCGGCTATTTCACCGATCGCATCGGCCGTTACCGCGTGTTCATGGCCGACATGCTGTGCTTCGTCATCGCGGCCATCGCTTGCGCACTGGCGCCGAACGAATACGTGCTCGCCGGCGCGCGCTTCGTGATGGGGTTGGGCGTCGGGATCGACCTGCCTGTGGCGATGGCCTTCCTCGCCGAGTTCTCGAAACTCAAGGGACGTGGCAACAAAGCGGCGCGGGTCGCGATGTGGTGCCCTACCTGGTACGCGGCGATATGCGGGTCCTATTTGCTCGTGTTGCTGTGCTATTCGCTGCTGCCGGCGTCGCATAGCGCGTTGCTCTGGCGCATCATTCTGGGCTTCGGCGCGATTCCCGCGCTGGCGATCATCGCCGTTCGCAGCCGTTACATGAGCGAGTCGCCCGTGTGGGCGGCCAATCAGGGCGACCTCCAAGCCGCCGCGAAGATTCTCAAGCGGTCCTATGGGATCGATGCCGTCGTGGCCAAGGACGCCGAGCGCGTGGTGGCCAAGCGTCCGGCGGCGTGGAGCAACTACGGCAAGCTGCTCAAGGGCGTGTATCTGCGTCGCACCACGCTCGCGACCATCATCGCCGTGGCCTCATCGTTCGCCTACAACGCGGTGGCGTTCGGCTTGCCGGTGATCATCGCCAGCTTCCTCGCGCAGTCGATGCTCACCACGATTCTGATGTCGCTCGCCCTCAATCTGCTGTTCGCCTTTACCGGCGGCCTGCTGGGGGTGCGTCTCGTGCCGAAGGTCGGGGCCTGGAAGTTGACGGTCGTGGGCTACGCGTTCCAGTTGACGGCGCTCGTCGGTCTGGCGCTCGTGGGCAAACCGGACGGCGCGGTGCAGGTGGCATGGGCGCTCGGCTTCCTCGCGTTGTTCCTGCTGGGACAGGGCTTCGGCCCGGGCGCGCACTCGATGACGTTCGCGTCGCTGAGCTACCCGACGTCGCTGCGCGGTGTGGGCGTCGGCTTCAACCAGACGCTCATGCGCGCCAGCTCGACGGTCTCGCTGTTCCTGTTTCCGGTGCTGGCCGCAGCATTGTCGACGAAGGTGTTCTGGGTGATCGCTGCCGCGCCCGCCATCGGTCTGCTGGCGCTGCTGGCGATCCGATGGGAGCCGTCGAACTACGACGTCGACGCGGAAGATTTCTGACCGATGCCGTAATCGGCGGACGGTTTAATCGTCCATTCGAACGCCACGACAGTACGTACGCTGTCGTGGCGTTTTTGTTTGTGCGGCCGGAGGAGGCGAACGCCCCCGGGGCGGACGCAATGGCAGGATTGCAGAGGGGGGCGGTCGATCAACTGGGCCGCGAGGGCGTGCTTCCCACGAGCGCGGCCGCGCCGCCCATGATGTACGTCTCGAGTTGGTCGATGGTGAACTGTTGATCCGAGATGATCGCCTTGACCAGATCGCCGATGGACAGCAGACCGACGAGCTGGTCGTCCTTCATGACCGGCAAGTGACGAATGCGGTGCTCCGTCATCAGCGACATGCACTCTTCCAGGGTCTGCTCGGGGTGGACGTAGCGTACGGCGGAGGTCATCACGTCGCGGATCGGCGTGTTGACGGACGTGCGGCCCATCAGCGCGACCTTTCGCGCGTAATCGCGCTCGGTGAAGATGCCGACGATGGCGCGGTCGTCTTCGCTGACGAGCACCGCGCCGATGCGCGCTTCGGCCATCAGGGTCAGGGCATCGAGTACCGAATCGGACGGGCGCACTTTGTACACCGTGTCGACCGATTTGGACTTCAGGATCTGAGCGACTGTTTTCATGGTCATTCCTCCTGCGGGCTACGGGTACTTACAGCATAGATGAGTGCGCGTTGCGCGTCACATCGGCGTTCACCCCGAGTCAAACGCGTGTCTGGGCGCCGGCGCAGGCCTCGCTGCGGCTCATTGATGCATTGCGCAACAAATAGACGACAAAAGCGTGCAAATGGGTGGGTGTGAGCCATTTTTTCTACACGGGCGACACAGAAAGGCGTATCCTTGCGGGATCGGCGAAAATTCGCCGATCATCGCCTGACGATCGCGAAATGCTTTATCGGCGCCGCTGACACCCTGTCCTGCGAGCCGGATCACTCGCTGTGCCGATGACGCAGACCGAACCGGTCTTCGCCCTCCCGACACGCACTGCTCGTCGTTGCGGCACTGCCGCAATGTGCCTTGCTCCTTCGAACCATCGCCGCTTTTCGGTGCACCGCACGCCTTCATGGCCGGTCCACCGGGTAGGCTCCTTTTGGCGTTCGATGTGCACCCCCGTCAGATTCCGGGTGCGGGGACGGTATTGGCGAACGAACTTACAGTAACACCGGTGCTGCGCCCCTCGCGAGCGGCACCCTCAAGAGGACACGATATTGGCCAAGGAAGAACTGATCGAATTCAGCGGACACGTCTCGGATGTGCTGCCGGACAATCGCTTTCGCGTCACGCTCGAGAACGGCGTGGAAGTGGTGGCATATGCGAGCGGCCGCATGCAGAAGAACCGCATTCGCATTCTCGCGGGTGACCGCGTGACGCTGGAAATGTCGCCCTACGACCTGAGCAAGGGCCGCATCAACTACCGTCACAAGAATTAAGTCAGCGCTGGCGTTCGCCTGAACGTCATCAGATCTGGCACTTGCGCGCGAGCCGCTGCCCGTCCCGGGCATAGCCGTGGCGCGCATAGAAGCGATGTGCGGCGACCCGATGGTCGCTGCTCGTCACTTCGAACTTCTCACATCCCCGCTGGTTGAACCATGCGTGAGCGGCCGCCATCAGCGCGTGCCCGACGCCCGACCCCCGCACGTTTTCCTCGACCACCAGCGCAGTAATGCGTCCCAGCCGCCCCGCCCGATGGAACATGGTGAGCGCGTGCAATCCCATACATCCCACAATGTTTTCGCTTTCGTCGAGCGCGACGAATGCGGCGTCATCGCCATCTGCCGTCGACAGCGTGATATTGCGGCGAACGATGTCGAGCGGCGTTTCGTAACCCAACTGGGCGAGCAGCGCGACGATGCGTGGTGCGTCGTCGAGCGTGGCGAGGCGTGTGCTGAGCTTGGTCGATGTCATGGAGTCAGCCGCCTGGGCGTTCGCGTCAGAGTTGTTCGAACCGGTCGAAGCGACGGCCGGTGTACGCCACTTCGCTTTCGAAATCCGTCACGCGCGCGCCCGGCGGGCCGTGACGCATCCATTCCAGCATCTTGTCGACCTGATCGGGCGTGCCTTGCACCATGGCGAGGATGTCGCCCTCCGGCAGCGCCTGCACCCAGCCGCGAACACCGATGAGGTGCCCCTCGCGCACGGCCGCCTGACGGTAGCCCACGCCCTGAATCTTGCCGCGCAGACGCACGGACACGGTTTCCAGCAATGCGCTGGTCGAGAGAGACTTCATAGCGTCATGCCTTACCCGGCGTACCCGGCACGAGCCGGATACGCGTGATTTCCGACGGCGCGCCGAAACGTTTCGGCGGTCCCCAGTACCCGGTGCCCCGGCTCACATAGATGGCCAGTTGCCCCAGCCGGTGCAGTCCGTGCACAAACGGCTGTTGCAGCGGGACGAAGTACATCCACGGCCAGAATTGTCCGCCATGCGTGTGTCCGGACAGTTGCAGGTCGAAGCCCGCCGCCTGTGCGGCCGGTGCGCTGCGCGGCTGATGCGCGAGCAGCACGCGCGGCACGCCTTCCGGTGCGCCGGCCACGGCTGCCACGGGATCGCTGCGCTTGGCTTCGTCGAAGTGATGGGCGGTGAAGTCCGTCACCCCGGCAACCGTCAGCGAGGCGCCTTCGTGTTCGAGCACGACATGCTCGTTTTCGAGGACGGTCAGGCCGATGCGGCGCAATTCCGCGACCCAGGCGGGCGCCCCCGAGTAGTACTCGTGGTTGCCCGTGCAGACGTACGTGCCATGACGCGAAGCGAGCTGGCCGAGCGGCGCGATATGGTCGCGCAACGCTGGCACACCGCCATCGACCAGATCGCCCGTGATCGCGACGAGATCGGGCTTGAGGGCGTTCGACGCTTCGACGATGGCTTCGATGTAACGCCGCCGGATCGTCGAACTCACGTGAATGTCGCTCAACTGCACGATGGTGAACCCGCCCAGTTCGGGCGGCAGATCGGCAATCGGAATGTCGATCTCGACCACGCGCGCCAGCCGTCGGGCGTTATAGAAACCCAGCAGGGTCGAGGCGGCCGTCAGGATCAGCACGATCACGGCGGAACGGGTGACGAGCTGCGCGTCGAGCATGGAAAGCGCCATTGCCACGCCGAGCACGACGTCGCGTAGCAACGTGAGTACGAAGATCGACGAAAAAACGCCGATCGCAGTCATGCCGGTCCACGTGAGCAAGGTGGCGAGCGGCTCTTTCTGGATGGCGCGGCTCATGAGGCCCAGCGGAATCAGTACGGTCGAGGCGACGAGCCACAGCCCGCCGAGCACCTTCCAGCCGATGGCGACAGGCAGCGGCGTAAGCAGTCGCCAGCCGATGTAGGCGTGCAGCAGTGCGATGATGGCGAGCATCAGCCAGCGCGGGCGCGCGGGTAGTGTGCGCTTCGACGGCTTGCCGTGCGCGTGACCCGCACCGGGCGGTGTCTGTGCGGCCTGCGAAGCTTCGGAAGATTGGGACATAGCGTTGTCGGATCGGAATTCGGGGGCGGACTCTCGCCGTTATGCGGGCGCCACGCCCGATTGCAAGGGGGGCGACACGCCATTCGTGGAATTCGCCGAATCGGCGTGGCCGTCGGCGCGGGTGCCCGGTCGGCGGCGCGTCACGGCGGATGACGTGGGCCATAGTCGCCCATCGTCGGCTAACGTCCGTACGTCCTTATGCCTTTGGCGCCGGATACTTCTGAGCGTTCATTACGAGCTTGTCGGCCACGGCGCGATTGAGGTCGACGCCGAGGACCGTGGACAGACGCACGAGGTACATGGCGATGTCGGCGAGCTCCTGCTCGACGTGCCGCGCCTCGTCCGTCTGCATCACGGCCTTGGCTTGCGCATCCGTATGCCACTGGAAGATCTCGACCAGCTCAGCGACTTCGACCGACAGCGCCATCGCGAGGTTCTTGGGCGTGTGGTGGCGATGCCAGTCGCGCGCGTCGGCGAAGGCGTGCAACTCGGCTTCAAGCCCGGTGATATCGATAAGACGGGCGACGGGGCTGGCGGCTTCCTGCGACATTGCGTCAGCTTCGTCGGCCTCGGCGGACGGGCTGGGATCCTTGGGCGCTGTGGACATGGGATTCGGGACTCGGAAGTGGGGTATGGTAGCGCGTTGGCGCGCGTCGCGCCGTGTAGCGTTTCGATCATCGCAGCCTCGTTCATCCTTTGGATCGTTCTTTTTCCGCCAATCCCCAAGCCGTGCCGCCCTCCGGGGTGCCTGCCGATGTCGGCAACGCCCGGCCCTGGCGCGTCACGCTCATGCCGTCCGGCTGGCAGTTCGACGCCCCGGCAGACGTGCCGATTCTGCTCGCCGCGCTGGCCGCAGGCATCAAGTTGCCGAGCCTGTGTCGTAACGGCACGTGCCGCGCTTGCCTGTGCCAGGCGCAGCCCGGTGGCGCGAGCGCGCCGGTGACGTACCGGATCGAGTGGCCGGGCCTGTCGCGCGACGAGAAGGCGGACGGTTGGCTGCTGCCGTGCTGCGCATACGCCAGCCACGACCTCGTCATCCACGCGCCCGATGCTGTGCGTGCTGCGCTTTGATAAACTTGCCGCTATCTGGCGCTCGCCCGTGAGCCGTCATAACCGTTTCAGGATCAGGAAAGCCGAATGGCACAGTACGTATTCAGCATGAACCGCGTGGGCAAGATCGTGCCGCCCAAGCGTCACATCCTCAAGGACATCTCCCTGTCGTTCTTCCCCGGCGCCAAGATCGGCGTGCTGGGCCTGAACGGTTCGGGGAAATCGACGCTGCTCAAGATCATGGCGGGCGTCGACAAGGAGATCGAAGGTGAAGCGATCCCGATGTCGAACCTGAACATCGGTTATCTGCCGCAGGAGCCGCAGCTCGACGCCGAGCAGACCGTGCGCGAGGCCGTCGAAGGCGGCATGGGCGAGATCATGGAAGCCCGCACGAAGCTCGACGAAATCTATGCGGCTTACGCCGAACCGGACGCCGACTTCGACGCGCTGGCAGCCGAGCAGGCCAAGTACGAAGCCATTCTGGCCGCGAGCGACGGCAACAACATCGAGCAGACGCTGGAAGTCGCCGCCGACGCGCTGCGTCTGCCGGCATGGGACACCAAGATCGGCGTGCTCTCCGGGGGTGAAAAGCGTCGTGTGGCGCTCGCGCGTCTGCTGCTCTCGAAGCCGGACATGCTCCTGCTCGATGAGCCGACCAATCACCTGGACGCCGAATCCGTCGACTGGCTCGAACAGTTCCTCACGCGTTTCCCGGGCACGGTTGTCGCCGTCACCCACGATCGCTACTTCCTCGATAACGCCGCCGAGTGGATTCTCGAACTCGACCGCGGTCACGGCATTCCCTGGAAGGGCAACTACAGCTCGTGGCTCGACCAGAAGGAACAGCGCCTGAAGCAGGAAGAGTCGAGCGAATCGGCGCGTCAGAAGGCACTCAAGAAAGAACTGGAGTGGGTGCGTCAGAACCCGAAGGGCCGTCAGGCAAAGTCGAAGGCGCGTCTCGCCCGTTTCGACGAGCTGAACAGCCAGGAATACCAGAAGCGCAACGAAACCCAGGAAATCTTCATCCCGGTGGGTGAGCGTCTGGGTAACGAAGTCGTCGAATTCAAGAACGTGTCGAAGGCGTTCGGCGATCGTCTGCTGATCGACGATCTGAGCTTCCAGGTGCCGCCGGGCGCCATCGTCGGCATCATCGGCCCGAACGGCGCCGGTAAGTCGACTTTCTTCAAGATGCTCACGGGACGCGAGCAGCCGGATAGCGGCGAAATCAAGGTCGGTCCGACGGTCAAGATGGCCTACGTCGACCAGAGCCGCGATGCACTCGATGGCACCAAGACGGTGTTCGAAGAGATTTCGGGCGGCGCCGACGTGTTGACGGTGGGCAAGTACGAAACGCCGTCGCGCGCCTACATCGGTCGCTTCAACTTCAAGGGCTCGGACCAGCAGAAGCAGGTCGGTTCGCTCTCCGGTGGTGAGCGTGGTCGTCTGCACATGGCCAAGACGCTGATCTCCGGCGGCAACGTGTTGCTGCTCGATGAACCCTCGAACGATCTGGACGTCGAAACCCTGCGTGCACTCGAGGACGCGCTGCTCGAGTTCGCCGGTTGTGTGATGGTCATCTCGCACGATCGCTGGTTCCTCGATCGTATCGCTACGCATATTCTGGCCTTCGAAGGCGACTCGCACGTCGAGTTCTTCCCGGGCAACTATCAGGAGTACGAGGCGGACAAGAAGAAACGCCTCGGCGAGGAGGCAGCAAAACCGAAGCGAATCCGCTACAAGCCGATCGCGCGGTAATGCAGGAAAAGGCGCCGCAAGGCGCCTTTTCTGTTTGTGCAGCGGCAGGACTCGCCTGCGTCATGCATGGGGTGTGTCCGGTCGCTATCAGCCAGTGTTCGACGAGTCGCGCGTGTGCGCCTGCGTGCCGCACGACCCGCCATTTTGACGAATCAGGAGTGTGCAAATGAGCCAGTCAGTGAATCAGTTGAATGGGAAAGTCGCCGTGGTGACGGGCGCTGCCAGCGGCATCGGCAAGGAGATCGCGTTGACGCTGGCACGCGCCGGCGCGGCCATTGCCATCGCCGATCTGAACCAGCAGGGCGCCGATGCCGTGGCTGAGGAGATCAAGGCGGCCGGTGGCAAAGCGATCGGCGTGGCGATGGACGTCACCAACGAAGAAGCGGTGAACAGCGGCATCGACAAGGTGGCGCAGACGTTCGGCTCGATCGACATCCTGATTTCGAACGCGGGCATTCAGATCGTCAATCCCATCGAGAACTATGCGTTCTCCGACTGGAAGAAGATGCAGGCGATTCATGTGGACGGCGCGTTCCTCACGACCAAGGCGGCGCTCAAGCACATGTACAAGGACGACCGTGGCGGCATCGTCATCTACATGGGGTCGGTGCACTCGCATGAGGCGTCGCCGCTGAAGTCGGCCTATGTCGCCGCCAAGCATGCGCTGCTCGGACTGGCTCGCGTGCTGGCCAAGGAAGGCGCGAAGCACAATGTGCGCTCGCATGTCATCTGCCCGGGCTTCGTGCGCACGCCGCTCGTCGACAAACAGATTCCTGAGCAGGCGAAGGAGCTGGGAATTTCGGAAGACGAGGTCATCAAGAAGGTCATGCTCGGCGGCACGGTCGACGGGGTGTTCACCACGGTCGACGATGTGGCGCAGACCGCGCTGTTCCTCGCCACGTTCCCGACGGCCGCGTTCACGGGGCAGTCGTTCGTGGTGAGCCACGGGTGGTTCATGCAGTAAGCCGGGCGTTATCCGGCGATTCGCCGCCCCCGGTGTGGCCTTATGGTTCGTCTATGCCATCGGGTCCAAATGTATCGCCTGCCGGGGCGGTTTCAGCACTTCCAGTTCACGCAGCACGCTTCAGGAGAACGGTCATGACGGCCAACCCCCCGAAAGTCCCCAAACGCGCCATCGATCTGCCGCCGTACGAGACGGTGGCGCTCGTCTTGCAGGGCGGCGGTGCGCTCGGGGCTTATCAGGCGGGCGTTTATGCCGGGTTGTACGAGGCGGGCATTGCGCCGAACTGGATTGCGGGCATTTCCATCGGTGCGCTCAATACGGCGATCATCGCGGGCAATGCGCCGGAGCGTCGGGTGGCGCAGCTCGAAGCCTTCTGGCGCACGATCTGTGAGCCGGGTGTTTTTCCGCCGTTGCCCGCGCCGTTCGAGGCGGCGATCCTCAACGGTCCCGAGTCGGGACGCATCGCTTACAGCGCCTGGCAAGCATGGCGCGCGCTCGTCGAGGGGCAGAAGGGATTCTTCACGCCGCGCTGGCCGCAGCCGTTGCCCACAGCCATGGGCGACCCGGCGCATGCGAGCTATTACGACACCTCGGCATTGCGCGGCACGCTGGAGCGGTTTGCCGACTTCGACAGGATCAACTCGCGCGAGATTCGCGTGTCGGTCGGTGCGGTGAACGTGCATACGGGCAACTTCGTGTACTTCGACAACACGCGTGAGCGGTTGCGCGCGGAGCACTTCATGGCGTCGGGCGCATTGCCGCCGGGGTTTCCTGCGGTGGAAATCGACGGGCAGTATTTCTGGGATGGCGGTCTCGTGTCGAACACGCCGCTCTCGGAGGTTCTGGGCACGTCGCCGCGACGCGACACGCTCGCCTTTCAGGTCGACTTGTGGAGCGCACGCGGTCCGCTGCCGGACAATCTGAACGACGTTGCGGGACGTCAGAAAGACATTCAGTTCTCGAGCCGTACACGTCTGGTGACGGACAACCTTCAGCGCGCGCAGCACTATCGTCGTGTGTTGCGCGAAGTGCTGGACCGGGTGCCGGCGGACGTGCGTGCGCGCGATCCGTGGTGTCACGCGGCGGAGGAGATTGCGTGCAGCAAGCGGTACAACGTCATCCAGCTGATCTACCGCAACAAGGAGTATGAGGGGCACTACAAGGATTACCAGTTCGGTCTGGCGACGATGCTCGACCATTGGGCGAGCGGTCTGGACGACATGCGTCGCACGCTCGCGAATCCCGACTGGCTGGCGATGCCCAGCGACGCACGCGGCTTCGTCACGCACGACATCCATCGTCAGGAAGTGATCTGACGTCCAATTCCTTGGGACAGTCCCGAAAACAAAAAACCCGCGCAAGCGGGTTTTTTAAATTCGGGTGGCCTCACACGGGGGAGGCCAGATACCTACCTAGTGTCGTCACCAGTATGGAGGCTGGGAGAGGAAAACTTAGGGCAGCGACGCCAGTATACTCGTTCGCACATGTCTCAGAGATACGAGGTCTGTGGTTGCTGCATGGAGTGGAGTGAACTGGAAGTTTGTTTTTCGTCGCCGCGGTTGAGGCGTTACACGATCGCCTGCAAGGGAGATACGAAGCGGGCGGCCGCGGCCTATCCTCATAATTTGCAGATTGCCGAAGCGTTGCTGCCTTCGTTGAATGTGCTTGAGATAACGCTGCGCAACAGCGTCCACGCCCGGTTGATGGAAGTGTTTGGCGATGCGGCGTGGTGGAATACGAGACGGTGGCTCGACGACGGAAGTTTCCTTTGGCAAACCGAACGTGTCGCCAAAGCCAAAGAAGATCTGAGACGTCGTGGTGAACCGCAAACCCCGGACAAGCTGGTCGCCGAGTTGAGTTTCGGTTTTTGGACGTCGCTCTTCAATGCGCGTTTTCAGGGAAATCTTTGGGGAGCGCTTCGCCACGCATTTCCGAGATGTCCCAAGAAAATTCGTAAACGTGACACGATTTCGAAAGCGTTGGCCCAGGTGCGCGATTTGCGAAACCGAGCGTTTCATCATGAGCCCTTGCTATGGCTCGGCCCCGCCGTAGACGAACAATACACAACGGGCGTGGAGGTGATTGGTTGGCTCAACCCGCGACTTCTTGAATGGCTGAAGCCCATCGATCGCTTTCCTCAAACATGGCAACGCTGGCAGCAAGCGCAGGCGACATTTGGATCGGGGGCGAGGTAGGGGTAAGGGAAGCGGGAGCCCCGGGGAATGCGGTCGAATGGATCTTGTATGAACACGGGGCTTCGATACTACCCCTGCGGCGTGCCCCCCGACACGCCGCAGGGCCCTGCTACCGGCGCTCGCGATCCACCGGTCCTTCTTTGATTCGGTCCTCGCTCACTGCGCCAGTGCCGCTTCCAGACGCATCTTGAGCGGTTGCAGGTCGAGCAGCATGGCCGTGCGCGCTGCACCGTCCGCCGTCGGCAACTCCACTGCCTCGCGCATGTCGTTGCGCATCTCGTGTGTGGCGCGTCCGAGCAGCAGGGCAGGCACCGGCAACTTGTCCGCCTCGTCCAGCGTCACGATGTTCTCGATGGCGTCGACCAGCAGCCCGAACTTGTCCTTGCCGTGCTCGATGACGAGAATCTTGCGCGTTTGCGCGTCGTCCTGCGCCGGCATGCCGTAAAGCGCACGCAGATCGACGATCGTCACCAGTTCACGCCGCAGATTGAGCATGCCGCGCACGAACGGCGGCGCCCCCGGCGCAGGCATCACCTCTGGCGAGTCATGAATGATCTCGCGCAACTGATCGAGACGCACCGCAAGCATGTGTTGCAGACGGAACGACACATAAGCGTGCCGCGTGCCGCGCGACGACTTCGCTCCCCGCCACGCACCGTCGCCCGCCTTTGCGCGTTGCGCCGGATCCGTCTCGCGATACAACTCACGATGCCCGCGCGTGAGTTCGAGCACCTGCGAATGCGTGAAGAGTTCATCGGCGTTGAGCAACACGATGTCGTCCGCCTGCTCTCGCGCAATGCATCCCGAGAACAGTTGCGCATGCGACGCGCTGAACGAAGGCATCGCCAGCAATTCGTCAGCGAAATACGTGACGATGCTGTCGACCGCGTCCACGAGCAAGCCGAAATGCACGTCCTCTTGTTTGACGATCAGGATGCGGCGCGGATCGGACGCTGTGCCCGCAATCTCCGCCTCCGGACGACTCGCCTGCAACCCCAGAAAGTGCGCGAAGTCGATGACCGGCACGACAGTGCCGCGCAGATTCAGCATGCCCACGCAAAACACACTCGCCAGCGCCGAATTCTGTAAGTCGGGAATGCGGATGATCTCGCGAATCGCCCCCATCGGCAACGCGAGATGCGAATGCTCGACGGTGAACGACACACATTGCAACCGCTGACGTTGCTGGCGGCGCTGCGGCGCGGTGAGCGCCTGACGCGCCAGCAACTGCGGCATGTTCTCGATGCGCACGAGCGCAGCCGGGGCCAGGATCTGCAAGATCCGATCGCCACCGTCGAGCTTGATCGCGCCGGACACCACCTGCGGCGCCGTGTGCGACGCGTCGTATTCGAAGCCCGTGCGTTGCGATGCCCGCACGCGCAGAATCTCGCTCGTGCTGTCGAACAGCAACCCCACACGTACGCCCTCGACATCGACGATCGCGATCTTCTCCGTGACGGGCGTCGCCTTGCCCATCCCGTCCCCGGCAATGGCAAGTAACGGTTTCAGATCGACGATCGGGATGAGCGTGCCGCGCAGATTGAACAGGCCCAGCAGAAACGCCGGTGAGAGCGGTACCGGCGTGATGCGTGCGGGGTAGTTCACGACCTCCTGCAACGCCGCAATCGGCAGCGCGAACTCCACGTCGCCCAGATGAAACGAGCCGAAGACTTCGACGTCGTCGGCGCGCGCCGGCGCTGGTTTGGGTGACGCAGGAACGGCGAGCGGTGACGTCTGCGCTGCCGTGGGCACGTCGTCTGCCGGGTGTGCGTCGTGTGGCTGCACATCCGGCACATCCGGCACATCCGGGACATCCGGCACATCCGGGACATCTGGCGTTTGCCCGACACGCATCGTCACGCCGGGCAGCGACCCATAGCCCGCCCCGTAACCCTTCAAACCCTGATACCCCTGATAGGGCGATATCGTCGGCGGCAGGACCGTCGTGCCGGCGATGGCGTCGCGATGCAAAAACGGAAAGCCCGGTGTCCGTGCATTCATGATTCGCGTCCCACGAGTCTGAGCGCGGGGCGACGCGGCACCGCAGCGCCCCCGTTGGAACCGATGGTGCGCACCACGAACGCGTGATGCGCGCAGTCGATCGTCAGTTGCCGGCCGACTTCACCGCCCACTTCGACGTGCACGATCGGTATGCCCGTCTCGGCGATCAGCGCCTGTGCCATCTTGGCATTGGCGACGCCGATCAAGCCGTGTTTAGCCGGTGGCTGGTGCGGCATCATGTTGCCACCCCCCGCGATTACGGCCTCGATTTCGCTGCGGCGCGCCCCGTCGGCTTTCATCAGCGCGAGCAACGACGGCACCGCCTGCGTCACGTATTTCGCACCGATGGCGAGCGTAGGGTTCGGCGCTTCGGGCAACAGGCAATGCGCAAGTCCGTAGAGGCCGCGCGAGCGCCACATCAGCCCGATACCGACACATGAGCCGAGCGTCGCGCGCAGCACGTCTTCGCCGCGCCCGATGCGCACCTCGCCCATCAACACCTGAATGTCATGCGACTGCCCCATTCGATGCCCCCTGATTGCGGTAAATGAGCGGTTGCTCGAACTGATAGCCGGTCGAGAGCCGCGAGAGCGACTCCGATTCGCCGACGATCAGCACGCCTTCGGGGGCAAGCGTGCCTCGTACGTTTTCCAGCACGCGTTCCTGATCGCCTGCCTCGAAATAGATCAGCACGTTACGCAGCATGACGAGGTCGAACGTCTCGCGACGCGCCAGCCGCTGGTAGAGGTTGTGCTCCGCAAACGTGATGTGCGCGCGCAGCTCCGGGGCCACGGTGAAGCCGCCGGCGCTCGGACGGAAGTACTTCGCGAGCATGGCGGGGCGCTGCTGCTTGAGACCGTCGATGCTGCGCCCGCCATAGTTGCCGGCCATCGCCACGGCCAGCACCTGACTCGAAATGTCCGTCGCGTGGATCTGATACTGGAAGCCCGCGTGGCGCGTGCGGAATTCCTCGCAGATCATCGCGGCCGAGTAGGACTCTTCCCCCGAGGACGCTGCCGCCGACCACATCCGGAAGGTGCGGCCGGGGTTCGCCGCCTGCCAGCGCGGCAGGAAATGCTGGGCGAAGTAGTCCCACACGCGCGGCGTGCGGAAGAACGTGGTCTCGTTCGTCGTGACGAGATTCACGAAATTGCGCACCTCGTCAGGCGTGCTCTCGAGCAGAGCCAGGTAGTCGCGATAGTGGCTGAGCGACAGCGTGCGCAGGCGTGGGCGCAAACGGCCCTGCAACATCGTCCACTTCTTCTCGTTCATCGAGATGCCGGTGTGCCGGTGAACTGCGCGCAGGAGCGCTTGTTGAGTCACGGCGTCGGCTTCGGCTTCGATTTCCATATCGGACCCTCTTGGCGGACGTTGGGAAGCGCGTGATTACACTTTGAATCTCGACACGGTGCGATCGAGTGCCTCGGCCTCCTGATTCAGACCGGTCGTTGCCTGCGCGATCGTCTCGCAGGCGCCCGCCGACTTCTCCGTCTCTTCCGCGACGTGCTGGATGGCAAGGCTCACTTCGCGTGCCGCCACGAGTTGTTCCTCGGCGGCGCACGAAATTTCGGAAATCGCCTGCGTGGTGCGCGACACGCCGTTCACGATCTTCTCGAACGCTTCTCCGGCCTGACGCGACACATCACTGCCCTGCGCGACACGCTTGGTCGACTCGTTGATGAGCTTGGAAATTTCCTTGGTCGCCTGCGACGAACGCTCGGCGAGCTTACGGACTTCGTCGGCTACAACCGAGAAGCCGAGACCGTGCTCACCGGCGCGTGCCGCTTCGATGGCTGCGTTGAACGCGAGCAGGTTGGTTTGCCCTGCGATCTCGCCGATCACCTTCACGATCTCGCCAATGTCTTCCGACGACTTGTTGATCAGCTCCATCGCCTCGATCGAGCGGGCGATGGCGCGCGAGCCGGTTTCCGCTTCCTGCTGGGTCGACTTGGCGAGCTGGTCGGCGCCCTTGGTGTTGTCCGCAATCGAGTTGATCGACGCGGTGAGTTCTTCGATGGACGCGTTCATTTCCTCCACCGTCGCGCCCAGCGCCTGAGCGCCCGTCGCCACGGTATTGGCCCGGTCGGCGATGTCGCGCGACGCGCCCGAGAATTCGCCTGCCGAGTTGACGACCTTGCCGATCACGCCACGCAGGTCGTCCATCATGTGACGAATGCCGTCGGCCAGTTGATCGATAGGGTCGGTGCCTGCCACCGCGATTTCGCCCGTGAGGTCGCCCGCAGCCGCACGGTTGACGGTGTCGAGCAGCAGCGCCACTTTGCGCTGATCCTCCTCGGCGCGTCGCTTCACGCTGGCTTCCAGCTCGACTTGCTGCGTGATGTCCGTGGCGAACTTCACGACTTTGTATGGTCGACCGTTGGCGTCGAGGATCGGGTTGTACGTCGCCTGAATCCAGATTTCGCGTCCGCCATTGCCCAGACGCTTGTAGCGGCCGGCGTCGAATTCACCGCGATTGAGCTTGGCCCAGAACTCGCGGTAGGCGTTGGACGCTGCGTAATCCGACTCGCAGAACAAGCGGTGGTGCTTGCCGCGAATCTCGTCGAGCGAGTAGCCCAGCGTTTTCAGAAAGTTGTCGTTGGCCGTGATCACGGTGCCGTCGAGGTTGAATTCGATGACGGCCTGTGCGATGTCCATCGCGCGCACCTTGCCTTCGAACTCGGCCTGACGCGTGCGATCCGCCGTGACGTCGGTGGCGAACTTGATCACCTTGTAAGCGACACCGTTCGCGTCGAACACCGGGTTGTACGAGGCGCGGATCCACACTTCGCGCCCGCCTTTGCCGAGGCGCTTGTACTCGCCCGCATCGAACTCGCCACGGCCGAGCTTGACCCAGAAATCGCGATACGCATTGGACGCCGCGTAGTCCGGCTCGCAAAACATCCGGTGATGCTGGCCTTGAATTTCGTCGAGCCGGTAACCGACCGTTTGCAGGAAATTCTCGTTGGCGTGAAGAATGCGACCCTGCAAGTCGAACTCGATGACGGCCTGCACGCGGTTGAGTGCGGCGGTGACGGCCTGTAGTTCCTGTTGTTCCATCTGGAATTCAGGCGTGGCGATTTCCATGACTATTCCCCTGAGACGCTTGCCCCGGCGCGTGTCGTGCGGCCGTCACGAAAGGGATCTGCGTGCCCCCCCAATTGAGAACGCAGTCCTCTATAGACGCGATTACGACAGCGAAATAGGCAACTTGAGATCGGTGCCTACCCGCATCTGGTTTATGCCGATGCCAAGGGGAATCGCTTCGAAAACCGCATCCAATAAGGCTTTAAAGATAAATGAATCACATAGGAAGTCGACGCCGTTATAGCGTCGATACATTTCAAACGCACAGATGAAATAGGAATACGAAGGCACCTGCACATTTGCGGTGCAGGAAATTGGCGCGATCGCTTGTCGGAAACAGGTTCCGGTAAGGATCGGAGAGATGTGAAAAAAAGCCTCCTCCCGTGTCTGCAACGGGAGGAGGGTTTGAGTCAAAGCCGCACTCTTCGGGGCAATTGAAAGGGCGACGCCTATGACTATGCAAGCGCTGTGCCAGCGACACGAAACTTGAGAAAGCCC
Source organism: Pandoraea sp. ISTKB (assembly GCF_001721285.1). Lineage (NCBI taxonomy): Bacteria > Pseudomonadati > Pseudomonadota > Betaproteobacteria > Burkholderiales > Burkholderiaceae > Pandoraea > Pandoraea sp. ISTKB. The sequence continues at coordinate 33,449 of NZ_MAOS01000059.1, forward strand.
CGTATTTATTGGGTTTTCACAGATGTATGGAAGGCCGCTACCGGGCGATGTTACGAACACACGCCCACCGCGTTACGTAACAAAGTGCGACACATTCCCCGTTTGGCAACCTTCGCTTACACGGCTTACAGACACGTGATGGGCTTCCTACAGCCGCGACGATATAAAGAAAGCGAACGGATTCGCGTTCGTCCCTGTGGAGTCAGATCATGAAGTTAGTCGTTGCGGCGTTGCTTGCCATTACCCTTGCCGGATGTGTCGTTGTTCCGGAGCGGCCTTATTACGGTGGCTATTACGGACACCGTTGCTGCTATCGCTATTGATGTCCGACGCGTTCTCTTTCGGTGAAATGGCTTTCATTTTTCCGGATGAGAATGCAAGGCAATTCAGGGTATTAATGCGATCAAAGCTAATTCAAAAACTGGTGAATTCGTCAGTGCGCGATTACGCATGAAGCTTCGATAAATTCGCGAGGCTTCATGCGCGCATTGCATGAGCGTCGACGACACCGGTGGCAACGACTGACGATGTCTCGAGAGGCTGGAAGCGCTTTGAAGCCGCTGGCGTGCGATGCGGCTTGAAATTCTGGCGCGTAAAAAAGCCCCGCAGGTCGAGCGACCTTGCGGGGCTTTTTTCGCCTTCGTGGCGAACGTGCTTACCGGTGGTGATGTCCGTCGCGACGATCCCATCCACGGCGATCCCAACCACGGCCGTGATGCCAGTGACGCGGCGGCGGGCCGCGCCAGTAGCGCGGGGGCGGACCATAGACGACGGGCGGCGGCGGTGCAACGACCATCGGCGCCGGGGCCGCATAGACCGGGGGCGGCGCGTAGACCGGGCCCGGCGCGACGAAGGCCGGACCGGGAATGCCGATGTTGACCGAGACGTCGGTGCGGGCAAAGGCACTGCCCGACGTGAAAGCTGCTGCGAGGCCTGCAATGGCTGCCGTTGCGATCCACAAACGATGTTGCATCTGTTCTCCTTCTCTCTTTTTCGACCTGGCGCTCTCTGCACGAACGGGCGGATATCGCTCGACGTCGTGCTTGCCTGCCGTTCCCGTGCCTCGTGGCATCGACACGCAGGCGCGCTCCTTGAATCGAATTTTACGGACGGCCGGCGGCGCACGGTGCTACTGCGGCACTACAGATGTAACAAGGCGTAAGGTGGCCTGCGATTGTGGTCGCTGGGCGTGATGCTGGCCGAGGAAAATGTCGTGCGTCGTGGGAGGAAGGGCGAGGGACGGGTGCCGGGCGTTGGGTGACGCCCGGGCGGGTCAGTCGGCAGTCTGCGCTCAGCGGCGCTGGTGATCACGCGGGGCGAGAAAGCTGGCCGGGCGACGACCGCGTCGCGCAGAGGTTGCGAAGTAGGAGGGGCGACGCAGATCCTGCGTGTCGTCCGGCGAGCGCCAGTAGGGCGTGCGCGGTGTGCCGAGCAGGTCGCCGGGACGATGCGGCGAAAGCGGGGGCACGGCCGCCGGCCAGGCGACGTTGCGCCAGCGGGCGCCGGCAGGCACCACAAGCACCAGCATGACGAAAACGAGCGTCACGACGGCGTAGACGACGACGGGCGGAAGCGAGGAAAAAGCGGTCTCCATGACAAAACTCCGGTCGCAAACCTGTCACACCACTGGGGGGATGCACGCGAACATGCCGTCCGGCGAGCAAAGTGTGGCGTTTTCACTATAGTCCATGCGGCTCCGGCTGACACTCGGTTGATGCCGCGCGGGTTGCGGGACTACACTACAAACGCAGTTTCCCGATTGCCGTCGCCACTTTGCACGCCGGGGGATCGTGATGAATCAGGCCGTGTCAGACCTCAGTCTTGCCATCGAATCGACGGCACGCGTGCCTTCTGTCACCCCTGTGGCGATCGATCACGTCGCTTATCCGAGTTACGACGCGACGCTCACGCACCGATTCTACGTCGAGGTCATGGGTTTCACGCTGGCGGGCGCGCAAACCGGCATGAGCCATCTGTGGGGCAAGCCCTATCTGCTGGTGAGTTACCAGATCGCGCCGGGCGAAGCCCTCGCGTTCTTCAATTGCGACGGCCTCGCGCCCGAGCCTCATCCCGACACGCCCGCAACACAGATCCACCATGTGGCCCTACGCGTGCGAGACCGCGAGTCACTCGATCGCTGGAAATCGCGTCTGACGGCGTATGAGGTGCCGTTTGCCGTCGAGCGTCACGGCGACGGAGAGCATCTCTACTTGCTGGACCCGAACGAGATCATGCTGGAGTTGTGTGTTCAGACACCGGAGTCGGCCGCCGGGCAGGCTCAGGGGGCGCTCGACACGCTGCAACGCTGGCTGGATGGCGTGAGGTGAGGTGCCGGCGTGATGCCGTAATGCCGTAATGCCGAAGCCGAAATAAGGAGCCGTGAAGCCGGGCGTCAGTGAGATCGCGTGCGCGCGGTCGTTGACCGGGATGTGCTGCGCAGTGCCGAGGCGTGTCAGACTTCGGCGTCTTTGCCGAGCCCGTCCCAGCTTGACGCCACAGGCGGGGCAATGCCGAAAAGATCGATCACGCGCGCGACCGTATCGTCGACCATCGCGTCGAGCGAAGCGGGGCGGTTGTAGAACGCGGGCAGTGGCGGATAGACGATGCCGCCCATCTCTGTCACGGCGGTCATATTGCGCAGATGCGCGAGGTT
>NZ_MAOS01000060.1:0-35747 GCF_001721285.1 Pandoraea sp. ISTKB
GACGACGCCGCGTTCCTCATGAGCAACGCCGAATCGCTGGTGATCGTGCCGGGTTACGGTCTGGCCGTGGCCCGTGCACAGCACGCACTCAAGGAACTGACCGACAAGCTGGTCGAGAAGGGCGTGAACGTGCGCTACGCGATTCACCCCGTGGCGGGTCGTATGCCGGGGCACATGAACGTGTTGCTCGCCGAAGCCGAAGTCCCCTACGATCAAGTGCTGGAAATGGACGAGATCAACGGTGAATTCGGCCAGACGGACGTGGTGCTGGTGCTCGGCGCGAACGACGTGGTGAACCCCGCGGCGAAGAACGATCCGCAATCGCCGATCGCGGGCATGCCGATTCTCGAGGCCTACAAGGCCAAGACGATCATCGTCAACAAGCGTTCGATGGCGGCGGGCTATGCCGGGCTGGACAACGATCTCTTCTACCTCGACAAGACCATGATGGTCTTCGGCGACGCGAAGAAGGTCGTCGAGGAAATGGTCAAGGCGGCGGCCTGATCGAAGACGTGTACGGGGCGCGCCGCCGTGTGCGGCGCGCCTTCGCCATTTCGATGGCTCGTAGGTCTACTTACTGGCAGGGCAAAGGGTTTGTCCTTCGTATTTCCGGGCTCGTGTTGCCCGGCCATGGGGGCGAGCGCAAGGATTGATCCGAAGCGAATATCGGGAATATTCGCGAGGATCATGACGCCGCGATCGCCCCCATGGGTGGGCAACCCGGAGGGAACGTGCCCTACCGGCCGTCTGGCGGCGTTGCCCGCAGCTTGCTTGGGGCAGCCAAGCGGCGCTGCGGGCGCCTTGCCAGTCGACCGGTAGAACACGTTCACGAGCCCGGAAATACGAAGGACAAACCCTTATGAACGTATCGCTGAGACAACTCAAGGTCTTCATGGTCGTGGCGCGCAGCAAGAACTTCAGCCGCGCGGGCGCCGAGATCGGCCTGACACAACCGGCCATCAGCCGCTGCATCAACGAACTGGAAGGGCAACTGGGCCTGCGTCTGGTGGATCGCACGACGCGCGAAGTGGCGCTCACGGATGCCGGCGTCACGCTCGCGAGCAACCTCGATCGCGTGCTCGACGAGCTCGAAATTGCGCTGCTCCAGACCCACGGCGCAGAGGCGCGCACGACGGGACGCGTTCGCATCGGTGCGGCGCCGACCATCTCCGCCACGCTGATGCCGCGCGTGCTGCTGGCGTCGCAGGCCACCTATCCCGATATCGCACTCGCGCTCGTCGACCAGATGCAACGCGCGGTGCTCGATAGCGTGCGTGCGGGCGACGTGGACTTCGGTATCGTGGTGGCGCCGCAAGGTGCCGACGATCTGACGACCGAGCATCTGATGAGCGAGCCGTTCTGTCTCGTCTGCCGTACCGATCATCCGCTCGCCTCGCAGGCGGCCGTGCATTGGTCGGAGCTTTCGGGCGAAAACCTCGTGCTGCTCAATCAGAGTTCGGGCAGCCGTCCGCTGATCGATCGCGCGCTCACGACGCAGAAGGTGCAGGGCACCATCACGCAGGAGCTGGGACACGTGAGCACCATCTTCCGCATGGTGCAGGAGGGACTGGGCGTGAGCGTGCTGCCGCCGCTGGCGTTGCCGCTGCCGGAGAACTCCACGCTGGCGGTGCGTCCGTTGCTGCCCGCCTTCGAGCGCAACATCGTGCTGGTGCGTCGCAAGAACCGCTCGCTTTCGCCCGTCGCCCATACCGTGTGGGAGCTGATTCATCGCGTGGTGCGCGAGCGTAACAAGGGATTCGCGCTGGCCATCGAACAGGCGCAAGCTGCTGCGGCGGGCGTGGTCAACTGAATCCCCGATTCGAATCAACGACTTGCCTATCCTCATCAAGGACTTGTCCACAGACTTGAACACAAAATCTGTGGATAAGCCGACGACACTCGAAGGCGATTTGCCTGCGAGTGTCGCCGTCTGATCGCATCCCTCGAAAACCTCAATCCGATCAAGCGCTTGGGTAGCGTGCTCCGTTCGTTGTCCACAGCTTTGTGAACAAAAACGGTGGATAAGTTACGCGCCTGATCGCGGTTCGGTAGGCTGTCCGGCATGCCCCCATCCCGCTTTTTTCACCGTCACATTGACGCGTAGCCGACGCCCTTTGGCCGCGATGTTGCGAAACGAGCACTGTACTGTCACGTAGAGTGCGCTAGAATTCTCAACATCGATTGCGAGTTCCGCAACGCTGTCGACTCGCACATCCTCATCAAACGACAACGCAGAAGTCTCTGCCGCGTCACGCCTGCATTTCTCCAATTTCCATGACTTCTGATATTGCGCAGCCGCGCACGGGCTTTTGGCCTGCGCGCGCGGCAACGATGGCATTGCTGTTTTGCAGCGGTTTTCTTTATGCGACGTGGGGCGTGCATGTGCCCACCGTCAAGGCGATGTTCGACCTGAACGATGCGAGCCTGTCGGTGGCGATGTTTGCCGTGGCCGGCGGCGCTATCGTCACGATGTCGCGCATGGCCCGCTGGGTCGGGCGCGCCGGCAGCCAGCGCGCCAGTCTGCATTCGGGGATCGCGCTCGCGCTCACGAGCGCCTTCATTCTCTCGATGCCGAACTACTGGGCGCTGGTGGGATGGCTGGCACTCTACGGCGCGGCGAACGCGACCTACGACGTGGCCGTGAACGCGCAGGCCGCCACGCTCGAAGCGCGTTACCGCAAACCGATCATGGCGTCGTTGCACGGCTGCTTCAGTCTCGGCGGGATGGCCGGGGCGCTGGTCGGTGGCGCCTGGCTCGCGCATCACGGATCGCCGCAGTGGCACCTCGGTCTCGCGGCGCTCGGCTGTGCCGTGGTGATCGTGGTCGGCGCGCGCTTCATGCAGCCTGACATGTTGCCCGGTGAAGCGCCGGTCGGGAGCGACGGTGAAGCGTCTCGCGCGAAGCACACGCCGCCGCCGGCACTGAGCGAGGCGGCACGCCGTCAACTGCATCGCAAGCTCACGGGCTTTGGCGTGCTGGCGTTCCTCGGACTGGTCGTGGAAGGCGCCATGTACGACTGGACGGCGGTCTATATGCGCGAAGTGGTCTCGGCGCAGGGGGCGTGGATCGGCGCCGGATACGCGGCGTTCTCTGTCGGCATGGCTGCCGGACGTTTCAGCGGTGACCCGGTGCGCGCCCGCATGGGCGGGGCGCGTCTGCTGCGCGTGAGTAGTCTGCTGTGTGTCGGCGGGGTGCTGCTCGCGCTGTTCTGGCGTGAACCGGCTGCGGCGGTTGCAGGCTTCGCGCTGGCGGGGCTGGGCCTGTCGAACGTCATGCCGGTGATGTTTGCCGCCTCGGGGGAAGTGGCGCGCAGTGCGGGAATGGCGAGCGCCGAAGCCATCGCGGTGATGGCGCGTCTGGCTTATCTTGGTCTGCTGATCGGGCCGGTGCTGATCGGTGCGATCGCCCACGGCATCAGCTTGCCGGTGGCACTGGGCGCCGGGTTGCTGTGCATCGTGCCGATTGCGCTGCTGGCGCCGAAGATGCTGGCGGGCGTGGACGGGCGCACCGCAAAGCCCGAGTCGCAGAGCAAGTAAGCGACGGGGCTTCGGGCGCGCCGAGGAGACTTGAGCGCGCTTACTTCAGCGTGACGGCCACTTCGCCGATGCCCTCGATGGTGCCGCGCAACTCGCCCTTGCCGGCCGCAGGGATCATGCCGACGTACGAGCCGCACGTGATGATCGCGCCCGCGCGCATGGTGATGCCACGCTTGCCGTTGTGATTGACGAGCCAGGTGAGCAGGGCGCGCGGATCGCCGCCGGTATTGAAGACTTTTTCCGGGGTGATGTCGCGGCCATCGAGCGTGAAGACAGCCTTCGGCTTGAGGTAATCGAAGCCGGCGTCGTAACCGCGGCCGCTACCGATCACGAGCGCACCGTTGTTCTGGAGGTCGGCCAGTGCGAATCGGCTGTCGAGGCCCTTCTCGGCAAAGCGGCTGTCGGTGATTTCGATGGTGGTGAGCATATCGTCCACGAACATCATCGCTTCGCGCTCGTCGTATCGGCCCGGCTTGATGTCGCGCGCCAGACGGAACGCAATCTCCAGTTCGAGTCCCGGACGGAAGAAGTCGTCGAGTGCGAGCGCGCCACCGGCATCGCTCACCACGGACGCCGGGATCGGTGCGCAGTTCGGCAGGTCCGTCGGCGTCTTCGCACCGACCTTCCAGGCGGCGATCGTGTCGCCGAGCAGATCCAGCGTGCGCAATTGCACGGCGTAAGCGGCGTTGGCGTCGGCCGGCAGCAGCGCGGCGGCGGGCGAATCGATGGGCGTGTCGCCGCGACGGGTGTCGGCCAGCAGGCGGGCCAGCGATTCGACGGCGGGTTGGGTCTCGAACATCTTGCGAATCTCCTAGGGGAAGGGCGATGCGCCGGTCAGTCGCCGGTCGCATGTCGCCACACATCGTATACAAAATTCAGGCGATGTTGCGGTGCGACGCAAACATGTCGCTTTCTCGGTGAAAACACCACATAACGTAGTCAAAACGGCGTCGATCTGCGAGAATCGATCCTCGTAATATTTCGTAATAATTAGTAATATTCCGAGAAATATTGCGTGATTTCGTGTGCGGCATACCTCTGACTGTGATCGTCGCCGCTTGCGAAAGTGCTGTGCGTACCGTCGTTGTCTTTCCTTCCGAAACGAATGACCAGGGCAAGCCTATGCACTCCGTGACTTTGAATGCCGTACGCGATCACACCATCCATCCGCCCGACGTTGCGGCCAGCCAGCCGATCAGCCGTCAGGCGCTGCATCTCGCCGTGATGGACCGTCTGCGCAAGATGATTACCGAAGGCGTGCTGCCGCCGGGCTCGCATCTGAACGAGCGCGCACTGTGCGAACAACTGGGCGTGTCGCGCACGCCGTTGCGCGAGGCGTTGAAGATGCTGGCGGTGGAGCGTCTCATCGATTTGCTGCCCAATCGCGGCGCGCGCGTCGTGACGCTGTCCGCGAGCGATATCGCCGATGCGTTCGAATTGCTGAGCGGTCTCGAGGCGCTGGCGGGGGAACTGGCTTGCGAGCGCATCACGCAGGTCGAATTCGACGAGATTCAGGAACTCCATAGCGCAATGGACGCCTGCTACGCGAACGGCGATCTGCCCGGCTACTTCGACTGCAATCAACGGATTCACGACCGCATCAACGCGGCGGCGCGCAACCCCGCGCTCACGCAGATGTATCAGGCGGTCAATCACCGGCTTCAGGCATTGCGCTTTCGCTCCAATCTGCACGCGGGCAAGTGGGAGCGTGCGATCGACGAGCACGTCGAGATGTTGCGCGCACTGCATCGGCGAGATGGTGTGGCCCTCGGCCGGCTGCTGCGGGGTCACCTCATGGCGAAGTGCGCGGCGGTTCTCGCGAATGTGCGCGTTGCCGCCTGAGCGGCGGCAAGCCTCAAGTCTGACAGGTCTGCTGCTGGACAGGACCGCGCGCCATCAGGCCGCGCGGCTCATGCTGACGAGCCCTTCGTTGAGCATCGCGGCGACGTAAGCGTCGGTCTTGCTGCGCAAGTGAGCTTCCATCAGCGTGCGTAGTCGTTTGCCATCGCGTCGACGCATCAGGGCGAGCATCTCCGCATGCTCATCGACGGCCTGACGCCAGCGCTCAGGCGTGGGTGTCAGACGCTCACGCACGTGGCGCAGCCGGGCGTTGAGGTTGTGGAAGTATTCGGCCAGCGGCCCGTTGTCCGCCATGCGCAGAATGCTCAGGTGAATTTGTTGGTTCAGCGCGAAGTAGGCGGCATGATCGGTGCGTGCGTAAGCGGCTTCCATCTCGTCCTGCAAGCGCGTTAACTCGTTCAGATCCGCATCGGACGCCTTCTCGCACGCCTGCTCGCCCGAGAGTCCCTCCAGTACCGCCATCACGGCGAGCAGATTCACGACTTCATCCACGCTCACCCGCGCCACGCGCGCGCGGCGTGTCTCGGAAATCTCCACCAGCCCCTCGTTCGCCAGACGCTTGAGCGCTTCGCGCAGCGGCGTGCGCGACACCGCCAGCTCGTCGCAAAGCGCGCGCTCGGACAGTGGCGCGCCCGGGCGCAGGTCACCGCGCACGATGCGCGCTTTCAGGGCTTCGTAGGCTGCGGCATTCAGCGATGCAGAGGTGGTCATGCGCGAGGATTGCAAAAATGGAATGCCAATTTTGAGGGTGATGTCTTCATCCGTCAATCGGTCATGGCTTGGTTTTCCATGTTAACCCTTATTTTTAGCATTGCTGCTTGCCAATGACGTGCTGGTGATTTTATCGTTTACAAAAAATTGGTATACCAAAAAATCGAAACCGGACGACATTGGGTGCGCGCCGGCGATTGAAGGAGGCAATGTGGCATCGACCGTTCTGACCGAGCGACGCGGCGCAATCGCGCTGGTCACGCTCAACCGTCCCGAGAAGCTCAACGCATTGACCAAGCCGATGTGGCAGGCCTTGGGGGACACCATCCTGACGTTGTCCGAGTCGCCGGATGTGCGCTGCATCGTGCTGCGCGGCGCGGGCGAGAAGTCGTTCGCGCCCGGCAACGACATCGCCGAGTTTGAAACGGATCGCGCCAATGTCGAACAGGCGCGGGCCTATGGTGCGCTCATGCACCGCACGCTCGACGCGCTGGCGAACTGTCCGGTACCGCTCGTCGCGATGATTCATGGCATCTGCGTTGGCGGTGGCATGGAGATCGCGGCGTCTTGCGACATCCGGATCTGTGGCGAATCGAGCCGTTTCGGCGCACCGATCAACAAGCTTGGGCTGGTGATGGCGCACGCGGAGTTGTCTGGACTCGTCCACCTGCTCGGTCCGACGAAGGCGCTCGAGATTCTGCTCGAAGGGCGGATTTTCGACGCGCAGGAAGCGCTGCGCATCGGTCTTGTCACGCGTGTGGTATCCGACGCCGACGTGACGCGTGAAGCCCTAGCGAGCGCGGAGCGTATTGCCGCCGGTGCACCGCTCGTCGCTCGCTGGCACAAGCGTTTCGTACGAGAACTGGTCAGTGGCAAGCCGCTCACGCCGGCACAGATCGACGAAGGATTCGCGTGCTTCGGCACGGCCGATTTTCAGGCTGGCTACCGCGCCTTCCTCGCGAAGACGATGCCGGTTTTCGAGGGGCGCTGACATGACCGGGACGAATGGAGGAGCGAAGGTGGCGCAAACGAAGAAGGCCGGCCCGTTGCAGGGCGTGAAAGTGATCGAGTTGTCGCACATCATGTCCGGGCCGGTGTGCGGCATGATGCTCGCGGACATGGGCGCCGACGTCATCAAGGTCGAGAAGATGGACGGGGACGACGCGCGTCGGTTCGCGCCGATCCTCTCGCACGGCGAATCGGCGTCGTTCATGATGCTCAACCGTAACAAGCGAGGCATTGCGCTCAACCTCAAGACTGACGGCGGCTGCGCCGTGCTGCGCAAGATGCTCGCGAGTGCGGACGTCGTCACCGAGAACTACCGCAAAGGCACCATGGAGAAGCTGGGGCTCGGCTACGAGACGCTGCGCGAGGCGAACCCGGGCCTGATCTATTGCTCGATCTCCGGCTACGGCCGCACGGGGCCGTATGCGGACAAGGGCGGCTTCGACCTGATTGCGCAGGGGCTTTCCGGTCTCATGAGCGTGACCGGCGAGCCGGGGCAGGCGCCCATCAAGGCGGGCTCGCCGATTGCCGACATCAACGCGGGCATTCTGGCGGCGCTCGGCATCTCGGCGGCGTACGCACACCGCTTGCGCACAGGGGAAGGGCAGATCGTGGACACGTCGCTGCTCGAAGCGGGCTTTCAGCAGATGTACTGGGCCGCGGCCAATTTCTTCGCCAGCGGCGAAAATCCGCCGAAGTTCGGCTCGGCGAATCCGACGAGCACGCCGTATCAGGCCTTTCGTACGCAGGACGGCTGGATCAACATCGGCGCGGCGAATCAGGCGAACTACGAGCGTCTGCTTCAGGTGCTCGACGCACCCGAAATCGCCGGCGATCCCCGCTTCGCCACCAACGCCGGGCGCACGGCGAATCGCGAGGCGCTTGTCGAGCGCCTCACCGCTTATCTGATGCGCGACACTACGGCGCACTGGGTCGAGCGGCTCGATGCCGTCGGCATGCCGGTCGGGCCGGTGCTGCCGATTTCGGAAGCCGTGTCGCACCCGCAGATCGTGGCGCGCGAGATGGTCGTCGAAACCGTCCATCCGCTGGATGGCCCGACGCGCAGCATCGGCCTGCCGATTCGGTTTTCACAGACGCCCAAGTGCACCGGCGGTCCCGCGCCCCGGCTCGGCGAACACACTTACGAAGTGCTGGCCGAATACGGCTTCGATGCCGGGCACGTGCGAGACCTCGTCGCACAGGGGGCGGTGCATGTGCTCACAGAGACGGCTGAGGTGAACGCATGATGTATGCGGGGCGTCTCTCATGCGGATTCGCCGCGAGTTGACGCTTCGAAGCTAAATTCGTCAGAACTTCCCTTTCGGTGGCCGGTCGGTTTTTTTGAGCTGGCCGTGACAATGGCGTGTGCGGCCACCGATTCATCTGACCCGACGGCAACGTCGTAAGGAGGGAAGGCATGACCCTTGGCAGAATCTCTGGCACAACCTCTGGCATATCGCTGGCTTCCACGCCCCCACGATGGTCGCGCGAGCACGACGCGCGTACCATGGGGCTTTCTGCGCTTGCAGTTCCGCGATCGCCGAAGCGTGCATCGCGGGATATCGTTTCTCTCACGATCGCGAGGTGAGCATGCCGGCACGCATTGAAGATTACGCAATGATCGGCGATTGCCGAAGCGCTGCGCTGGTGGCGCGCGACGGCTCCATCGACTGGCTCTGCTGGCCGTACTTCGATTCCCCGGCGTGTTTCGCCGCCTTGCTCGGCGGCCCGGAGCATGGCCGCTGGAAGATTGCTCCCGACGACTCGCGTGCGACCTGCACGCGTCGCTATCACGACGACACCCTGATTCTCGAGACACGCTTCGAAACGGTCGAAGGTTGCGTCGCGGTGATCGACTTCATGCCGTTGCGCGATGGCGCGGCCGATCTCGTCCGTCTGGTGAAGGGCGTACACGGCACCGTATCGATGTCGATGGAGCTGATTCTGCGCTTCGATTACGGGGCGTCGGTGCCGTGGTCGCGTCCACTCGACAGCGACGATCCCACGGGCCCCGGCATGCGGCTCATCGCCGGACCGGACAAGGTCGTGATGCGCACCCCCGTCGAGATTCAGGATGTGCCGGGAAGCCTGCGCGCGCGCTTCGACGTGAAGGCGGGCGAGACCGTGCCGTTCGTGCTTTCGCGGGTGCCGTCGCACCACGCCGATCCGCGCGAGATCGATCCGCTCGCAGCGCTCACCGATACCGAGCGCTACTGGCGCACGTGGGCCAATCGCTGTCAGCTCGACGGGCGCTGGTCCAGCGCGATTCGTCGCTCGCTCATCGTGCTCAAGGCGCTTACGTTCGTGCCGACGGGCGGTGTGGTGGCGGCGCCCACGACGTCGCTGCCCGAGCAGTTGGGCGGCGAGCGTAACTGGGACTATCGCTATTGCTGGTTGAGGGATGCCACGCTGACCTTGCAGGCGCTGATGCTCGGCGGCTACTACACCGAGGCCAGCGACTGGAGTCGCTGGCTGGTGCGTGCGGTCGCGGGCGCGCCATCTCAGGTGCAGATCATGTACGGGCTGTCGGGCGAGCGGCGTCTGCCGGAATGGGAGGTCGACTGGCTGCCCGGTTACGAAGGATCGAAGCCTGTGCGCGTGGGCAACGGCGCGGTCGGGCAGTTGCAACTGGACGTCTACGGTGAGGTGATGGACGCCCTGCATCAATCACGCCTTGGCGGGCTGCCGCCGGACGATGCCACGTGGGAAGTGCAAACGAAACTCGTGGCGCATCTCGAGACCGTGTGGCGAGAGCCTGACGAGGGGATCTGGGAGGTGCGCGGCGGACGTCAGCACTTCACCTATTCGAAGGTGATGGCATGGGTGGCGTTCGATCGCGCGATCAAGTCGGCCGAACGGTTCGGCTTGCCGGGGCCGGTGGCGCACTGGCGGCAACTGTGCAAGGAGATTCACGCCGACGTCTGTGCGAACGGCTTCGACAAGTCGCGCAACGCCTTCATGCAGGCCTACGGTTCGTCAGAGATGGATGCGAGTGTGCTGATGATCCCGCTGGTGGGTTTTCTGCCCCCGGACGATCCGCGCGTGATCGGCACCGTCGAAGCCGTCGAGCGCGAATTGATGAAGGACGGACTGGTGCAGCGTTATCGCACGAGTCGTGTCGACGACGGCTTGCCGGCCGGTGAGGGCGCGTTCCTCGCGTGCAGCTTCTGGATGGTCGATTGTCTGGTGATGATCGGGCGTCACGCGGATGCGCGCGCGCTCTTCGAACGGTTGTTGTCGTTGCGCAATGACGTGGGGCTGCTGGCCGAGGAATACGACACGACGCACGAGCGACAGGTCGGCAACTTCCCGCAGGCGTTCTCGCACATCGCGCTCGTTCATGCGGCGATTCGTCTCGAGGCGCTTGCCGACGACGATCGTGCCGACGGGGCAGCCGACAATCGCGACAACGGCGACACCGAAGACGAAGGCAGGTTCGAGCATCTGGAGCACGTGGGGTATCGCGCCATTCGTGCATGATGGGCGTGATGGGCGTGATGGGCGAGATCGGCGTGATGTCGAGTTGATGCCCCGTAACGCAGAGGCCGGTTCGTCCGGCCTCTCGCCATTTGCGTCCTCGTCGTTGCACCGATGGGCTGTCGCTTCGGTGTCACGTCGTTGCTTCACTCCGTCAGATCGAAGTCGTCTTCCCGGGCGTTCAGAATCCCGGCGAGGGTGCGCAATCCCGTGTCCAGCAGCTCCATGGATGGACCCGCGAGCGCGAGCCTTACGGCGTTGGGCGCGTGGCCTGGCGTAACGGCAAACGTCGTCGATGGCGTCAGTCCGATGTCGTGGCGAGACGCGGCCGCCACCAACGCCTGTGAGCGCCAGTGCGCAGGGAGCGTCAGCCAGAGGTGATAGCTCTTGCCGCTCGTGCGCACGTCGAAGCCTGCGAGGCAATCGGCGGCGATCCGTTGGCGTGCCTGCGCGTCGAGGCGCTTCAGTCGCACGAGTTCCTCGATGGTGCCGTCACGCATCATGCGCTGCGCGGCCGCGAACGCGTAGCCCGGTGCGGCCCATCCGCCCGAGCGCACCGCCGCCATCACACTTTCCCGAAGCCGCGGCGGGACGACGAGAAACCCCAGATTCAGACCCGGCGCCACGCGCTTCGACAAACTGTCCACGACGACGCAGCGCTCCGGCGCATGTGCCGCGAGCGGCGTGGCGTCGTCGAGAAAGCCATAGACGTTGTCTTCGATCACGGTGATGTCGAGCGTCTCGACCACGCGCAGCAGCTCGGCGCGTCGTGCCGGGCTCATCGTCATGCCGAGTGGACTTTGCAACGTCGGCTGGAGATAGACAGCGGCAAGTTGTCCTTCGCGGTGCGCGTTCTGTATCGCTTCGGGGCGCACGCCGCCCTCATCCATCGCCAGCGGCACGAGCGTTACGCCGAGACGCGCGGCGATCCCCTTGATGAAGGGATACGTCAGTATTTCGACACCGCATCGTCCACCGGGCGGCACGACGGCGGCGAGCGCGGCGGCGATGCTCTGACGCCCGGCGCCGGTAAAGACGAGTTGATCGGGCGACGGGGCCCACGGTCCGTGTGCGAGGAACTTCGCTGCGGTATCGCGCACGGCGGCCGTGCCGCCGCTCGTGGCCGGGCGTAATGCGAGTTCGAGATCGGCAGGGCGCTCCAGTCCGGCGAGACTCCTGGCGATGAGCGCCGCTTGTGTCGGGAGAATCGGGAAGTTGAACTCCAGATCGATGCGCACACCGCGAGGCTCCCCCGGCGCGGCGACACCGCGTCGCGCGTCGCCCGAGACGAACGTTCCGCGTCCCACTTCGCCCACGACCAGCCCGCGCCGCAGCAGTTCGGCGTAGACGCGGCTCGCCGTCGACGCGGCAATGCCCTGCGCATCCGCAAAATCTCGCTGCGGCGGCAGACGATCGCCCGGCGCCAGCGTGCCATTGGCGATATCCGCCGCGACTTGATCGGCGAGCTTCAGATAATCGGCCTTCGTCATATATTGCACCGAGAGCAATGTTTTAATTGCACCGACTTTAACATCGGAGCATTCTGTTTGCACCTGCCGTTGCCGCTTGTCTGCAACGTTCTCTTGTCCCCATTCCCTTGCAGGTGCATTCGTCCAAAGGAGACGCTTCGTGTTCGCTCAGTCATGGTTTGTCGAATTCTTTGCCACAGGCGCATTGCCATGTCGGCACGGCCGCGCGTCGGCAGGAAGTGTGTGATGGCGCTGCCTCTGTTGTCCGGTCCTGAATTGACAGTGACGACCGCCGTCGTCGCGTTCGCCGCCGTGTTTCTGATTGCGTTCATGAAAGGCGCTTTTGGCGGCGGCTTCTCTATCGTGGGGATTCCGTTGCTGTCGTTCGTCATGGACCCGGTGAGTGCGGGGGGACTTCTCGCGCCGCTGTTCATTGCGATGGATCTGTTCGCGCTGCGTTACTGGAAGCCGTCGACATGGTCGCGGCCGGATCTTGCGCGACTGGTCCCGGGATTGCTGGTGGGCATCGGCGTGGGATACGGGTTGTTTCGCGTGCTCGACCATCGCGCGATTTCGATCGTGATGGCGGTGATTACGCTGATGTTCGTGGGGTTGTGGCTGCTGTCCGGGGCAAAACCGGTAACGCGGGAGCGTTCCACGCCGAAAGCGATTACGGCTGGGGTGGCGTCGGGTGTGACGACGATGGTCGCGCACTCGGGCGGTCCTCCGCTGGCGATGTATCTGCTGCCGCTGGGCCTGACCAAGGAGGTGTACGCCGGTACGACGAGTCTGTTCTTTACCGTCGGGAATGCGACTAAGGCGGTGCCGTGGCTTCTGCTGGTGCGCCCGACGGGATCGGTGTGGGTGTTGATGGGTATCTGCCTGTGGGCGATCCCCGTCGGCGTGTTCGCCGGGTGGCGGCTACACGCGAATCTGGATCAACGCCAGATTTACCGCGCTTGCTACGGTTTGCTGGTGGTAACGGCGATGAAGCTGCTATGGGACGGCATCTCCGGCTATCTCGCCTGATCCGGATGTCATGTAGGGGGCATGTCGGTCGGTGGCGTGCGGGAGGAAGGGTAAAGAAAGTCGTGCAATCTGCCGTAATACTTTCGAATCCTTACTTTTTCGTTTTTCACGGAGGCCCCTCGCTCCATGACCATCATCATTCCGACCAAGAGCAGCGCGACGTCCGGCATGCTCGACATCTGGCAGTCGCATATCCAGCAACAGCAGGCCGACAAGGCGCAGGCCGCGCAGGCCGGGACCAAACCCGCCGGGGCTGCCAATTCAACCAATACGGCTAGCCAGGCAAGCGCGCCGCAGGCTGCCGGGGCCACCGGAAGCGCGAATGCCACGGGTACGACCAACACGTCGAACCCGAATGGCATTTCCGAAGCGCCCGCGAGCGATGGCGTCAACCAACTGGGCGACAAGACGCTCGTGGATCTGCGTTCGGTGAATCAGAGCGCAAAGGATCAGGGCAAGGCGCAGGCCGCGCCTGACGCGGGTGCAGGGGGCAACGACATCGCCTCGCAGACCATCAAGAAGCTCAAGGAGATGCTCGCCAAGGTCATGGCGCAGCTCGACGCGGTGCGCAACAACGACCGTCTGCCGCCTGAAGAGAAGCTCCAGCAGGTCAACGCGCTGTCGTCGCAGGCCATGTCGATTCAGGCGCAGATTCTGGCGCTGATGAGCCCGACCGGTAATCACGTCAACACGACAGCCTGATGGCTTTGATCGCCTGACGGGCCTGAGACCGTCAGGCGCGCGCACCGGACGGCATCTCAGTGATGCACGAGACTCATCGATTGCTGCGAAACGTGCATCGATGAGTCGGTGCGGCGCGGGGTGAAAGCGCGCTAAAATTCTGCCTTCGCTTAATTCTTCTCTGACGCGTGGCTCGCCGCCGCGCGCCGTCCCCCGCCGCATGAAGCAAGACAAGACGCTCACCGCCCTGCTATGGATCGTTGCGGCGGGCTTTTTCATGCAGGCGCTCGATACGACCATCGTCAATACGGCACTGCCGGCGATGGCTGCCAGCCTTGGCGAGAACCCGCTGCGCATGCAGCCGGTGGTCGTTTCCTATTCGCTCACGATGGCCATGCTGACGCCCGCGTCCGGCTGGCTCGCGGATCGTTTCGGCACGCGACGCGTCTATTTCGTCGCGATCCTGCTGTTCGTGCTCGGTTCGATCGCCTGTGCGATGGCGCACACGCTGCCGCAGCTCGTGATCGCGCGGGTGCTGCAAGGGGCGGGCGGGTCGATGCTCCTGCCGATCGGGCGTCTGGCCGTGCTGCGCACGTTTCCCGCCGGCGAGTATTTGGCGGCGCTGGCCTTCGTGTCGATTGCCGGGCAGGTCGGCCCGATGATCGGCCCGGTGCTTGGCGGCTGGCTCGTGCAGGTCGCGTCATGGCACTGGATCTTTCTCATCAACATGCCGATCGGTCTCATCGGTAGCCTCGCGGTGAGACATTACCTCCCGCGTCCCAAACAGGACGAGGTCATCGACACCGGTTTCGACTGGATCGGCTTCGCCTTGCTGTCGGTCGCGATGGTGTCGTTCACGCTGGCGCTCGATCACCCGTTCTCCGATACGGGATGGTGGCCGTCGGTGCTGCTCGCACTGCTCTGCGTGGCGACGACCGTGGGCTACTGGCCCTACGCCCGTCGTCGGGCAGCACCGTTGTTCCCGCTCGAACTCTTCGAGACGCGCAGCTTCAGTCTCGGCTTGCTGGGTAACCTCGTCGCCCGTATCGGCAGCAGCGCCGTGCCGTTCCTGCTGCCGCTGCTGCTTCAGGTCGCCATGGGTTACAGCCCGTTGGCCTCGGGCCTGATGATGTTGCCGGTCGCGCTGGCGGGCATCGTCGTCAAACGGATGGTCACGCCGCTCGTGGTGCGCTACGGCTACACGCGCTTTCTGATGGTCAATACGGCCGTCGTCGGCGGATCGATTGCCAGCTTCGCGCTGTTCGGGCCGGGCTGGCCGATCTGGCTGGGGCTGCTGCAACTGGCGGTGTTCGGCGGTGCGAACTCGATGCAGTTCGCGGCGATGAACAGCGTCACGCTCAAGGATCTGGGCACGCGTCGTGCGAGTGCCGGCAACGGCCTGTTCTCGATGGCGCAGATGCTTGCCCTCGGGCTGGGGGTGACCATCGGTGGCCAGTTGCTGGCACTGTTCGGCCATCTGGCCGGTCAGGCGGGAGAGATCGGCGTTGGGGGTACGGTCGCCGGTTTCCGCATGACGTTCGTCTGCGTTGGCCTGATTACGCTCGCGTCGGCGCTGGTGTTCCGTCGCGTGGAAGATCCGGCGGCAGGGGCGAGCCGTGACGGTGGCGCAACGCCTTCGGCGTCTGCCACCGATCTCAAGCGCTGAAGCCAACCGCTGAAGTAAACCTCTGAGGCAAACGTCAGATCGGACATCACGCCCGACCTGAACGTTGCCTCATTGCTTTGCTGCTTACTTCTTCACCAGCGCACACTTCGATTCCGCGAGCGGGGCGAACGCCTTGTCGGCCGGAATCGTCTCCAGAATCTTGTACAGATCCCATTCCGACTTCGACTCTGCCGGCGTCTTCACCTGCACCAGCAGCATGTCGTGCACGAGCTTGCCGTCGGCGCGAATCTGACCGTTGCGGATCACCGGGTCGTCGATCTTCATCGACTTGAGCTTGGCCATCACGGCGTCGGCTTCGTCGGTGCCTGCGGCCTGAATCGCCTTCAGATAGTTGAGCACGGCCGAGTAGACGGCAGCCTGCATCATCGTCGGCATCTTCTTGTGCTGTGCGTAGAAGCGTTGCGCGAAGGCGCGTGAACGGTCGTCCTGATCCCAGTAGAAGCCGTTCGTCAGAATCATGCCCTGCGCATTCTTCAGGCCCATGCCGTGGACCTCGGTGATCAGGGAGAGCAGCGGCGTGAACACCTGCTTGCCGCCCTGGATGATGTTGAACTGCGATGCCTGCTTGACGGTGTTGAGGGTATCGGTGCCGGAGTTGGCCAGTGCGATGACCTGCGCGCCGGACGTCTGCGCCCGCAGCAGGTACGACGACAGGTCGGGCGAGTTGACCGGATGCTTCACCGAGCCGACGACCTTGCCGCCCTGACGCGTGAGGATCTCGCTCGCATCCTTTTCCAGCGCCTGACCGAATGCGTAATCGGCGGTGATGAAGTACCACGACTTGAGCCCGCGACGCAGCAGTGCCTGCGAAGTCGAGTTCGCCAGCGCGTAGGTGTCGTACATCCATTGCACGCTGTGCGCCGTGCATTGTTCGTTACTGATGGCCGACGATCCGGCGCCGGTGACGAGGGCGATCTTCTTCTTTTCATCGGCGATGCGGTCGACCGCGAGCGCAACGTTCGAGAACGTGAGGTCGGTAATCATGTCGACCTTGCCCCGGTCGTACCACTCGCGGGCGATAGTCGCCCCGGTATCGGTCTTGCCCTGCGAGTCGGCCGAGATCAGCTCGATCGGTGCGCCAAGCACCTTGTGGTCTCGCGAGAAGTCGTCGATGGCCATGGTGGCGGCCAGCACGCTGCCTTTGCCCGCGTTGTCGCTCGACACGCCCGACAGGTCGGTGAGCACGCCGATCTTGACGACGCCGTCCGAGATGGCGGCGGCGTGCGCAGGGGCGGCGCTCAGGGCAAGCGACGACAGGCAGGCGAGGGACGCAAAGGTGAGTGAAGCAGCGACGGCAATCGTACGGCGCAAATGGCCGGCAAGGCTGGGCATGACGTGTCTCCAATGTTCGAGTTATTCGCGCTATGGCGACTTGCCGCCGGCATCTCTGACGGATGACCCGTGCGGCAAGTCTCGAACATCTTAAACATCACGTAATCGATTGCGCAATCCGTAATGCGCTCGGCGCGCATGGGGATTTCCCGACCTTTCCGATTGGCTGGCCTGTGCTCAGGGCGCTGGATTCACGACCCGGTCAATTCGGACAGCGGGGTGCTGCCGTGCCTTGTGCGCTGCTGGCGATGGCGTTGCCGATGCCGTCGGCTAGCCGGTCGACGAGCTTGCGCTGTGCGGTCACGACCCCGGCGATCCCGTCCGACGCGGGTTCGGTGCCCGCAAAGCGGCACGTCAGCACCATGTCGCCCGGGACCTTGCGAACACTCCACACGGCGGTGAGGGCGGCTTGCTCACCGGGCACGGATTCGAAGCGCTGTACCGACGTCGACACGCGGTACACCGTCAATCCGTCGGCACGCGGCAGTCCGTAGACATCCATCGCGCCAAGGCGCTGGGTGAGATCACGAGAGATCGTCGACGTCAGCTCCGTCTTGAGCGGGGCGGACCAGCGGGATTCTTCGAGGATGTCGACGCGTCCGCCGCCACGTGTGACGACGATCTGCGGCCGGTCGACCTGCTCGGGCACCGCGACCGGCGAGACTTCCACGGCGTACGGCGCGGCCGGTGCGATTGCGCCGGTCGTCGCGCCGGCGTTCGCGGCACCGGTCGTGCCGGTCGCGTCGGTGAGCGTGTAGAACGTGGACTGCGGCGACGCGCAGCCGGTCAACACCAGCGCGAGGGTGGCTGCGGCGGCGAGTGCCGCCAGCGGGGTGGCGCGCGCCGCTGACGTCGAACGCGGGGGCTGGCTACGGGTCATCTCGGGCGGCCTCGTCATGGTTGCGGATCCTTCGGTTTGCCGCGCAGCAGTGCTTCAGGGTGTTGCTGCAAGTAATCGGCCAGGGTGTTGAGCGAGCGCAGTGTCTTCGTCAGTTCCTGCATGGCCTGACGCACGTCCTGCTGCACCGGGGCGTCCTCGGACAGGGTTCGCTCGGCGGCGCCGAAGCTCTTCTTCGCTTCGCCCAGCGTGGCCTTCGCCTCAGGCGCGATTTCGCTGTCCAGCTGACGGAACAGGCCTTGCGCACTCTCCAGCGTCTTGTCGAGCTTGCGCAGCGACGAATCGAGATTCTGCCCGATGCTGTCGAACGGAATCTTGTCGAGCTTGCTGGCAATGTCGGCGATCTGAAGCTGCAACTGGTCGAGCGTGTTCGGCACGGTCGGCATTTGCAGCGTGTTGTCGATCATCTCGGCCTTGGCAGGCTTCGCGCTCGGGAAGAAGTCGAGCGCCACGTACAACTGACCGGTCAGCAGGTTGCCGGTGCGCAACTGGCCGCGCAGGCCGCGCTGCACGAGGGCGTCGAGAATCTTGTGACTGTTCAGCTCCGTGGGCGGCACACTGTTTTTCGGATCGCGACGGCGCAGGCGATCCGGGTAGATGTCCACCGTCACCGGCATATTGATCTGCTTGGTGGCCTGATCGAATTCCACGCCGATCGACGTGACTTCACCCAGCGTGATACCCCGGAAGTCCACGGGCGCGCCGACAACCAGCCCGCGCAGCGACTGCTGGAAGCGGAACACCACGCGTACCGGATGCGTGTCGGGCGCCTTCATGGCGGTCGCTTCGTCCGGCGCCAGACGGAATTCCTGTCCCGGCTTGGCGATCACGCCCGCGCCCGAGTCGCTCGGGGCCTGGAAGGCGATGCCGCCGATGACCACCGACGCCAGCGACTGCGTATTGACCTGGAAGCCGCTCGAATCGAGTCGCAGATCGATGCCGCTGGCATGCCAGAAGCGGGTGTTGGTGCCGACATACTGGTCGTAAGGCGCCTGAACGAAGACACGCAGCGTGACACCCTTGCCGTCGGGATCGAGCGAATACGCCTCGACCTGACCGACCTGAATACGCCGGTAGTAAATGGGGGAGCCGATGTCGAGCGAGCCGATGTCGGCAGCATGCAGCACGAACGGTTTGCCCGGCTGCCCGCTGGAGACGACGGGCGGCACTTCCAGTCCGGTGAAATGACTGACGCTTTCCTTCGACTTGCCGGCGTCCGCGCCGATGTATGCGCCGGAGAGCAGCGTCGACAAACCCGAGACGCTGCCGCCGGCCACGCGCGGGCGCACGACCCACCAGCGCGAATCCTTGACCGCGAAGTTCTTGGCGTTCTTGGTGAGGTCGACCGTCACGCGCACGTGCGAGAGGTCGTCGGACAGCTCGATGCTCTTGACCGTGCCGATGTCGACTTCCTTGTACTTGACCTTGGTCTTGCCGGCTTCGAGGCCTTCCGCCGTCTTGAAGTCGATGGTCACGCTGGGGCCGCGCTCGATGAGCACCTTTGCCACGAGCGAGAGTCCGATCACCGCGGCGACCAGGGGGATCAGCCAGACGAGCGACGGCGCCCAGCGCTTGCGCGGCTCGATGGCCGGTGTCGGCAGGGCGTCGGTGCCGCCGGGCGTCGCGCCTTTCGACGGTTGCGGATCTTGTGTGTCTTTCGGGTCTTTCGGATCAGTCATGATCGTCCTGTTCGGTGTCGTCGTCGCGGATCTGATCCCAGATCAGGCGAGGGTCGAACTGCATGGAGGCCAGCATGGTGAGCACGACCACGGAGCCGAAGGCTACGATGCCGGGGCCGGCCTGAATCACGGCCAGCGACTGAATGTTTACGAGCGCCACCATCAGCGCGACGACGAAGACATCGAGCATCGACCAGCGGCCAATGAACTCGACCATGTGATACAGCTTTGTGCGTTGGTGCGGTTTCCAGCGCACGCCGCGCTGCGCGGTAAAGCACAGCAGCGACAGCGCAAAGAGCTTGAGCATCGGGACGAGAATGCTCGCGGTGAAGACCACGATGGCCAGATCGTACTCGCCACTGGTCCAGAAATAGATCACGCCGCTCATGATGGTGTCGCTGGAGTTTCCGAGCAGCGAGCGGGTCTGCATCATGGGCAGCACGTTGGCGGGAATGTACAGGATCGCCGCCGCAATCAGCAAGGCCCAGGTGCGGGTGAGGCTGTCGACCTTGCGCTGGTGCAGCACCGCGTTGCAGCGCGGGCAACGCGCCTTCTCCAGTGTCTTGACCTCGCGCGAAAGGCGCCCGCAAACATGGCACGCGACGAGTCCTGCCGCTTTGGCGGAGAGATATTTCATCGTGTCACCGGGCGCGACGGCATCGCTTTCGTGGCATTCGTGGCATTCGTCGTGGACGCCTCGGCAGCCTTCGCCGCCTTCAGCGCTTCCACGGCCGGATCGGGCGTACGGTCGATCACGATCCAGAGATTGCGCAGGTCGTAGGAGAGCACCAGCGCGAGCAGCATGGTCAGCGCGCCGAACGCCCAGAGGGCGATGCCGGGCAGCACGCTGGCCATGGCCGAGAGTTTGACCAGCGAAACCAGTACGCCGAGCATGAAGACCTCGATCATGCCCCACGGGCGGCAGAACTCGATGGCGCGCATCACGTGGAACACACCATACGGGCGTCGCCCCAACGAGAGCGGCGTGATCAGATGGATCAGCGCGAGCAGTTGCGACAGGGGAAACAGCACGGTCGTGGCGAACACGAGCAGCGCGACGAGCCACATGCCTTCCCGATACAGCGCCCAGGCGGCGCCCACGAGCGTGGTCTCGGTATAGATGCCCTGAACCTCGATCTCGACGATGGGAAACGCGTTCGCGATGGCGAACACGATCAGGCACGTCAGCGTGAGCGCGAGCACACGCGACAGACGCAGGTCGGGAGAGCGGTAAAGCACTGAGTGACAACGAACGCAGCGAGCAGTCTCGTGCGGCGGCAGGTCCGTGCGACGGTGCAGGGTGTCGCAGTTCGGACAGGCGATCAGGCTCGTCACGTCATCTTCTGGGGGCAATGTATCCATTACCGGGGACCGTGACCAAAGTGACGCTCAGAATACCAAAATGTCAAGGAAGTTCCCATGTAATCCCCCGCAACCAAAGCTCAACGCAACATACGGCATGGTTTGTGCTAAGTCACGGAAATCATTACTTCTTTGCTCTATACTCAACACACTCCCGCAAAGTTTCTCAAAATTTGAGGAGAATTCCCCCATGCTTAATATGTCCAGGCGCCAGTTCCTCAAAGTGAGTGGCGCAACGCTGGCCGGGTCCAGCCTGGCAATGCTCGGGTTCGCGCCCGACGCGGCGCTGGCGGAAGTCCGTCAGTTCAAGCTGGCGCGAGCGACCGAGACCCGTAATACCTGTCCGTACTGTTCGGTGGCCTGCGGGCTGCTCATGTACAGCTACGGCGACGGTGCGAAAAACGCGAAGAAGAGCGTTTTTCACATCGAAGGCGACCCCGATCACCCGGTCAATCGCGGCACGTTGTGCCCGAAGGGCGCCAGCCTCATCGACTTCATCCACAGCCCGAACCGCCTCACCTATCCGGAATACCGCAAGCCGGGTTCCGACAAGTGGGAACGGATTTCGTGGGACGACGCGCTCGATCGCATCGCCAAGCTGATGAAGGCCGACCGCGATGCCAACTTCGTCGAAAAGACGGACGACGGCATGACGGTCAACCGTTGGCTCACCACCGGCATGCTGGCCGCGTCGGCATCGAGCAACGAAGTCGGGTACATCACGCACAAAGTCATCCGCAGTACCGGGATGCTGGGATTCGATAACCAGGCACGTGTCTGACACGGCCCGACGGTGGCAGGTCTTGCCCCGACGTTTGGCCGTGGAGCGATGACGAACCATTGGGTCGACATCAAGAACGCGGATCTGGTACTCATCATGGGCGGCAACGCAGCCGAGGCACACCCGTGCGGTTTCAAATGGGTGACCGAGGCGAAGGCGCACAACAAGGCGCGCCTGATCGTCGTCGACCCGCGCTTCAACCGTTCGGCATCGGTCGCGGATTATTACGCCCCGATCCGTACCGGCACGGATATCGTCTTCCTTGGCGGGTTGATCAACTACCTGCTCACGAACGACAAGATCCAGCACGAATACGTCAAGAACTACACCGACTTCACCTTCCTGGTGAAAGACGAGTTTGCGTTCGAAGACGGCATCTACTCGGGTTATAACGCCGAGAAGCGCACGTACGACAAGAGCTCCTGGGACTACCAGAAGGGCGCGGACGGTTACGTCCTCACCGACCCGACGCTGCAACACCCGCGTACGGTGTTCCAGTTGATGAAGCAGCATTACTCGCGCTACACCGTCGACATGGTCGAGCGGGTGTGCGGTACACCGGCCGACAAGGTCGAGTACATCTACAAGCAGATCGCCGAGTGCTCCACGCCCACGCGCACCATGACCATCATGTACGCGCTCGGCTGGACGCAGCACTCGATCGGCTCGCAGATGATCCGTACCGGCGCCATGGTGCAGCTTCTGCTGGGCAACATCGGTGTGGCGGGCGGCGGCATGAACGCGCTGCGCGGTCACTCGAACATTCAGGGCCTGACCGATCTGGGCCTGATGACCGATCTGCTGCCGGGCTACATGTCGTTGCCGAAGCAGGCCGAGCAGACCGTCGAGCAGTATCTGACGGCGCGCACGCAAAAGCCGTTGCGCCCGAACCAGTTGAGCTACTGGCAGAACTACCCGAAGTTCTACGTCAGCCTGATGAAGGCGTGGTGGGGCGATGCGGCGACCGCCGAGAACAACTGGGGCTACGACTATCTGCCCAAGCTCGACAAGCCGTACGACCTGCTGCAAGTGCTTGAGCTGATGAACCAGGGCAAGATGACCGGTTACATCGCACAGGGCTTCAACCCGCTCGCGGCGGCCCCGGCCAAGTTCAAGTGGGATCAGGCGCTTGCCAAGCTCAAGTTCCTCGTGATCATGGACCCGCTGGCGACCGAGACGTCGGAGTTCTGGAAGAACTTCGGCGAGCACAACAACGTCGACTCCAGCAAGATCCAGACGGAGGTGTTCCGCCTGCCGACGACCTGTTTCGCCGAAGAAGATGGCGCGCTGGTCAACTCGGGCCGCTGGCTGCAATGGCACTGGAAGGGTGCCGAGCCGCCGGGCGAGGCGCGCACCGACATCGAGATCATGTCGGGCCTGTTCCTGCGCATTCGCGAGATGTACAAGACGCAGGGCGGCAAGTATCCCGACCCGATCGTCAATCTGGCATGGCCGTATGCCCAGCCGGAGAGCCCGTCGCCCGAGGAGCTTGCCAAGGAGTACAACGGCCGCGCGCTCAAGGACATCGTCGATCCGAAGGATCCGACCAAGGTCACGCGCAAGGCGGGTGAGCAACTGGCCGGCTTTGCGGAGCTGAAGGACGACGGCAGTACGTCGTCGGGCTGCTGGATCTTCGCGGGTTCGTGGACGCAGGCGGGTAACCAGATGGCACGTCGCGACAACAGCGATCCGACCGGCATCGGTCAGACGTTGAACTGGGCGTGGGCATGGCCGGCGAACCGTCGCATTCTCTACAACCGTGCGTCTGCCGACCTCGCGGGCAAGCCGTTCAATCCGAAGCACAAGCTGGTGTGGTGGAACGGCAAGACCTGGGGCGGGGCCGACGTGCCGGACTTCAAGGTGGACGAAGACCCGGCCGGTGGCATGAGTCCGTTCATCATGAACCCGGAAGGCGTGGCGCGCTTCTTCGCCAAGGCGGGCATGGCCGAAGGGCCGTTCCCCGAGCACTACGAGCCGTTCGAGACGCCGCTGGGCTACAACCCGCTGCATCCGAAGCAACCGAAGGCCACGAGCAACCCGGGCGCCCGCGTGTTCCCGGACGATCTGGCCACGATGGGCAAGGCGGACAAGTTCCCGTATGTGGCGACGACCTATCGTCTGACCGAGCATTTCCACTACTGGACCAAGCATGCGCTGCTGAACTCGATCATCCAGCCGGAGCAGTTCGTCGAAATCGGCGAGGCGCTGGCCAAGGAGATCGGGATCGTGGCGGGTGACACGGTCAAGGTGTCGTCCAACCGCGGCTATATCAAGGCCAAGGCGGTCGTCACCAAGCGTCTGCGGGCGCTCAAGGTGGACGGCAAGACGATTCATCACGTGGGCATTCCGATTCACTGGGGCTTCAAGGGACTGACCAAACCCGGGTTCCTCGCGAACACACTGACGCCGATCGTGGGCGACGGCAATTCGCAGACACCTGAGTTCAAGTCGTTCCTGGTGAAGGTCGAGAAGGCATAAGGGGGCGCCATGGCATTGCAATCACTGGATATCAAACGGCGCTCGGCAACGACCTTGCCGTCGCCCTCGGTGCGTGAAGCGCACACGGGCGACGTCGCCAAACTCATCGACGTTTCGAAGTGCATCGGCTGCAAGGCGTGTCAGACCGCCTGCATGGAGTGGAACGATCTGCGAGACGAAGTCGGCACCAACGTCGGCGTGTACGACAACCCGGCCGACCTGACGGCGGACTCGTGGACGCTCATGCGTTTCACCGAGTACGAAAACCCGAAGGGCGACCTCGAGTGGCTCATCCGCAAGGATGGCTGCATGCATTGCGAGGATCCGGGCTGCCTGAAGGCCTGCCCGTCGCCGGGCGCCATCGTGCAGTACGCAAACGGCATCGTCGACTTCCACGAGGAAGCATGTATCGGCTGCGGGTACTGCATTACCGGATGCCCGTTCAACATCCCGCGTATTTCGCAGAAGGATCACAAGGCGTACAAGTGCACGCTGTGTTCCGATCGCGTGTCCGTGGGGCTGGAGCCGGCGTGTGTGAAAACGTGCCCGACCGGTGCGATCATGTTCGGCACCAAGGACGCCATGAAGGACCAGGCGGCCGAGCGTATCGAAGACCTGAAGTCGCGGGGCTTCGACAACGCGGGGCTGTACGATCCGGCGGGCGTGGGCGGCACGCACGTGATGTATGTGCTGCATCATGCCGACAAGCCGTCGCTGTATCACGGCCTGCCGGACAATCCGCGCATCAGTCCGATGGTGACGTTCTGGAAGGGCATCGCCAAACCGCTGGGGGTCGCCGCCATGGCGCTCACGGCGATCGCCGGCTTCTTCCACTACATCAAGACCGGTCCGAACGAAACGACCGAGGAAGATGAAGAGGAAGCCCGCCGGTACGATGCGTCTCGCAAGGGGCCCGACGGCTCGAAGGGCGTTGTCACGCACGAGGAGGTCTGACCATGTCGCAAGAACACAGCGAACACAAGAAAGACGATCTGATCGAGCGCTACAACGCCGCGGAGCGCATCAACCACTGGATTGTCGCGGGCACGTTCATCCTGCTCGCGCTCTCCGGGCTGGCGCTGTTCCATCCGTCGATGTTCTGGCTCACCAATCTGTTCGGTGGCGGGCCGTGGACGCGGGTGCTGCATCCGTTCGTCGGTCTCGTGATGTTCGTCGGTTTCGTCTGGCTTGCCATGCGGCTCGCCCGCTATAACAAGTTCGAGCAGCGCGACACCGAGTGGATGAAGAAGATCGGCGACGTGCTCAACAATCGCGAAGAGAATCTGCCGGAAGTCGGGCGTTACAACGCCGGACAGAAGCTGCTTTTCTACGTGATGGTGTTGTGCATGATCGGGTTGTTGCTCTCGGGGATCGTGATCTGGCGCGCGTACTTCGCGTTCTACTTCCCGATCTGGGTGATTCGTCTGGCGTCCGACGTGCACGCGGTGTGTGCATTCGTGTTGATTTGCGGCATCATTACGCACATCTACGCGGCGATCTGGATCAAGGGTTCCGTGCGCGCCATGACGCGCGGTACCGTCACCCGCGGCTGGGCGTGGAAACACCATCGCGCCTGGTACAAGCAGCTCAACAAATAAGTCCGGCCCTGCTGGTGGCCGGACGCTCTTACGAGGCCGGCCACCTTGCAACGCATTCTCGAACCCGGACAGATCGAATCTCTCGATCGCACCTCCATTCCCCGCCTGCGCATGCCGCAACGTGCCGAAGTCTTTTCGGCGCGCGCGGCGCGTTTGCGTCAACTGGCCGACGGGCATCCGCTCGGCGACTACCTGCGATTGATGGCCGCACTCGTCGATGCGCAGCAGCGCGTGCTCGACAACTTTCAGCCTGAGCGTCCGTCCCTCGAATCGATTGAACAGGCGCAGCAGCACTGCATGCCGCTCGTGCCTGCGACCGGCGGCTACGACATTGGCCGCTGGCAACCGTTGCTGACCCCGCTGCTCGACGCGGTTTCCGCGCAAGCCAATCTGCCGGCGGCGGTCAGGGGCGTTATCGATCGCGTGCGTGCAGCCGATCCGGCGACGCTCGAAGCGGGCGCGCAGGCGTTGCTCGCCGGCCACGGCAAGGGTGTCGACGCCGCGAGTGCGCCGTTTCTGATGGCGGCGCTGCAAGTGCTCTGGACGGGCGTGGCCAGCACGTTCGAGGCGGGTGACGTACCGATGCTCGACGTCCCCAACGTCTGTCCCATGTGCGGCACGCTGCCGGTGGCGAGCGTCGTGCGTATCGGCGGCGCGCACGAGGGCTACCGCTATCTCTGCTGCGGTCTGTGTTCGACCGAATGGCACATGGTTCGCGTGAAGTGCACGCATTGCGAAGCGAGCGAGCATGTCGCGTATCACGTGGTCGACACGTCGGGCGATGCTGCCGCTTCCGGCGCCGAGATCGCGGCAGCGGACGGCGGCCTGCTCAAGGGGGAGGACGGACGTCCGAAGCTCGACGAGGCGGCCAAGCGCGTCGCGTCGGCGCCCATCCGTGCCGAGTCGTGCGACGACTGTCACAGCTATCGCAAGATTTTCTATCAGGACAAGGACCCGTTCGTGGAGCCGGTCGCCGACGACCTCGCCAGTCTCGCGCTCGATGTGCTGATGGGCGAAGCCGGGTATGCACGCGCCAACGGGAATCCGTTGCTCTGGCAAAACGCCGAAGAGGCCTGAGGGGATGACAGGGATGACGGGGATGCCGATGGTCAAACAGGATGACGTACGGGCGGGGGCGGCCGATTTGCCGTCGCTCGACCGGTTGCTCGGCATGGCCGAGCTTCAGGCGGCGCTGGCCGACTTCGGCCGCACACAGGTCACGGGCGCGTTGCGTCGCGATCTGGATGCGTGCCGGGCGTCGGCGCTGGCCGGTACGCTCACGCATGACCTGCTGACGCCGGCGGCGTTCGGTGCACGCATCGTCGGCGAGCTGAGCGCGCGCAACCGGCCGACGCTGCGCCCCGTCTTCAATCTCACCGGCACCGTGCTGCACACGAACCTCGGGCGTGCGTTGTTGCCCGAAGTGGCTATCGAATCGGTCATTCAAGCGCTCACCGCGCCCGCCAACCTTGAATTCGATCTGGCGACAGGCGGACGCGGGGATCGCGACGATCTCATCGCCCCATTGCTGTGTGAGCTGACCGGTGGCGAGGCGGCTACCGTCGTGAACAACAATGCGGCGGCCGTGCTGCTGATGCTGGCAACGCTCGCCAAGCGTCGCGAAGTCGTGGTCTCGCGCGGCGAGCTGGTCGAGATCGGCGGCGCGTTTCGCATTCCCGACATCATGACGCATGCGGGCGCGACGCTCGTCGAGATCGGCACGACCAACCGCACGCACCCGGCCGACTATCGCAATGCCATCGGCGACAAGACCGCGCTGCTGATGAAGGTGCATTGCAGTAATTACGAAGTGACGGGCTTCACCAAGAGTGTCGACGTCTCGGAAGTCGTCGAGATCGCCAAACCACACGGTGTGCCTGTGGCGGTGGATCTGGGCAGCGGCACGCTCACGCCGATGGAGCGCTGGGGGTTGCCGCATGAGACTACCGTGCAGGAGACGATCGCGGCAGGCGCCGACCTCGTCACGTTCTCGGGCGACAAACTGCTTGGCGGACCGCAGGCGGGCATGATCGTCGGGCGCAAGGATCTCATCGCGAAGATCAAGAAGCATCCGCTCAAACGCGCGCTTCGCGTGGGCAAACTGACGCTGGCGGCATTGGAGCCGGTGTTGCGTCTGTATCGCGATCCGGACCATCTCACCGAGCGGTTGACGACGCTGCGTCTGCTCACGCGTACGCGCGCAGAAATGGCCGCACAGGCCGAGCGGCTGGTGCCGGTGCTCGCGAAATCGCTTGGCGACGCATACACCGTGACGGCTGCGCCTATGGTCAGCCAGATCGGCAGCGGTGCGTTGCCGGTCGAGCAACTGCCGAGCTACGGGCTGGCGATTGCGCCGGCCGGCGGTGCCAAGCGAGGCAGTGGCCGTGCGCTGGCCAGACTCGAAACGGCGTTGCGCGAGCTGCCGTATCCGGTCATCGGGCGCATTGCGGATCAGACCCTCTGGCTCGACCTGCGCTGTCTTGAAGCGGATGACGAGCCGCGTCTGGCGTTGCAGTTCGCGGAGCTTCGCGCATGATCGTCGGTACCGCGGGTCACATCGACCACGGCAAGACGAGTCTGGTACGTGCGTTGACGGGCGTCGATACCGATCGTCTCAAGGAAGAAAAGGCGCGCGGTATTTCCATCGAATTGGGCTATGCCTACACACCGTTGCCCGACGGCGAGGTGCTGGGTTTCATCGATGTGCCCGGGCACGAGAAGCTGATTCATACGATGGCGGCCGGTGCGGTCGGCATCGACTTCGCGCTGCTGGTGATCGCGGCAGACGACGGTATCATGCCGCAGACACGTGAGCATCTCGCCATTCTGACGATGCTGGGTGTGAAGCGTGGCGTTGTCGCGTTGTCGAAAGCGGATCGCGTGGATGCCGCGCGTCTCGCAGCGGTCACGCAGGAAATTTCGCAGTGGCTCGCGGGCACACCGCTCGCGCAGGCCGACGTGATACCGGTGTCGGCGACGACGTCCGGCGACGCCGGTGTGAGCGCGTTGCGCGAGCATCTGACGCATGCGGCGCAAGCGTTGCTGGCGTCCGGCAATGCCGCGCGTCGCGACGACGCGCTGTTCCGTCTGGCCGTCGATCGGGTATTCACGCTGGCCGGGCATGGCACGGTCGTTACCGGCACGGCGTTTGCGGGCACCGTGCGTGTGGGCGATACGCTCACGGTGATGCCGCAGGGATTACCGGTGCGGGTGCGCAGCATTCATGCGCAGAATCGGGCGGTGGATGCCGGCAGGGCCGGCGAGCGCTGCGCGTTGAATCTGGCGGGCATCGAACGGGACCAGCTCGGCCGGGGTGACTGGATCGTCGCGCCGGGGCTGTCGGCGCCGTCGACGCATGTGGATGTGGAACTGCATTGGCTGGACGGCAGTGCACCGCTCACGCAATGGTTTCCGTTGCACGTGCATCTGGGCACGACACACGTGCAGGCGCGCACGGTGCTGCTGGGCGGCGACACGCTCGCGCCGGGGCAGTCGATGCGTGTGCAACTGGTTTTCGATACCCCTGTCTGCACGATGCCGGGCGACCGCTTCATCGTGCGTAATCCGCAGGCGACGGCGACTGTCGGGGGCGGACGCGTGCTGGATCCGGCAGCGCCGGAGCGCAAGCGTCGCTCCGCGGCGCGGCTGGCGTGGCTCGACGCCGTGGCCGACTATCTCGACGGCAACGGGCTCGATGCATTGCTGGCGCAATCGCCGTTCGGTCTGACGAGCTCACAGGTGGTGGCGCTCACGGGGTTGTCGGCTGAGGGCGCGGGTCGACGAAATACCGATCCCTCGGCGGGCCAATGGACGTGGCCGCAGCATGCCGTCGTGCTGCCCGGTGCGGAGGGTGAGTCGCTGGCCTTCGCGCCGCAGGCGTGGGAGGCGATGCGCGCGCGCGTGGTGACGTCGCTGGGCGACTATCACGCAAGAGTGCCGGATGATCCGGGGCTGGACGCGGCGCGTCTGGGCCGTATGGCGTGGCCCGCGCTGGATGCCGGGCGTTGGCGGGTGATCGTGCAGTCGTTGCTGAGCGAGGGCGTGGTGGCGCGCACGGGCGCGTGGTGGCATCTGCCGACGCATCGCGTCGAGATGACGGACGAGGAGAATGCACTGGCCGAGGCGTTGTTGCCGAAGGTGGCGCAGGGACGCTTCGATCCGCCGTGGGTGCGCGATATGGGACGTGAGTTGAACGTGCCCGAGGATCGTGTGCGTGCGGTGCTGCGCAAGCTTGCGCGGCAAGGGCGGGTGCATCAGATCGTCAAGGATCTGTTTTACGACGACGCGTGCGTGCAGGCGTTGGCGGACATCGTTTCCGGTGCCGGTGGCCGGGTGGAGGCGGGCGCGTTTCGGGATGCGACGGGTCTGGGGCGCAAGCGCGCGATTCAGATTCTGGAGTTCTTCGATCGTGCGGGATATACTCGCCGCGTTGGTGACTGGCATGTGCAGCGTCCCGGCGTGACGTGGGGCGGTGCGTAGTTCAAATCACGGCATTACGGCATTACGGCATTACGGCAGGGCTTCGCGCGGTGCGCGGGCGTTGCCATCACACAGCACTCTCATTGCACCCTCTTAAGGAAGGCATCCGTATCCGGTGATGCGGCCGGGCTTCAAACCCGGTTGGGGGCGTCAGACGCTCCCAGGTCGGTTCGACTCCGGCTGCCTTCCGCCACATCCTTCTCAGCGGTACATGACGGCATGCCGGGCTATGTCGCGCCACCAGTCTTGATTTTCTGCGCGACGAGCTGGATGCAAAACGCACGGACTTTATCGAGCATGGGGGACTGTGTTCGGTCGGTCAGCGTGACGAATGCATAGGGGGCGTGCACGTCCAGCGTCGGCGTGAGTTTGAGTTGTCTCCAACTGCCATTTTCCAGAAGCGATCGAGCCGCGCCCATCGCGCCGAAGAACACGGCGTCTGTGTTTTGCACGGCTTCGATCAAGGCGGCAATCGAATCGGAAGTCGCCCGCAATATTCGGTCGGCATGCGCCGTCGGCCCGTACTGCTGCACCAGTGTACGAGCGACTTCGTCGCTCAGCATGGTCGAGACGACGGGGTACTTGACGATGTCGTCGAAGGCAACGTTGCGGCGCTTTGCCAGAGGATGCCCGCGCTTGCACATGAAGCCCGATTGCATCGAGCCTACGAGACTGATTTCCAGATCGTCGTGGGGCCGGATCGCACGCGAGTGCACCAGTAGCCCGTCCAGAACCCGTTCTCTCAACAGTGCCAGTTGTGCTTCGGGACTTCCGGTGCTCAGGTGTAGGGTGACGCCGGGATAGTGCGTGAGCACCCATGACAGCAATGGCCCCGCAAACATTGCGTTCGGCGCATATCCCATTCCCACGCGAATGACCCCGCCGTCACCGGCGCTCAACAGCTTGATCGTGCGCTTCAGATCCGCGGATTCTGCCGTGATTTTTCTCGCCTTTTCAACCAACGCGATGCCGAACGGCGTGAGCTCGTTGCGTTTGCCAATCCGGTCGAAGAGCTTCACGCCAAGTTCTTGCTCCAGCATCTGAATACTGCGACTCAATGCCGGCTGTGTCAGATGCACGACCTCCGATGCCCTGCTGAACGAACCCGTCTCGGCAACCGCCAGAAAATGTGTCAGATGGTGCAGGTTCATCGATCTCTCGCTCCCCTTCTTCGTCTTTTTGTATCAATAAATATCATCATAATTAAAAAAATAATGCATTGGACGCATGATTTTTGGCTTTTTACGCTGGTGTCATTGATGAGCCATGGCGGCATTCATCCAGACATCAACCGGAAGACTTCATGATCTTGAAAGTCCTCGATTTCCTGGACGCGGAACATTCGGGCATCGTGTCCCGATTGGACGCTTTGCTACGTATTCCCAGTGTCAGTCCTGACCCGCAGTTCGCCCCCTACATGCAAGCGGCAAGAGCGTATTTGCTCGAACGTTTGCGTGAAATCGGTTTGTCGAACGTGTGTGAGCTGGATGGTGGCGGGGAACCTGCGGTGTTCGGCGAGTGGCTGGGCGCACCCGGTAAGCCGACGATCATGATCTACGGGCATTACGACGTTCAGCCCGCGGATCCGGTCGAGCTATGGCGCACACCGCCGTTCGAGCCGACGCATAAGGATGGTCGCGTTTATGCGCGAGGGGCGTCCGATGTAAAGGGATCAACCGTCGTTGCGCTGGAAGTCATTGCCGCGTTTCTCAAGGTGCAAGGGGCGCTTCCGGTCAACGTCAAAGTCTTTCTGGAAGGCGAGGAAGAGACGGGAAGCCCGTCTTTGACGGCAATCGTCGACCGGTATCGCGATCGACTGGATGTCGATGCGGTGCTGTCGGCCGACGGCGGACGGGCGAGCGCCACCGTACCGACGATCAACACGGGGGCACGTGGCGCCGGACAACTCGAATTCCGCGTGACGACCGCAAGCAAGGATCTGCATTCGGGCCGATACGGCGGATGTGTGCGCAATGCGCTTCATGAGATGGCCGTCATCGTAGCGTCGTTGCACCGTTCCGATGGCACGGTGGCGGTCCCGGGATTCTATGCGAATGCCACACCGCCGACACAACGGGAGCGCGATGATACGGCGACTTTTCCCTTCGATCAGGCGGCATTCTTTGACGATGTCGACGCTATCGCACACGGCGAACCCGGCTATACCGCGCGCGAGCAAATTACGCTTCGTCCGGCGCTCGACATCAACGGCATGTGGGGCGGATACACCGGGGAGGGCGGCAAGACGATCATCCCGAACACCGCTCGCGCCAAGTTGACGGTGCGCATCGTGCCCGGACAGACGTCGGAGTCCGTCCTGCACGCCGTGGAGCGGCATTTGCACGCGGTGTGCCCTCAGGGCGTGGGGCTGGAGATTCTGCACCGCTTTGATGGGGCGCCGGCGTCGACATTGGCGATGGACCATCCGCTCGTGCTTGCCGCCGAGCAGGTGTTGACCACCGAGTTCGAAAGAACGCCGCTTCACGTGCGACTGGGTGCGAGCGTACCTGTTACCTCGCTGTTCAAGGCGCATCTCGGCGTCGACACGCTGATGTTCGGCTACAACCTGCCCGACGAGGACGTGCACGCACCCAATGAGTTCTTCCGACTGAGTTCGATCACGGAAGGCGTAAGGGGATGGGCGCAACTCCTTGAGGCGCTTGGCCATTTTCCGAAAGACGCATTTCACCCCAAATAAAGCGGAAGACCGCGTTCATTCAAGAGACAACAATGCGACACCCAATGACCTATGACGGCGTCGAGGCGCCGGTTCGAATCCGCCGATCGCGTCTGCTCGTCGCCACGACAATCGGTAACGCACTCGAATTCTTCGACTTCACGGTATTCGGTTTCTTCGCCATCGTCATCGGCAAGAACTTCTTCTCACCGCTGAACGAGCACGGTCAGTTGTTGATGTCTGCGACGACCTTTGCATTGGGCTTTCTGATTCGGCCGCTTGGCGGCATTCTCATCGGTATCTATGCGGATCGGGCAGGCAGACGCGCGGCGATGACACTCACCTTGTCGCTCATGGCACTGGGTGCCTGCATGGTCGGTCTTGCGCCGACATACGATAGCGCGGGCATTGCCGCACCGTGCATCATCGTGCTTGCCCGATTGATTCAGGGGTTTTCCGCTGGGGGAGAAGTCGGACCTTCCACGGTTGTCCTGCTCGAACATGCGCCCTCGGGGTCTCGGGCGTGGTACACGAGCTGGCAGCTCGCCAGTCAGGGCATCGGCATCGCCATGGGTGCTGCGTCGGCGGCAGTGCTGTCGCACGTGTTGCCTCACGAGGATCTCTATGCCTGGGGGTGGCGTATTCCGTTCCTGTGCGGCGCAGCCATTCTTCCTGTCGGCGTCTACATTCGTCGTCGTCTCGCCGAGCATGAACCGGAGGCAGGCGAAGTGCAGGAAAGCCGCCAGCCGTTAAAGACGTTGCTGACAGAGCACAAGCGCAACGTGTTCGGTGGCGTGCTCCTGCTTATGGGCGGGACCATCACGGCCTACATGATCATCTTCTTTATTCCCACTTTCGCCATTCGCGAGCTGAAGCTCGGCGAGAGCGGTTCGTATGCCTGTGCGTTCGTCAGCGGCGTCATGCTCGCTGTCCTGTCGCCGCTGGCCGGTAAGATAGCCGACGCCAAAGGCCGATGGGCACCGATTCTGATTGGGCGCGCCATCCTGATCGTGGGCATCTATCCCGCCTACCTGTGGCTGAGCAGTGCGCCGAGCGTGGCGCGGCTTTTCGTGGTGATCGTCTTCCTTATCGTGCCCTACACGATTCAGGGCTCGCCTTCCGTGACGCTCATTTCGGAGCTGTTCCCGAAGTCCGTGCGCGTGACTGCCATGGGCACCGTATATAGCCTTGCCGTTGCCGTGTTCGGGGGGCTGACGCAGCCGGTTTCCGTCTGGCTGGTCGAGTTCACGCGACGTCCGTTTGCGCCCGCGATTGCCGTCACGTTCGGCTTATTACTCTCGACGTTCTCGCTGCTCGTGATTCGTCGGAATCGAAGCGTGTGAGGTCGGCAGCCGCGCAAGGCTGAATTGCGCGACCACCGCGGGTGTACCCCCTACGCTGGCATTTCGTCGCTCAGTACCGCGACGAAGCGTGGCCGACGACGATCGGCTTACATCCGGACGATATCGAGCACGGTCTTGTTGTTCGCCTTATACGTGAACAGCGAGATGACTCCGTGGCGAAGATCGCCGTGCGAGTCGAACGCCGTTTCCCCGATGATCCCCTTGTAATCCGTCGATGGCATGGCAGCCAGAACCTTCGCGCGATCCGTCGAGTTTGCGCGCTTCATGGCATCGACGATGATATAGACGCTGTCGTATGAGAAGGGAGCGGTGATTTGCACCGGGACATTGAAGCGCTTGGAATACTTGGCGACGAATTGTGCACCGGTGGGCATCTTTTCCAGCGCGATACCCGCTTGTGAGCAGACCACGTTCGCGGCAGCGTCGCCTGCGAGCTTCGGCAGTTCCTCCGTGCACACGCTGTCCCCGGCCAGAATCCTGGCGCGTATGCCAAGCTGCCTTGCCTGCTTGGCCAACGGGCCGCCGGTAGCATCCATGCCGCCGTACATGATGGCGTCGGGATTGAGCCCCTTGAATTTCGTGAGCACGGCGCGGAAGTCGACGGCCTTGTCGTTAGTGGCTTCGTGCGCGACGACTTTGATACCGAGCGACTTTGCACTCTTTTCGAATTCCGTGGCAAGTCCCTGGCCGTATGCCGTCGAGTCATCGAGTACTGCGACCATCTTCACACCCAGTTGCTTCGCCGCGTAGGCGGCGAGTGCCGGACCTTGTTGGGCATCCGTGCCTACAACACGATACGTCGTCTTGTAACCCTGCAAGGTGAATGCCGGGTTCGTCGCGCCCGGGGAGATCTGTACGACATTCGCATCGTTGTAGATGCGCGACGCGGGAATCGACGTGCCCGACGTCAGATGCCCGACGACAGCTACCACATTGTCGTCGACGAGCTTCTGCGCAATTTGTGTCGCCGTACGCGGATCGCCTGCGTCATCCTGACTGTCGAGTTCGAGACGCACGGGTTTGCCGCCGATCGTCAGCCCTTTGGCGTTGATTTCTTCGATGGCCAGACGCGCGCCGTTTTCGCTGTCCTTGCCGACATGCGCAATGCCGCCTGTCAGTGCTGCGGCGTGTCCGATCTTCACGACCACGGGTGCAGCGGATTGTGCGGACGCTGCGCACGCAAAGGCGCTCAGCAACGCAAGGGGGAGGGTGTGCAACGGAAATTTGAGACTCTGCATAGCGTCTTCTCCAGAACAAGGCACAACAAGGGCCGTGCAGCAACGCGATAATGCGTGCTGCGACGTGGTTAAGTAACTGTGAAGCCGGGTGTGAGTGGGGCGGTAGCGCTACTCCCCGAGATACGCCGCGCGCACCTTCGGATCGTCGAGCATGTCCTTCGCGTCACCCGTCATGGTGACCAGGCCGCTGTCCATCACGTAGCCACGGTGCGCGGCTTGCAGCGCAAGACGCGCGTTCTGCTCCACGAGCAGCACCGTCACGCCTTCGCTCGATACCGTACGCACCACCTCGAAGATCTTCTCCACCATGATCGGCGAGAGCCCCATCGACGGCTCGTCGAGCAGCAACAGCTTGGGCTGGCTCATCAGCGCACGCGCCATGGCGAGCATCTGCTGCTCACCGCC
>NZ_MAOS01000061.1:0-226088 GCF_001721285.1 Pandoraea sp. ISTKB
GCACCCAGACGCGGATCTGCCAGGTTGACGTAACGGCGCACGAATTCCGGTGCGTTCGGGTCTTGCGGGGCGAGGGCCATGTTGCGTTTGACTCCAGATAAAGGCGCCGACGCCGTCATACGCGGCGTCGGCTGAAAAGGCTTGTTTGTGCCACGAGGATCACGATTCCTCTAGTGATCCTCTCTGTTTTGCGATTCAGCGCGTCAGTGCCGCATTGGCAGGTGCCGCACCTTCGATAGCTTCGTCGGATGTCGCGACCGGTTCGTACGGCAGCACACCGTTGAGCACTTTGTGCGCTCGGGCAAAGTCGACATCTTTTTCCCATGCGGCCACGACGAGCGTCGCCACGCAGTTACCCAGCAGGTTGGTGATGGCCCGCGCGATCCCGACGAACCAGTCGACCGGCAGAATCAGGACGAGACCGATCACCGGGATGGCCGGAATGGCCGCGAGCGTCGCCGCGAGAATGACGATGGCCGATCCCGGAATGCCGTGCGCACCCTTGGACGTCAGCAGCGAGACGAGCACCACAAGGATCAGGTCATGCATGGACAACGGGGTATTGGTCGCCTGCGCAATGAAGATGACCGCCAGCGTCAGATAGATGGAGAAACCATCGAGGTTGAAGGAGTAGCCCGTCGGTACGACGAGGCCGACCGTCGATTTTTTGATCCCCATCCACTCCAGCTTGCGCATGATCGCGGGCAACACGGCGTCGGACGACGCCGTACCCAGCACGATCGACAATTCTTCGCGGAAGTATTTGATGAACTTGAAGATGTTGAAGCCCGCGAGCCGCAGCACGCCACCCAGCACGACGGTAACGAAGACGAAGCAGCTCAGATAGAACACGAGGACCAGCAAGCCCAGTTGTTTGAGCGACGACGCACCGTATTTGCCCGTGGTGAATGCCACAGCACCCAGCACGCCCAACGGTGCGAGACGGATGATGAAGGCCATCACGCGGAAGAAGACGTGACTCAGGTCTTCGATGAAACGCGCTACCGGCCGCCCCCGCTCACCCAACGCCGCCAACGCGCATCCGAACATGACGGAGAACACGAGAATTTGCAGGATGTCGCCCTTGGCGAACGCATCGGTAATGGTGTCGGGAATGATCTTCAGCAGGAAGCCCGCCGTGTCTTTCAGGCTCTTGGCGTTCTCGGCATAAGCCGCCATGGAACTGGCGTCGAGACTGCGGATGTCGATGTTCATGCCCGCACCCGGGCGCGTCACCCACGCCAGCACGGCACCAATCACCAGCGCGAAGGTGGTGATGATCTCGAAGTACAGAATGGCCTTGATACCCACACGGCCAACTTTGCGCAGATCGCCCGCGCTGGCCATACCGCTCACGACCACACAGAAGACGATCGGGCCGATCACCATCTTGATGAGCTTCAG
Source organism: Pandoraea sp. ISTKB (assembly GCF_001721285.1). Taxonomy (NCBI): domain Bacteria; kingdom Pseudomonadati; phylum Pseudomonadota; class Betaproteobacteria; order Burkholderiales; family Burkholderiaceae; genus Pandoraea; species Pandoraea sp. ISTKB. Next base: position 1,405 of record NZ_MAOS01000061.1, read on the forward strand.
AAAGCCATCGCCCAACGGACGCAATGACTCTCCCAACTGCGGAAACCAAATGCCAAGCGCTACACCCACTATCAACGCAATGACGACTCGGCCAAACAACGAACGAAACAGCTTGGGCATGGTTTGTCTCCTCTGCCTGCGCAAATCACTCTCTCGGATTTCGCGATCTCTAAATCGAATGGACTGCTCTCGGGGGCTGATTCTGTACGGCGGTACGGCGGAACTGCGACCTTGCAAGGCAACGGCATTCGGTTGCCAACACCCATATCGGACAGTGTATGCGGACAAGTCATACCGGTCTGACCAGTGATGTTATGGGGAATATTAGAAAGCCAATATAGTCCGGTCAAGATTTGTCTTTTGAGGGGAATCCCTAGGGTGACGAGATCCGTCGTCATGTCCCGCGAGCTTCGGGGGATTCGTGCGGAAGTCCTTGTTTTACTAGGTGAATCCGCTGCAATTCGTGTGAACTTCGCTTTCCTGCCCGGGGTCGCATTGGCATTGGGTGTCTTGTGGCGCGCATCGACATGACCGCCGAACTGCGCGCGGAAATGGGCGGTGTGGCACCGGCCAGGGCCCCCGAATCCGCCAATGCTTGTTCATCAGGGAGGCGTCATGCGAATGAAGGACACGGTGGTACTTGTCACCGGCAGTGCTCAGGGAATCGGACGCGCCATTGCCATCCGTCTCGCGCAGGAGGGGGCGCGCATCGTGGTGGAAGACCGGCTCGATAACGCGATGGCCGAACAGACGCTCGACGCCGTTCGGTCCGCCGGCAGCGACGGTTGTGTCATCGCCGGAGATGTCGGGCGTGTGGCCGATGACCGCGCGGTCGTCGAGCAGGCGGTCGCGCAAATGGGGCGCGTCGATGTGCTCGTCAATAACGCGGGTGTGGAGCGCCGTGCATCATTTCTCGATGTGACGGAGGCCGATTACGATCTGGTCATGAACGTCAATCTGAAAGGGGCGTTCTTTCTCACGCAAGCCTTCGTGCAACACCTGCGCGATACGAAGCGCGGCGGCCGGATCGTGAACGTCAGTTCGGTACACGAGGAGTTGCCGTTCCCCCATTTCACGAGCTACTGCGCGAGCAAAGGCGGCATGAAGATGATGATGCGCAATCTCGCCATCGAACTCGCGCCGCTCGGCATTACGGTGAATAACGTCGCACCCGGGGCCGTGGGCACGCCGATCAATCAGCAACTGCTGGCGAACAAGGCTCAACTCGATGCGCTCGTCGCGAATATCCCGCTCGCACGCCTCGCCGATCCCAGTGAAGTCGCCAATGCCGTGCTGTTCCTCGCGTCGCCGGAAGCGAGCTATGTGACGGGAACGACGCTGTTCGTCGATGGCGGCCTGCTGTGGAACTACGCGGAGCAATGATCATGAGGGACACGGCGCAACGCACACTCGCCTCCGGCGGTATGACGCCCGACGTCGCGCACTCGGCGCCCGCCGACGTCATGACTCCGGATGATCGTTATCGCGAACTGTTCGTCGCAGTGCAGTCGCAACGTGTCTTTCCCGACAGCAAGACGTTCGTGGATTGCGCGCCGCTGCTCGCTCCGGAGGAGATCCTGCGCCGCTATCGTGAAGATGCCGGCAAACCCGGCTTCGATCTGTCGCGATTCGTGGCGTCGTATTTCACGCTGGAGCGTACGCCGCCAAGCCACTACGTGGCCGACCCGTCGCAAGGGCTCGTCGAGCATATCGATGGGCTGTGGGACGTGCTCACGCGCCAGCCGGAGGCGCATCCGGCCGATAGCTCGCTGTTGCCGCTGCCGCGCGCCTATGTGGTGCCCGGCGGACGCTTTCACGAACTCTATTACTGGGATTCGTACTTCACGATGCTCGGGCTGGCCCGTAGCGGGCGCCATGATCTGCTCGTGAGCATGGCCGACAACTTCTCTTTTCTGATCGACACCTACGGCCATATTCCGAACGGTAACCGCACCTATTACCTGAGCCGATCGCAGCCGCCGATGTACGGGTTGATGGTCGAGCTTTTCGAATCGCATGGCGTGGCGCGCGCGCTGCGCTATCTGCCGCATTTACGTCGTGAGTACGACTACTGGATGGAGGGTGAGGCGTCGCTCAGGCCCGGCGAGGCTCACCGCCATCTCGTGCGATTGCCTGACGGCGCGCTCCTCAACCGCTATTGGGACGAGCGCGATACCCCGCGAGAGGAAGGGTATCTGGAAGACGTGACGACGGCGCTCGATGCGCCGCACCGTGCTGCGGGCGAGGTCTATCGGGATTTGCGTGCGGGCGCGGCGTCCGGCTGGGACTTCAGCTCGCGATGGCTCGAAGACGCGAGCGACCTGTCGTCGATCCGTACGACCGCCATCCTGCCCGTCGACCTGAACAGCTTTCTCTATGCCACCGAGCGCCATATCGCCCGGCTATGCGAAGCCGGTGGCGATGCGGATGGGGCGCAGGCGTTTGCGAAGCGCGCGCAGGCCCGGCGCGATGCCATGACCCGTTACCTCTGGTCCGATGCCGAGGGCGCTTTTCTCGATTACGACTGGGGACTCGGCGTGCCGCGTACGCAGTTGTCGGCGGCGCTGGCCGCGCCGTTGTTCGTGGGGCTCGCGTCGCCCGAGCAGGCGCATCGCTCGGCGAGCACGATAGCGACGCGTCTGCTGGCCGCCGGTGGACTGCGTACGACTGAGGCGTCCAGTCTTCAGCAATGGGATCCGCCCAACGGCTGGGCGCCGTTGCAGTGGATCGCCATTCATGGCCTGCGCAAGTACGGCGAGAACCGTCTGGCGAACGACATCGCCCATCGGTGGCTCTCTACCGTCGGCTCGCTCTACGCCCGCGAGAGCAAGCTGGTGGAAAAGTACTCGCTTCACACCAGCGACGCCATGAGCGCCAGCGGCGGTGGGGGCGGGGAGTACCCGCTGCAGGACGGCTTCGGCTGGACCAACGGCGTGGTACGCCGTCTGCTCGGCGATCATCCCGAGCATCATGCTCATCGGGTGAGGGCGGTTTAAGGAGTACGGAGGCAAAGGAGGGGGGGGCGCGTGACCGACGGCCTTACGGGCGTGATGAGCGTGACGGGCAGGGTTATGGGCCTCGGCCGGTGCCCCATGTCATGGGACTTTCCCGGCGGATGACGGTGGCTTCGCGTGAGGAGAAATTTGGCGTCGTACAATGCGCGATACGCATACCCGCATTCCCTGTGAGGCCCCATGAAGCACTCGGCGCATGCCGTAACCGACGCCGCCGTCGCCACGATTCGCGAGCGCATCGAACGTCAGGTCTATCCGGCCGGCGCGATGCTGCCCTCGCAACGCCAGCTCGCCGAGGAACTGGCAATCAGCCGCGCCTCGCTGCGTGAAGCCCTGTCGACGCTCGAAGCGCTCGGCATGGTCGCCATCCGGCCCGGCAAGGGCGTCTATGTGAACGACGCATCGGCGCGCATCGGCGTGGCATGGCGCTTCGCCGATCAGATTTCGCTCGCCGATACGTATCAGTTGCGCTACGCGCTCGAAGGCTTCGCGACCCGGCTCGCCGCGCTCGCCGCCAGCGCCACCGAGATCGAGTGGCTCACGGATAACGTGGAATCGATGAGGGCCGCACTGGTCGAGGGCGATGTCGATGCCGCCGCCCAGCTCGACTTCGCGTTCCATCTGCGCATCGTGGGTCTGGCCGGGAATGCGGCGATCGCCGACATTCTGCGCGGCAGCACGGAAATCGTGATGGAGAGCCAGCGCCTGCCGTTCTATCAGCGTGAGCTGGTGCTTTCCACCTATCATGAACATCTGGAGATCCTCGACGCCCTGCGCCGCCGCGACGGTGCCGCCGCAGGTGCCGCGATGGAGCGCCATATCGTGCTGGCGGCCCAGCGGGCGGGCATTCACTTCCCTATCCCCTCTGCGTATCCGTCTGCCGGCGGGCTTCCCCTTCGGGAGAACGCAGAGCGTACTGGTGCCCCACACGTTCAGCTTTGAGATGAACCGGAAATGCGCTATACTTTGAAGGTTTTAGTCATTTAACCCTCACCCTAGCGCCTACCCGCCTGACATCTCGTCCGCCGCCCGAGCATCCGCTGTGCGCATATTCCGCGCAATTCCGGTGCCCGCGCTGATGTCATCGCTAGCGGACGATGAGGCTGGCAGCAGGGGTGAACCCTTCAGGAGTTTCCCGTGCTGCCGTCATTCCCACCCGCCATTCTCGCGCTCGCTGACGGCACGGTCTTTCGTGGGTACGCCATCGGCGCTGCCGGTCACACCATCGGTGAAGTGGTCTTCAACACGGCCATTACCGGCTATCAGGAAATCCTCACCGACCCGAGCTATGCGCGCCAGATCGTCACGCTGACGTATCCGCACATCGGCAACACGGGCGTCAACGGTGAAGACGTCGAAGCCACGAAAGTCCATGCCGCCGGCCTGATCATCAAGGATCTGCCGATCCTCGACTCGAATTTCCGCGCCGACAAGACGCTGTCGCAGTACCTGAAGGACGAAGGCGTTGTCGCCATCGCCGGCATCGACACGCGCCGTCTGACCCGAATCCTGCGTGACAAGGGCGCCCAGAACGGCTGCATCCTCGCCGGTGAAGAAGCCGACGAAGCCAAGGCCATCGCGCTCGCGCAATCGTTCCCCGGCCTCACCGGCATGGACCTCGCCAAGGTCGTCTCCACCACGGAAACTTATTCGTGGACGCAGACGGAATGGCGTCTGGGCGAAGGCTACGGTGAGCAGAAGGATCCGAAGTTCCACGTGGTCGCGCTCGACTACGGCGTCAAGCGCAACATCCTGCGCATGCTCGCCGAACGCGGCTGCAAGGTCACGGTGCTGCCCGCCCAAAGCTCGGCCGACGACGTGTTCGCCCTGAACCCGGACGGCGTGTTCCTCTCGAACGGCCCCGGCGACCCCGAGCCGTGCGATTACGCCATCGCCGCGACGAAGACTTTCCTCGAGCGCCGCATTCCGACCTTCGGCATCTGCCTCGGCCACCAGATCATGGGCCTGGCCGTCGGCGCGAAGACCCTCAAGATGAAGACCGGTCACCACGGTGCCAACCACCCGGTGAAGGACCTCTCGACGGGCCGCGTCGTGATCACGTCGCAGAACCACGGTTTCGCGGTGGACGCGAACAGCCTGCCGGAAAACGCGCGCGTCTCGCACGTCTCGCTGTTCGACGGCACGCTGCAAGGCTTCGAACTGACGGACCGTCCGGCATTCTGCTTCCAGGGTCACCCGGAAGCGTCGCCCGGCCCGCACGACATCGGCTATCTGTTCGACCGCTTCGTGCAGTCGATGGCCGACGCGAAGCAGCCGGCGTAAGCCGTCGCACGACGAGATCAGGAAATAGGTAAGGGAACGCGCATCATGCTCGGAAACTCCATCGGCATCCTCAACCTCTGGACCTATCTGGCCGGGGTCGTGGTGGTCATTCTGCTGCCGGGACCGAACTCGCTCTACGTGCTGGCCGTTGCCGCACAGCGCGGTGTTCGTCAGGGGTATGCAGGCGCATGCGGCGTGTTCCTCGGCGACACCATCCTCATGACGCTGTCGGCGGCCGGTGTGGCGTCGTTGCTGCACGCGCAGCCGGCGCTGTTCTTCGTGGTGAAGTACCTCGGCGCTGCCTATCTCTGCTGGATGGGCCTGAACATGCTGCGCGGGGCCATCGCCAACGCGCGCGCCGCGCGAGCCAATCCGGAGGCGGCGGCGCTGGCGCCGAAGCACGTCGATGCGGATCACCCGTTCAAACGAGCGTTGTTCATCAGCCTGTTGAATCCGAAAGCGATCCTGTTCTGCGTGTCGTTTTTCATCCAGTTCGTCGATCCGGGCTACGCCTATCCCGCCGTGTCGTTTGCGGTGCTGGGCGTGATCGTGCAGACGTGCAGTTTCCTGTATCTGAGCACGCTGATCCTGGCCGGTTACCGCCTGGCCGAGCACTTCCGGCAACGTCGCCGGTTGAGCGCCGGGGCAACCGGCGGCGTGGGCGCGTTGTTCGTCGGCTTCGGTGTGAAGCTCGCGACCGCGACGCTGAGTTAAATTTTTGTTGAGAACGTTATGCCAAAGCGCACAGACATCAAGAGCATCCTCATCATCGGCGCCGGCCCGATCATCATCGGTCAGGCATGCGAGTTCGACTATTCCGGCGCACAGGCCTGCAAGGCGCTGCGCGAGGAAGGCTACAAGGTCATCCTGATCAACAGCAACCCTGCCACGATCATGACCGACCCGGATACGGCCGATGTGACCTACATCGAGCCGATTACCTGGGAAGTCGTCGAGCGCATCATCGCCAAGGAGCGCCCGGATGCCATTCTCCCGACGATGGGCGGCCAGACCGCGCTGAACTGCGCGCTGGACCTGCACCGTCACGGCGTGCTCGACAAGTACAAGGTCGAGCTGATCGGCGCATCGCCGGAAGCCATCGACAAGGCCGAAGACCGTCAGAAGTTCAAGGACGCGATGACCAAGATCGGTCTCGGTTCGGCCAAGTCGGGTATCGCCCACTCGATGGAAGAAGCGCTCGCCGTGCAGGCGCAGATCATGGCCGATATCGGCGGCAGCGGTTACCCGATGGTGATCCGCCCGTCGTTCACGCTGGGCGGCTCGGGCGGTGGTATCGCCTACAACCGCGAAGAATTCGAAGAGATCTGCAAGCGCGGTCTCGACCTCTCGCCCACGCGCGAACTCCTCATCGAAGAGTCGCTGCTCGGCTGGAAGGAATTCGAGATGGAAGTCGTGCGCGACCGCGCCGATAACTGCATCATCGTCTGCTCGATCGAAAACCTCGACCCGATGGGCGTGCACACGGGCGACTCGATCACCGTGGCGCCCGCACAGACGCTCACGGACAAGGAATACCAGCTGCTGCGTAACGCATCGCTCGCCGTCCTGCGCGAAATCGGTGTGGAAACGGGCGGCTCGAACGTCCAGTTCTCGATCAATCCGAAGGACGGCCGCATGGTCGTCATCGAAATGAACCCGCGTGTGTCGCGCTCGTCGGCACTGGCCTCGAAGGCCACCGGCTTCCCGATCGCGAAGGTCGCGGCCAAGCTGGCCGTCGGCTACACGCTCGACGAGCTGCGTAACGAAATCACCGGTGGCGCTACCCCGGCTTCGTTCGAGCCGACCATCGACTACGTCGTGACCAAGGTGCCGCGTTTCGCGTTCGAGAAGTTCCGCGAAGCCGATGCACGCCTGACCACGCAGATGAAGTCGGTCGGTGAAGTGATGGCCATGGGCCGCACGTTCCAGGAATCGTTCCAGAAGGCCATGCGCGGTCTGGAAGTCGGTGTGGACGGTCTGGACGAAAAGTCGACCGACCGCGACGAAATCGTGGCCGAAATTGGCGAGCCGGGCCCGGACCGTATTTGGTACGTGGGCGACGCGTTCCGTCTGGGCATGAGCCTGGAAGAGGTGTATGCCGAGACCGCCATCGATCCGTGGTTCCTCGCGCAGCTCGAAGCGATCGTCAAGAAGGAAAAGGCGCTCGGCGGCCGTACGCTGGAGAGCCTGACGACCGAAGAACTCCGCTTCCTCAAGCAAAGCGGTTTCTCGGATCGCCGTCTGGCCAAGCTGCTCGGTACCGATCAGACCGCCGTGCGCCGCGCACGTATCGCCCAGAAGGTGCGCCCGGTCTACAAGCGCGTGGATACCTGCGCTGCCGAATTCTCGACGAACACGGCTTACATGTACTCGACCTACGAGGAAGAGTGCGAAGCCCAGCCGACCGACAAGAAGAAGATCATCGTGCTCGGCGGCGGCCCGAACCGTATCGGTCAGGGTATCGAGTTCGACTACTGCTGCGTGCACGCGGCGCTGGCGCTGCGTGAAGACGGGTACGAGACCATCATGGTCAACTGCAACCCGGAAACCGTCTCGACGGACTACGACACGTCGGATCGCCTGTACTTCGAGCCGGTGACGCTCGAAGACGTGCTCGAAATCGTCGACCTCGAAAAGCCGGTTGGCGTGATCGTGCAATACGGCGGTCAGACGCCGCTGAAGCTCGCGCTCGACCTCGAAGCGAACGGCGTGCCCATCATCGGCACGAGCCCGGACATGATCGACGCCGCAGAAGACCGCGAGCGTTTCCAGAAGCTGCTGCAGGACCTCGGTCTGCGTCAGCCGCCTAACCGTACGGCCCGTGCCGAAGACGAAGCCCTGAAGCTGGCTGCCGAAATCGGTTACCCGCTGGTGGTGCGTCCGTCGTACGTGCTGGGCGGTCGTGCGATGGAAATCGTTCACGAGCCGCGTGATCTCGAGCGCTACATGCGCGAAGCCGTCAAGGTGAGCCACGACAGCCCGGTGCTGCTCGACCGCTTCCTGGACGACGCCATCGAGTGCGACGTCGACTGTATTTCTGACGGCAAGGACGTCTACATCGGCGGCGTGATGGAGCACATCGAACAGGCAGGCGTCCACTCGGGTGACTCGGCTTGCTCGCTGCCGCCGTACTCGCTGTCGGCTGAGACGATTGCCGAACTCAAGCGTCAGACGGCCGAAATGGCCAAGGCGCTGAACGTGGTCGGTCTGATGAACGTGCAGTTCGCGATTCAGCAGGGCAACGGTGTCGACACGATCTACGTGCTGGAAGTGAACCCGCGTGCGTCGCGTACGGTGCCGTACGTCTCGAAGGCCACGGGGCGCCAGCTCGCCAAGATCGCCGCCCGTGCGATGGCCGGCCAGTCGCTCACGTCGCAAGGCGTGGGTGGTGAAGTCGTGCCGCCGTACTACAGCGTCAAGGAAGCCGTGTTCCCGTTCGTGAAGTTCCCGGGCGTCGACCCGGTGCTCGGACCGGAAATGCGTTCGACGGGCGAAGTGATGGGCGTGGGCCGTACGTTCGGCGAAGCGCTCTTCAAGTCGCAACTGGCTGCCGGTTCGCGTCTGCCGGCTTCGGGCACGGTGCTGCTCACGGTGAAGGATGCCGACAAGCCGCGCGCGGTCGAAGTGGCTCGCATGCTGCATGCGCTGGGTTACCCGATCGTCGCGACGCGTGGCACGGCTGCGGCCATCGAAGCGGCCGGTATCCCGGTGCGCGTGGTCAACAAGGTGAAGGACGGCCGTCCGCACATTGTCGACATGATCAAGAACGGCGAGATCGCGCTGGTGTTCACCACCGTGGACGAAACGCGCACGGCGATCGCCGATTCGCGCTCGATCCGTATGTCGGCGCAGGCGCATAAGGTCACGTATTACACGACGATCTCGGGTGCCCGTGCCGCCGTGGAAGGCCTGAAGTATCTGCAAAACCTCGAGGTTTATGACCTTCAGGGACTGCACGCTCAACTGCCGGCGTAATTCAACGAACTCGATGAATTCGACGGTAGATTGATGCGGTACGCCCGGAGCGGCCGGCTGTTACGGCGGCTCCGGGGGAAAACGCAAAATCATGGCGCGTCCGCCGGGGAACTGATCTCCGTCGGACGCGCCAAATGCTTTAAGCATGTGTGAAATGCGCTTCGTCTGTGGCATGGCGCCGCGCGGCCGGTCCTCCGGTTGGCAGCGTCGGCAACTCTGCTACACTAGCGCAACATAGGTGTCACAGCCGCGGTCGAGCGGCGTTCGCAAAAAGTGCGAATGCGGCTTAGCTGCGGCAATTTTTTTGTCTTTCGGAACAACGCGCATGAGTACCATTCCTCTGACCAAGCGAGGCGCTGAGCTGCTCAAGGACGAGCTGCACCGCCTGAAGACCGTCGAACGTCCGAACGTGATCACTGCGATTGCTGAAGCCCGTGCGCAGGGCGATCTGTCGGAAAACGCGGAGTACGACGCCGCGAAGGAAAAGCAGGGTTTCATCGAAGGTCGCATCCTCGATCTCGAGTCGAAGCTCTCGGCAGCACAGATCATCGACCCGTCGGCGCTCGACGCCGAAGGTCGTGTGGTCTTTGCCGCAACCGTGGAACTCGAAGACCTCGAGAACGGCGGCACGGTGCAGTATCAGATCGTCGGCGACGACGAAGCTGACCTGGAGCACGGCAAGATTTCGGTGAGCTCGCCGATCGCCCGTGCATTGATCGGTAAGTACGCAGGCGATGTGGCCGAAGTGCAGGCCCCGAGCGGCGTGCGTGAGTACGAGATCATCGATGTCCGCTACGTCTGAAGTGACGTCTGTCGGCGGTGTGCCCCGGCTGGAACGACTGTTCCGTCTGATTGCGACCGTCTGGTGCGGAAGTCAGTGGGCGATCGGCTACATCGTTGCCCCCACGCTGTTCGCCGTGCTGGAGTCACGCATGGTTGCCGGCACGGTCGCGGGGCGGTTGTTTCACACGCAAGCCTGGATCAGTCTGGTGTGTGGCGTGCTGCTGGTGTGGCTGGCGACGGCGCTGATTTCGCGCTCGGCCGATGCCTCGGTCGCTCGTAGCTATCGCGTGCTGCGCTGGCTGGCGGTGGCGATGATGGTCTGCGTGCTGATCAGCTCGTTCGGCTTGCAACCGTTCATGGCGTCGCTGCGGGAACAGGCGGAAGCGTCGGGCGTCGATATCGGCCAATCGGCTTACGCGGCGCGCTTCGGTATGCTTCACGGCATTTCCAGCGGTATCTACCTGCTGCAAAGCCTGCTCGGCATTGCGCTGATCTGGCGTCAGCCGGTGCGCGGCTAAATGCCGCAGGCGGTAGCGGATAGCGGCAGCAGGTGATTTGCCCGCACCGTTGCCTCGACCAATAAAAAACGCGCCCGACAATGTCAGGGCGCGTTTTCTTGAGCGCTGGCGGATGGTGTGACATCCGCCGCTCGCGACGCAGTCGTTGCGCAGGCGTTTAGTCGTTACGCTGGCGCTTGACGCTGGTCTGGCGCTTCTTGGCGCGCTTGACGATGCCACCGGCGGTCATGCGTTCGTTGCCGGCAACCGTCACTTTCTTGACGGTCGGGCGACGTCCGGCATTGGTGCTGCTCTTGACGACCGTCACGGTGCGCGGTGCGCGTCCCTTGACCGTGGTGCCGGTGCCGCCGGATTTGCCGCGAACCGGCATCGGCTTTTCGTCCGGCGTCTCGCGATACAGAACGAGCAGCTTGCCGATGTGTTGCACCGGCGCTGCGCCCAACTGGTCGCAGATGGATTCGTAAATAGCCACGCGCGCGTCGCGTTCGTCGCCGAACACACGCACCTTGATCAGTTCGTGGGCCTTCAGGGCGCCGTCGATTTCCTTGAGCACCGCCGGCGTCAAGCCGTCGGCGCCGATCAGAACGACGGGATTCAGCGCATGGGCGGCAGAGCGCAAGTCGGCGCGTTGCGCCGGGGTCAGGGTCAAAGCGGGCATAGAAGACAGACGAGACAAACGAGTTAGGATGCGCCCGCAAACCCGGGCCGGAGCGTCGGAAGCGATCGCCGGCCGACTAAGGGATTTTGGGCGCGCAAGGGCGTATTATCCTGCAAATTCGCAGTGTTTTTGAAGAATTATGGCAAAAAACCGTTTCAACCACGCGTGGTTGCACGATCACATCAACGATCCCTACGTCAAAATGGCGCAGCGCGAGGGCTATCGGGCCCGCGCAGCCTATAAGCTCAAGGAGATCGACGAGCAGGACCGGCTCATCAAGCCCGGCCAGGTGATCGTCGACCTGGGCTCGACACCCGGTAGCTGGAGCCAGTACGCCCGTAACAAGCTGGCGGCGGGCAAGCGTGTCGACGGCGGCATCGACGGCACGATTATCGCGCTGGATATCCTGCCGATGGACCCGATAGCCGACGTCCACTTCCTCCAGGGCGACTTCCGGGAGGACAGCGTTCTCGAGCAGCTCGAAGAAATTGTGGCCGGGCGCAAAGTCGACCTTGTAGTTTCCGATATGGCCCCCAACTTGTCCGGTGTGGCGTCGGCCGATGCAGCGCGGATCGAGCATTTATGCGATCTGGCGCTGGATTTTGCACAGCGACACCTGAAACCGGAAGGAGCGTTACTGGTCAAATGTTTTCACGGCAGTGGCTATAGCCAGATTGTCGAAAAATTCAAACACCAGTTCAAAACCGTGGCGCCGCGCAAGCCAAAGGCGTCGCGGGACAAATCTTCCGAAACGTTCATTCTGGGTCGGGGTTTGAAAAATCCGGCTTGATGCCCGTCAAACCAGCGCACTGGCGCTATGGTGGCGGTAGAGAATCACTATAGCGGTGCGCCTGCGAGTGGATTAGAATGAATTCCTGGCGCGAAGCGATTTCATGAAGGAGCAACGCTTTGAACAATAATATGTTTTCCAAAGCGGCGGTGTGGTTAGTCATCGCGCTGGTCTTGTTTACTGTTTTTAAACAGTTCGACAAGCCGCACGTCCAGGAGGGCGTGACGTACTCCCAGTTCATGGACGATGCCAAGAACGGCAAGATCAAGAACGTGGTGGTGCAGGGGCGCAGCCTTCAGGTGACGCCCAGCGACGGCCAGAAATACACCATCGTGTCGCCTGGCGACATCTGGATGGTCGGCGATCTCATGAAGTACGGCGTTCAGGTCTCGGGTAAGGCCGACGACGAACCGAACGTGCTCATGTCCGCCCTCTACTATCTCGGACCCACGTTGCTGATCATCGGCTTCTGGTTCTACATGATGCGACAGATGCAGGGCGGGGGTAAGGGCGGTGCCTTCTCCTTCGGTAAATCCCGCGCGCGCCTCATCGACGAGAATGCCAATCCGGTCACCTTTGCCGACGTCGCGGGCTGCGATGAAGCCAAATATGAAGTCGGCGAACTGGTCGACTTCCTGAAAGACCCTCAGAAATTCCAGAAGCTGGGCGGCCGTATCCCCCGTGGTGTGCTGCTCGTCGGCCCGCCGGGAACCGGTAAGACCCTGCTCGCACGTGCCATTGCCGGCGAAGCCAAGGTTCCGTTCTTCAGCATCTCGGGTTCGGACTTCGTGGAAATGTTCGTCGGCGTGGGCGCTGCCCGTGTGCGCGACATGTTCGAAAACGCGAAGAAGCAGTCGCCGTGTATCGTGTTCATCGACGAAATCGACGCGGTCGGCCGTCATCGTGGCGCCGGTATGGGCGGCGGTAACGACGAGCGCGAGCAGACGCTGAACCAGATGCTGGTCGAGATGGACGGTTTCGAAGCCAACTCGGGCGTGATCGTGATTGCCGCGACCAACCGCTCGGACGTGCTCGACAAGGCGCTGCTGCGTCCGGGCCGTTTCGACCGTCAGGTCTACGTCGGTCTGCCGGATATCCGCGGCCGCGAACAGATCCTGAAGGTGCACCTGCGTAAGGTGCCGATCGCCAACGACGTCGACGCTTCGGTGATCGCCCGCGGCACGCCGGGTATGTCCGGTGCCGATCTGGCGAACCTCGTGAACGAAGCCGCATTGTTCGCCGCGCGCCGTAACAAGCGCATCGTCGAAATGCTCGACTTCGAAGACGCGAAGGACAAGATCTTCATGGGTCCGGAGCGCAAGTCGGCAGTGATGCGCGACGAAGAGCGCCGTGCCACGGCTTACCACGAGTCGGGTCACGCGGTGGTGGCAATGCTGCTGCCGGGCGCCGATCCGGTGCACAAGGTGACGATCATCCCGCGTGGTTGGGCACTTGGCCTGACGATGCAGTTGCCGGAGCACGACAAGTACTCGGAATACCGCGACACGATGCTCACGCAGATCGCCATTCTGTTCGGCGGCCGTGCAGCGGAAGAGGTGTTCATCAACAAGATGTCGACGGGCGCGTCGAACGACTTCGAGCGTGCTACCAAGCTGGCTCGTGACATGGTGACCCGCTACGGTATGTCGGACGCACTGGGCCCGATGGTCTACGTCGACACGGAGCAGGATTCGATGTTCGGTCGCATGTCTTCCAAGTCGGTGTCGGAAGCGACGCAACAGAAGGTCGACACGGAAGTTCGCCGTATTCTTGACGAACAGTACGCGCTGGCCAAGAAGCTGCTGGAAGACAACCGCTCGAAGGTCGAGTCGATGACCGAAGCCCTGATGGAATGGGAAACGATTGACGGCGAGCAAATCGGCGACATCATGGAAGACCGTCCGCCGCGCCCGCCGAAGGGTGGCCCGACGAACGGCGGCGCTTCGGGTGGCAACCCGCCGCTCAAGCCCAGCAATACCCCGGCGACCGTCTGACGGACGCCAAGGCAGCCGAGAGGCTGCCGCCCAGAAAGGCCGGCATCTTGCCGGCCTTTTTGCTTTCTGGCGGGGCTTCAGGGCGATGAGGCGCGACCGGGACGCTCAAAGTCGGCGCTCAGGCCTTGCAATGCATCTCGTTCACGACCGTGAATTTCCGTGTTACGGAGTGTTTCCGTGGTCGATGTGACAGTCGATTCCGGTAACATTACGGCCATAAAGGCGTCCGTCACCGCGGACGCGTCGCGCCCGGACTGGCTTGCCCGTTCGGGCCGCCATATGGGTCTTATTGAGCTACGAGCTTTCGAATGTCCACCGAGCAGTCGCAATCCCTTCCTCCTTCCACCCCGGGCGCGGCACCGGCAGACGACATCGTCTTGCCGGCGGGCGCTGCCGACGTTGCCGCACCGCCCGATACCTGGGCGCTCGGTCCCCGCTTTACGCTGGATGCCCGCCGGGTACACGTCATGGGCATTCTGAATGTGACGCCCGACTCGTTTTCCGACGGCGGGAAGTACGTTGCGCGTGACGAGGCGCTGCGCCATGCCGAGCAACTGATTGCCGACGGCGCAGACATTCTCGATATCGGCGGCGAATCGACCCGCCCGGGCGCGGAAGCGTTGCCGGAGGATGCTGAACTGGAGCGCGTCGTCCCCATCGTCGAAGCGCTGCGCGATTGCGGCGTGCCGCTCTCCGTCGACACCTACAAGCCCGGTGTGATGCGCGCCGTGCTGGCTGCCGGGGCCGACATGATCAACGACATCTGGGGCTTCCAGCAGCCGGGCGCGATCGATGCCGTGCGCGAGAGCGACGCCGCCCTGTGCATCATGCACATGCTGAACGACCCGAAGACGATGCAGCGCGCACCGATCTATACGGACGTCGTCACCGAAGTCGCCGCCTTCCTCGATGGTCGTGTAGACGCGCTGCTCGCCGCAGGTGTTGCGCCGTCGCGTCTGTACCTCGATCCGGGATTCGGCTTTGGCAAGAATCTCGCTCATAATCTCGCCTTGCTCAAACATCTGCGGGTGCTGTCGCGCGATGGACTGCCGCTGCTCGTTGGCATGTCGCGAAAGCGCATGCTTGGCGAAATCACGGGACGTCAGACGCCGCAGGAGCGCCAGGTGGCAAGTGTTGCGGCTGCGATCTGCGCCGCTCAGCGCGGTGCGGCCATCGTACGGGTGCACGACGTCGCCGAGACGGTTGATGCGCTCAAGGTCTGGCAGGCCGTGCGGGACGCCGACTGAGACGTCCGTCACCGATCTACGGCTAAGGCTGCTGCTTTGGCAGCACGAGGCACACAAAGCACGACAAAGAACGCATAAATGGATGCGCGCGCACGGAACGTCAACTGGCGCGACGCTTCAACTGGGAACGATGCAACGATGAAACGACGCTATTTTGGGACCGATGGGATTCGCGGAACGGTAGGCGAGAGCCCCATTACGCCGGAATTCGTGCTGCGGCTGGGATACGCGGCCGGACGTGTGCTGGCAGGCAATCAGACGCTGGGGCGTCCCACGGTATTGATCGGCAAGGACACGCGTGTCTCGGGTTACATGCTCGAAGCCGCACTGGAAGCCGGTTTCGCGGCAGCAGGCGTCGACACCATGCTGGCCGGGCCGATGCCGACGCCGGCAGTCGCCTACCTGACCCGGGCATTGCGTCTGGCCGCAGGCGTCGTGATCAGCGCATCGCACAATCCGTACCACGACAACGGCATCAAATTCTTCTCGGCAGACGGTAACAAACTGCCGGACCAGACCGAACTGGCGATCGAGGCCGAGCTTGAAAATCCGATGACCTGCGTGCGTTCCGAGCAACTCGGCAAGGCGCGTCGTCTGGACGACGCTGCGGGTCGCTACATCGAATTCTGCAAGAGCACGTTCCCGAACGACTTCGACCTGCGTGGCATGAAGATCGTGGTCGATTGCGCCAATGGCGCGGCGTACCACATCGCGCCGCACGTCTTCCACGAGCTGGGTGCGGAAGTCATTGCCATCGGCAATCAGCCCAACGGCTTCAACATCAATGAAGACTGCGGCGCCACCGCTCCGGACGCACTCATGCGCGCCGTGCGGGCCAACCACGCCGACCTCGGCGTAGCGCTCGACGGCGATGCCGACCGCCTTCAGATCGTGGACGGCGCAGGCCGTCTCTATAACGGCGACGAACTGCTGTATCTGCTGGTCAAGGACCGTCTGGACAATGGCGGCGTAGCGGGTGCCGTGGGCACGCTGATGACCAATATGGCGGTCGAAGTCGCGCTCAAGGGATTGGGCGTGCCGTTCGTGCGCGCCAAGGTCGGCGACCGCTACGTGCTGGAGCAGTTGTACAAGCACGGCTGGCAGATCGGTGCCGAGGGGTCCGGCCACATTCTTTGTCTAGACAAGCACACCACGGGAGACGGTATCGTCTCGGCCCTTCAGGTGCTCGCCGCCATTCGCCGCGCGGACAACAAGCCGCTCGCGAAGCTGCTCGAAGGGGTGCGTCTGTTCCCGCAGCACATGATCAACGTGCGCACGCCGGCCGGTTACGATTGGCAGGCCGATAAGCGTTTGAGCGCCGAGCGCGAGGCCATTGAGGCCAAGCTCGGCGATGCCGGCCGCGTGCTGATTCGCGCGTCGGGCACCGAGCCGGTGCTGCGCGTGATGGTGGAGGCGCGCGACGAGTCGCAGGCATCCGGCTTCGCACAGCATCTGGCGAACGTCGTCAAAGCGGCTGCGTGATGCTGATGTAAGGCGCGCGCCTGAGTTGTACCCTCCGGCGACGTCTGTCCAGACGTCGCCACATCCCTCCCAACGTACCTGTCTACAACCCTCCCACGATGGTAATCGGCATCGCCAGGCGTTCACATTTGTGACAACCGCCTGAGCTTCGTCGGTGGATTTCCGACACCGTTTCGTCACTGTCACATCGCTGACACAGGCCGAAATTGAGGGTTGCCAACGCCCTGATTTCATTGGGATCACTCCGAAACCCGCGCCAATTCTGGATCTCTTTGAAAATCGGGTTCGTCCGGTAACTCGCATGCAATATGACGATTCCGAGACGACTCCATGACATTCCGGTTGTGAGCTTTCGAAAATGACACATTACTGTCACATTCGGAATCTATTCTTCGAGCCATCCACACGCTGTACCACACCAACTCGGAGAGATCCATGAAGCTGATGAAGACTGCGATTGCCGGCCTGGCTGGCGTTCTGTTCGCCGCTGGCGCGATTGCGGGCGAGATTACGGGCGCTGGCAGCACGTTCGCCGCACCGATCTACACCAAGTGGGCTGACGCCTATCAGAAGTCGACCCAGAACAAGGTCAACTACCAAGGCATCGGTTCGTCGGGCGGCATCAAGCAGATCCAGGCCAAGACCGTCGATTTCGCCGGCTCGGACGCTCCGCTGACCGATGAAGAACTCGCCAAGCAAGGCCTGTTCCAGTTCCCGACGGTGGTTGGCGGCATCGTGCCGGTGATCAACGTGCCGGGCGTGAAGGCTGGCGAACTCGTCCTGTCGGGCGAAGTGCTGGGCGACATCTACCTGGGCAAGATCAAGAAGTGGAACGACCCGGCCATCGCCAAGCTGAACCCGAAGGCCAAGCTGCCGGACACCGACATCGCCGTGGTTCGCCGCGCCGACGGTTCGGGCACCAGCTTCGTGTTCACGAACTACCTGTCGAAGGTCAACGCCGAGTGGAAGAGCAAGGTCGGCGAAGGCACCACGGTCAACTGGCCGACGGGTACGGGCGGCAAGGGTAACGACGGCGTCGCTGCCTTCGTGCAACGTCTGCCGGGCGCTATCGGCTACGTGGAATCGGCCTACGCCAAGCAGAACAAGCTGACGTACACGGCACTGACGAACGCCGACGGCAAGACCGTCGAGCCGACCGCCAAGACGTTTGCCGCTGCCGCTGGCAAGGCTGAATGGTCGAAGACGTTCTACCAGATCCTGACGAACGAGAAGGGTGCCGATTCGTGGCCGATCGTGGCTGCCACGTTCGTGCTGGTGCATCAGAAGGCTGATGCCGGCAAGGAAGCGCAAAGCGCCGACGTGCTCAAGTTCTTCGACTGGTCGTTCAAGAACGGCGCCCAGACGGCTCAAGAGCTCGACTACATCTCGCTGCCGGAAGATGTCCTGAAGCAGATCCGTGCTGGCTGGAAGGCGAAGGTTGCCGAGTCGGCCGCCAAGGCTGGCGTCTAAAGCGCCCAGCAATGAGGCCCCTGGCAATGCGATGCCGCGTTGTCAGGTGCTTTGATACCGGCAACACCCGCGCCGCCTGTTCCGAAGCCCGAAGCATGATCTGGCAACGGCTGGCGGCGCGCTCACGCTGAGACGACATCATGGCAGAAGCCACCAGCCCCCTCGCAACACCAGGCGCACAGCGCGCTCCGTCTTCCGTTGGCGACGTGCTCTTCGCGCTGCTCACCCGCGCCGCCGCCCTCATTACACTGCTGTTGCTCGGTGGCATCATTGTGTCGCTGATCATCAGCGCGCTGCCGTCGATCGAGAAGTTTGGCTTCGCCTTTCTGTGGACGAAGGAATGGGATCCTCCCGCAGAACAATTCGGCGCGCTCGTGCCCATCTACGGCACGATCGTCACGTCGGTCATCGCCCTGATCATTGCGGTGCCGGTGAGCTTCGGCATCGCCCTGTTTTTGACTGAACTCTCGCCCGTGTGGCTGCGCCGTCCGCTCGGCACCGCCATCGAGCTGCTCGCCGCCATTCCGAGTATCGTCTACGGGATGTGGGGCCTGCTGGTCTTCGCCCCGATCTTCAGCCAGTACTTCCAGAAGCCGCTGGGCGCGCTGCTCGGCAACGTGCCGATCATCGGCGCACTGTTCCAGGGCCCGCCGCTCGGCATCGGTATCCTGCCCGCCGGCGTGATCCTCGCGATCATGATCATTCCCTACATCGCCTCGGTCATGCGCGACGTGTTCGAAGTCACGCCCGTGCTGCTCAAGGAGTCGGCCTACGGTATCGGCTGCACGACCTGGGAAGTGATGTGGCGCGTGGTGTTGCCCTTCACGAAGACGGGCGTCATCGGCGGCATCATGCTGGGCCTCGGCCGTGCGCTCGGCGAGACGATGGCCGTCACATTCGTGATCGGTAACACGAACCTGCTCGACAACATCTCGCTGTTTTCGCCGGGTAACAGCATCACCTCGGCACTCGCGAACGAATTCGCCGAAGCCGGTCCGGGCCTGCATACGGCGGCCCTGATGGAACTCGGCCTGATCCTGTTCTTCATCACCTTTGTGGTGCTGGCGCTGTCCAAGTTCATGCTGCTGCGCCTCGAGAAAAGCGAAGGTAAATAATGATGACCCAACAAGCGCTCGAATTGGAAACGCCTGCCGTGAAGCCCACCGACGCCTTTACCCGCGTGCGTCTGCAGGCGTATCGCCGCCGCAAGAACATGTTCGCGATCGCCATGTCGCTCGCGGCCATGGCTTTCGGTCTGATCTGGTTGCTGTGGATTCTCTACACCACGCTCTCGCTGGGCATCGGCGGCCTGTCGCTGTCGCTGTTCACCGAAATGACCCCGCCGCCGAACACGGCAGGCGGCGGTCTGGCCAACGCCATCGCCGGCAGTCTGGTGATGGTCGGTGTGGCCACGCTGGTCGGCACGCCGCTGGGTATTCTGGCCGGTGTGTATCTGGCGGAGTACGGTCAGAAGTCGTGGCTCGCGAGCATCACGCGATTCATCAACGACATTCTGCTCTCGGCGCCGTCGATCGTGATCGGTCTGTTCGTCTACGCGCTGGTCGTGGCGCAGATGGGTCACTTCTCGGCATGGGCGGGCATCATCTCGCTCGCGCTGTTGCAGATCCCCATCGTGATCCGTACCACGGAGAACATGCTCAAGCTGGTACCGAACAACCTGCGTGAAGCGGCGTTCGCGCTGGGCACGCCGAAGTGGCGAATCATCGTGAAGATCACGTTGAAGGCGTCCATTGCCGGGATCGTGACGGGCGTGCTGCTGGCGGTGGCGCGTATCGCGGGTGAGACGGCGCCGCTGCTGTTCACGGCGCTCTCGAACCAGTTCTGGTCGCTGAACCTGAACCAGCCGATGGCCAACCTGCCGGTCACCATCTTCAAATTTGCCATGAGCCCGTTTGCCGAGTGGCAGTCGCTTGCCTGGGCGGGCGTATTCATCATCACCCTCGGGGTGCTGTTCCTGAACATTCTGGCGCGCACGCTGTTTGCCAAGAAGTAAAGGCAAAGCCACACGGCGCCGCGCGACATAACGCCAAGTTAAACGCATACCTGAAGGTTGAGACAGACCATGACGAACCCGACGCAAGAAATCAAGCTGCCCTCGAAGATTGAAGTCAAGAACCTGAACTTCTTCTACGACAAGTACCACGCGCTCAAGAACATCAACCTGCGCATTCCCGACCGTAAGGTGACGGCCTTCATCGGCCCGTCGGGTTGCGGCAAGTCGACGCTGCTGCGCACGTTCAACAAGATGTACGCCCTGTATCCGGAGCAACGCGCCGAGGGCGAGATCAACATGGATGGTGAGAACCTGCTCACCGCCAAGCAGGACATCGCGCTGCTGCGCGCGAAGGTCGGCATGGTATTCCAGAAGCCGACGCCGTTCCCGATGTCGATTTACGACAACATCGCTTTCGGCGTGCGTCTGTTCGAAAAGCTCTCGCGCTCGGAAATGGATGACCGCGTGGAGTGGGCGCTGACCAAGGCGGCGCTGTGGAGCGAAGTCAAGGACAAGCTGCAACAGTCGGGCTACGGCCTGTCGGGCGGTCAGCAACAGCGTCTGTGCATCGCGCGCGGTATCGCGATTCGTCCGGAAGTCCTGCTGCTCGACGAACCGTGCTCGGCGCTCGACCCGATTTCCACTGGCCGCATCGAAGAGCTGATCGCTGAACTCAAGGACGATTACACGGTGGTGATCGTGACCCACAACATGCAGCAGGCTGCGCGTTGCTCGGACTTCACCGCCTACATGTACCTGGGCGAGCTGATCGAATTCGGCGAGACCGAGAAGATCTTCATCAAGCCGGACCGTAAAGAGACCGAAGACTACATCACCGGCCGTTTCGGTTGATGCCACGAGGAAACCCGCGACATGAACGATAAACACCTTTCCAGCCAGTTCGATTCCGACCTGAATCAGGTTTGCTCGCGCGTCCTCGAAATGGGCGGCGTGGTCGAGTCCCAGATCGTCACGGCGATGCAGGGCCTGAACACGTTCGACCGCACGCTGGTCGACGAAGTGATCGCCAACGAGCATCGTCTGAACACGTTGGAAGTCGAGATCGACGAAGAGTGCAGCAAGATCATCGCCCGCCGTCAGCCGACCGCGCGCGACCTGCGTCTGCTGCTCTCGATCTCGAAGACCATCACGAACCTCGAGCGTGCCGGCGACGAAGCCGAAAAGATCGCCAAGCGTACCCGTCACCTGCTGGAAGACGGCGCTGCGCAGAGCGTGAATTTCGCCGAAATCAAGCTCTCGGGCGACATGGCTGCACAATTGCTGCGCCGCACGCTCGACGCGTTTGCGCGTCTGGATATCGTGGCCGCCGCCGAGATCGTGCGCGACGACAAGGCCATCGACAATGAATTTCGCGGCTTCGTGCGAAAATTGGTGACGTACATGATGGAAGACCCGCGGACCATCTCCGCAGGCCTCGACTTCCTGTTCATCGCCAAGGCCATCGAGCGTATCGGCGACCATGCGAAGAACATCGCCGAATTCATCATTTACATTGTCAAAGGCACCGACGTCCGGCACATTTCGCGCGAAGACTTGCAGCGCAAAGTGCAGGGCGAGTAAGACCGATAAGGCAAAAGACGCCTGACATTACTGAAGGTTTGAGAGGGAACCGATGCCTAGCAGCATTCTGATCGTGGAAGACGAGCCGGCGATTTCCGAGCTGATCTCCGTTAATCTGCAACACGCGGGTCACTATCCGATCCGGGCGTACAACGCGGAGCAGGCGCTCACGTTGATCAGCGACGTCCTGCCGGATCTCGTTCTGCTCGACTGGATGTTGCCGGGCAAGTCGGGCGTGACGTTCGCGCGTGAGCTGCGCGCGAACGAGCGCACCAAGCACGTGCCGATCATCATGCTCACCGCACGCAGCGAGGAGCAGGACAAGGTGATGGGCCTGGAGATCGGTGCAGATGACTACGTCACCAAGCCGTTCTCGCCGAAGGAACTGATGGCGCGTATCAAGGCAGTGCTGCGCCGTCGCGCGCCGCAGCTGACCGAGGACGTGGTGAGCGTGAACGGCCTGAAGCTGGACCCGGCCACGCATCGCGTGACGAGCCACCAGTCGAGCGGCGACATCAAGCTCGATCTCGGCCCGACGGAATTCCGTCTGCTGCACTTCTTCATGACGCATCCGGAGCGCGTGCACAGCCGCTCGCAGTTGCTCGATCAGGTGTGGGGCGATCACGTATTCGTCGAAGAGCGTACGGTGGACGTCCATATCAAGCGCCTTCGCGCCGCGCTCAAGCCGGCCGGGCACGATGCTATGATCGAGACCGTACGCGGCAGCGGCTATCGTCTGACGAAGTCGGTCTGAACTCCCACGAGTCGCGCCCAGTCGACACCTGCCGAGCCAATGCCGCTCCCACCCGCCGGGTGACGAGCGGCAATATTTCTGTGCATCGTCTATGAATATCATCTGGGCCCGTGCGCTGGCGTTCCTGATCCTGCAAGCCGCCATTTCGGTGGCCATCGGCTGGATATTCGGCGCGAGCGCAGGCTACGTCACCGCGATCGTCCTGCTGGTGATACAGCTCTGCTTCAACGTGTATCACGCCCAGCGCTTATGGCGCCTGCTCGAGGCGCCGGTCTACGGCGAAGTGCCGAGCGCCATCGGGTTGTGGGGCGAAATCTACTACCGGCTGCACAAGCTGGCCAAACGCTGGCATAACCAGGTCAAGCAGGTGGAACAACAGCACGCACGCTTCATTCAGGCGATCCAGGCATCGCCCAACGGCGTGATCATGCTCGACGAACAAAATCAGATCGAGTGGTGCAACGCGATCGCCGAGACGCATTTCGGCATCGACGCCAAGCGCGATCTGCGTCAACAGATCACCCATCTCCTGCGCACACCGGCCTTCGTGCACTACCTGTCCTCCGAACGCTACGACGAGGCGCTGCTCATGCATCACATGGGCGAGAAGCGCAACAACGTGCTGTCGATGCAGGTGTTCCCGTATGGCGACAACCGCAAGCTGATCATCTCGCTGGACGTCACCGATCTCGAGCGCACCGACGCGATGCGCCGCGATTTCGTGGCCAACGTCTCGCATGAACTCAAGACGCCGCTCACGGTGCTGTCAGGCTTTCTGGAAACCGTTGGCGAGCTGCCGCTGTCGCCGGACGAGATCCAGCGCTACGTCGAGATCATGCGTCAGCAGGCCGGGCGTATGCAGAACATCGTGAACGATCTGCTCACGCTGGCGAAGCTCGAAGGCAGCGGCAAGCCGCCGTCTGACGACCGGATCGACATGGGCATGCAGATGCGCTCCCTGCGCGGCGACGCGGAAGGGCTCTCGCAGGGGCAGCATGTGATCGAAGTGACGGGCGCCGAAGGCGTCGATCTGCGCGGCGCCGAGGGCGAGTTGCACAGCGCCTTCAGCAACCTCGTGAGCAACGCCGTGCGTTATACGCCGCAGGGCGGCAAGATCCGTATCGAATGGGGGCCGACGAGCGACGGCGGCGCGCGGTTTGCCGTGATCGACTCCGGTCTGGGCATTCCGGCCGAGCACATCCCGCGCCTGACCGAGCGTTTCTATCGCATCGATCGCAGCCGTTCCCGCGATACCGGCGGCACCGGTCTGGGGCTGGCCATCGTCAAGCACGTGCTCACGCGTCACCAGGCGGATTTGCGCGTGACGAGCGAGGAAGGGCGCGGCAGCACGTTCGCCATCCATTTCCCGCCGACGCGCGTGGTGCATCGGGCGCCGGTCGATACGCCGTCGCAGGTGTCGGTGAACGACTAAATTCCGCAGAGCCAGTCGTAGAGAAGGCGCTCGATCTGACGGTCGAGCGCCTTTTTTTGATGGTGAGGGCTGGCGGGACGGCGCAACGGGCAATAAAAAAGGGAGCGATTACCCTCCGCTCCCTTTCTCGTTGCGCCGCCAGTGTCTATGGCAGGCGCCCGCTCAATTGCCCGTCTGCACGTGCTGTGCGATCTCCTGCATCAGCACCATCTGGCTGTTGTAGGGCGTCTTGCCCGGCTTACGGCGCATGTAGCTGCCGTCTGGGCGCATCAGCCACGACAGCGTGTTATCGCGCAGATGCACCATCAGTCCCTCGCGAATCACGCGCATTTTCAGGCGCTTGTCGCGCACCGGGAACGCCACTTCCACACGCCGGAAGAAGTTGCGCTCCATCCAGTCGGCACTCGAGAGCATGACGTGCTCGTCACCGTTCGCATAGAAATAGTAGATGCGATGGTGTTCGAGGAAGCGCCCGACGATCGAGCGCACGGTGATGTTCTCGGACAAACCCTTCACGCCCGCGCGCAACGAGCATACGCCGCGCACGATCAGATCGATCTTCACGCCGGCGCGCGACGCCTTGTAAAGCTCGGCAATGATCGTCGGTTCGAGCAGCGCATTCATCTTCGCGATGATGCGGGCCTTCTTGCCGGCTGCCGCCGCTTCCGTCTCGCGGCGAATCGCTTCGAGCAGGTGCGAGTGCATCGTGAACGGCGACTGCCAGAGGCCGTTCAGATGGGTCTGACGGCCGATGCCCGTGAGTTGCTGAAAGACGACATGCACGTCGGCGCACAGCGCTTCGTCGGCGGTCATCAGGCCGAAGTCCGTGTACAGACGCGCGGTGCGCGGGTGGTAGTTGCCCGTGCCGAGGTGAACATAGCGCTTGAGGTGCGTCTTCTTGCCCTGGCGGGTGCGGCGCACCACGAGCAGCATCTTGGCGTGGCACTTATGGCCGACCACGCCGTAGACGACGTGCGCCCCGACGGCTTCGAGACGAGCGGCCCAGTTGATGTTCGTCTCTTCGTCGAAGCGCGCGAGCAGTTCCACCACGACGGTGACTTCCTTGCCGTTGCGCGCCGCTTCCATGAGCGCGTCCATCAGCGCGGATTCGTTGCCGGTGCGGTAGATGGTCTGCTTGATGGCGACGACATCGGGGTCGCGCGCGGCTTGCAGCAGCAGTTCTAGTACGGGCTGGAAGCTGTCGTACGGATGATGCAGCAGCAGATCGCCCTGATCGATGAGATCGAACATCGCAGGCGACGCACTCATGCGCTTGGGCAGCGCCGGCACGAACGGCACGAATTTCAGGTCAGGGCGGTCGACCATTTCCGGCAACGGCATCAGACGCACCAGATTGACCGGGCCCTTGACGCGATAGCAATCCGAGTCGGTCAGGCCGCACTCCGTCTGGAGGCGCCGCACGAGGCGTGCCGGGGCGCCGGCGTCGACTTCGAGACGCACGGCGTCGCCGAGGTGACGCGCCGGGAGTTCGCCTTGCAGCGCAGTACGCAGATTGGTGATTTCGTCCTCGTCGACGAACAGATCGCTGTTACGCGTGACGCGGAACTGATGACAGCCTTTGGCGGTAAGCCCCGGGAACAGTTCGCTCGAAAAGCGCAGCATGAGCGAGCTGAGCAGCACGAAGCTGTTGGGCAGCGGGGCGAGCGCCGGCGGCATCGGCACCAGACGGGGCAGGGCGCGCGGGGCCTGAACGATGGCGAGTTCGGCGTCGCGGCCGAAAGCGTCCTTGCCTTCGAGCTCGACGGCGAAGTTCAGGCTCTTGTTGAGCACGCGGGGGAACGGGTGTGCCGGGTCCAGCCCGATGGGCGTGAGCACGGGCACGAGTTCGCGCATGAAATAGTCGCGCGCCCATTCCACCTGGGCGTCGTTCCAGCTGCCGGACGGGTGAAAGGCGATGCCTTCGGCTTCCATCAAGGGAAGGAGGCTGTCGAACATTGCATACTGCTTTTCGACGAGTGCCTGTGCCCGTGCGCAGACTTGCGTGTAAACTTGCTGAAAAGTCATGCCGTCGGGCGTGAGCATGCCCGGATTCTCGCGCATCTGCTCCTTCAGCCCGGCGACGCGGATCTCGAAGAATTCATCCAGATTGCTACTCACGATACAGACGAAGCGCAGGCGCTCCAGCAAGGGCGTGGCCGGATCGGCCGCCTGGGCAAGCACGCGTTCGTTGAACGCAAGAATGCCGAGCTCACGGTTGAGCAACGGGTAATTCATATTGAACGTGCGAAAGACATGGGATTGGCGTGAATTCTTCATCCGTATTGTTACAGTTATATGACATTCACATTTGTCAACGACGTGTCATATTCGATTTGTAACTTATTCGTCATTTATTTGTCGAGTGCTCGTCATGCTTTTAAAGTTATGCATCGGGTAATTCGACATTCTTCGCTCAGGCGCACCCCCACATGAGTACCCCATCGCCCTTGTTAGCGGCCGTCGATCTCGGCTCGAACAGTTTTCGCCTGATCATCGGCCGCGTGGAGGAAACGTCCGCCGGCACGCAAATCTATCAGGTCGATGCGCTGCGCGAGCCGGTTCGACTGGCGGCTGGCCTGAACGCTGAGAAGTATCTCGATCATCCGTCGCAGCAACGCGGCTGGGACGTGCTCAAGCGCTTCGGGGAACGCCTGCGCGGCTTCCATCCCGATCAGGTGCGCGCGGTCGCCACGAACACATTGCGGGTCGCCAAGAACGCACAGGACTTTCTCGGCGAAGCGCAGCGCGCGCTGGGCTTTCCCATCGAAGTGATTGCCGGACGCGAAGAAGCGCGTCTGATCTATGCGGGCGCGGCGCATTCGGTGCCCACGTGCCCGGGCAATCGTCTCGTGGTGGACATCGGCGGCGGCTCGACGGAATTCATCATTGGGCAGGACTACGAGCCGTTGATCATGGAGAGCCTGTACATCGGCTGCGTGAGTCACAGCCGTCTGTTCTTCCCCAGCGGCAATGTCGACGAATACGCGATGAAGCAGGCCGAACTGGCGGCGCGTCGGGAAATTCAGATCATTTCGGCAACCTATCGCGAAGCGGGCTGGTCGCAGGCGATCGGCTCGTCCGGCACGGCGCGTGCACTGGCCGAACTGCTCGAAGCCAACGGCTTTAACGATGGCGGCGTGCATGGTCTCACGCGCGGCGGGCTCGAACGCCTCAAGCGCGCGCTGATCAAGGCGGAGAACGCAAACCGTCTCAAGCTGGCCGGGCTCAAGCAGGACCGTATTCCGGTGCTGCCGGGTGGTCTGTCGATCATGTTGTCCGTCTTCAACGAACTCGAAGTCGACCATATGGAGACGACCGACGCTGCACTGCGTCTGGGCGTGATGTACGACCTGCTGGGCCGCACGCAGCATCAGGACATGCGGGCGGTGACGGTCGAGCAGTTCGTGCGCCGTTACGGCGTCGATCGCGCGCAGGCCGAGCGGGTCGGGCGTCTGGCGATTTCGTTGTATCGTCAATTGCCGGTCGACGTGGCGGCGGGCGGATCGTCGGACGACGAGCAGGACGACGGACGCGAGGAAGGCGAGGCATTGCTCAACTGGGCCTCGTCGCTGCACGAGATGGGGCTGTCGATTTCACACAGCGCGTACCACAAGCACTCGGCCTACATCGGCAGCAATGCCGATATGCCGGGCTTTTCGCGCCCCGATCAGGCGCGTCTGGCGGAGTTGCTGCTGGGACATGTCGGCAAATTGGGCAAGCTGGCGTCGCAGGCGCAGCAGGTCGACTGGCAACTGCTGTTCTGCCTGCGACTGGCGGTGCTGTTCTGTCGTCGTCGCACGGATGCCTTGCCCGACAGTATCGACGTCGAGCGCCTTGCCGACGGCTTTCAGGTGTCGGTGCCGCGTCAGTGGATCGACGCCAACCCGCTCACCGACTACAGCTTGCAGCGTGAGGCGCAGGAGTGGGAGAAGATCGGCATGCGCTACAAGGTGGTGTACGCCTGATGCGCTGACGAGCGTTACTGCAAGACGGTGGTTCGAAACAAAAAGCCCGGCATTTGCCGGGCTTTTTTTGTCCCTGTTGGTATGACCGCGGGACTGAATACTTGGGGGGGGGATGGTTGCCTGTCAGGCTTGTTGGAGTTTGCTTACGAGGTCCGGGCCGAGGAAGTGGCGCGCGTAGCGCGGATTCATGTCGGACAGACGGAACAGCGTGAGGAAGTCTGCGGTGTTGAAGTCGGGGTCCCAGGCCGGTGCGCCGCAGATGCGGGCGCCGAGGCGCAGGTAGCCCTTGACGAGTGCGGGCGGCTCGACGTCGAGCGTCGATTGCAGTTCGTCCACCGGCAGGGCGATGCGGGGCACGGCGTGGTACTCGGACGGCGCCATGGAGGTGTCTTGCAGCTTGCGATAGAGGCTGGCCGCATAGTGACCGCCGTCGGCCATCGGCACGCTGGCGCAACCGAGCATGGTTTCCAGGCCGTTACGCAGCATGTACTCGGCCAGACCGCTCCACAGTGCCATGATGACGGCGCCGTTGCGGTAGTCGGTGTGCACGCACGAGCGGCCGGTTTCGAGCATCTTCGGACGGAGATGGTCGAGACGCGAGAGGTCGAATTCTCCTTCGGAGTACAGACGGCCGAGGCGCTTGGCTTGGGAAGGGGGCAATACGCGATAGGTGCCGACGACCTTGAGCGAGTCCTGATCGCGCACGATCAGGTGGTCGCAGTATTGGTCGTATTCGTCGACGTCGAGGCCTGCGGGACCTTTGACCGACGCGCCCATTTCTTCGGCGAAGACCTGATATCTCAGGTGTTGCGCTTCACGAAGCTCGCTTTCGTCGCGTGCCCACGCCACAGCCAGATTCGGTTTGACAGGCGTTTCAGGGCGAGGAAGACGCCTCCGCGACGTGGGGGTCAGCGAAGAGAGCGGCATGGTGGGGTTCGGCAGGTCGCGCATAAAAGCCCTTTTTGTGACGGTCGCGTTGCGACGTACTTTAAAAAGCATCAATGTCGATTCCGTGAACGGTAGGCGACAATTCTATGACAAAACGCCCGTTGTCATGAGGCAACTCCTTAATACGAAGGCTTACATTGCCCGAACGGCGGGGCTTTCCCGGCATTTCCGGCTTTTCGGCGGGGCGCTGATGCGGCGATGAAATCTTGTCAGATGAGATCGGGATTGACGACGGCGCGCACCACGACCTGACTCTCGTCTTCGCGACGGCGGGAGGCGAGCCACCAGATGCCGCCTTTCTTGACGGTCCAGTAGGCTTCCTGGCCGCTGAGCAGGAGGGCGGCGAGTTGACCCAGGGCGGGTTGATGTCCGACGAGCACGACGGTCTGGGCGGTACCGGGCCAGTCGATGGCGCCGAGCAGGGCGACGGCGTTGGCGCCGGGGGCGAGGTCGCGCACGATGCGTGGGGCGGGGGTAAGGGCCTGGGCGGTCTGGACGGCGCGGACGGCGGGGCTGGAGAGGATGACGGCGTCGTCGGGCAGGCGGGGGCGAAGCCACTGTGCGGCCTTTTCGGCCTGTTTGCGGCCACGTTCGGTGAGTTCGCGGGCGAGATCGGCCTGCGCGCTGAGGGCGAGGGTGGCGGGCAGGTTTTCGGCGTCGGCGTGACGCCAGAGAATCAGGTTCATCGACACGGGTTCTGACATGGTGAACCTCCCACTATGGCGGGTTTTCGTGGCGGCGGCGTGACCGTCGGCAGGGCGAGTGGTGCCCGATGATTGTGCAGCCGATATCGGGAAAATGCTCGGAATCTGCGCGACGATTTGACGCGGCGCAAAGAACCCTCTAAAATGCGTCCTCTTTCGTCGGAGCGTAGCGCAGCCTGGTAGCGCATCTGATTTGGGATCAGAGGGTCGTAGGTTCGAATCCTATCGCTCCGACCAAAAAAACCTTGCAGTACAAGCATTTACGGAGCGCCCCATCGGGGCGTTTTTCGTTTGTCTAACATCCCGTCTAACTGCGTCTAATATCCAGTACTCATACAGTGCTGGTGATTTCATCCAGCTTTCGGAATTTTTATTTTTACGACGCTGGTTGGGATCAACCGCGACTTCACATAAATTTCCGTCGTCTTTACGTCGGAATGTGCCGCTGCAACTCGCAGTTGTTCCATTGTATATCCGGCACCGTCTGCGTCCGTTATGGCCTTTGCGCGGATGTCCTTGATGGTATAGACGACGTTTTCCAGACCGGCCCGATCGCATGCTCTGTCCCATGCGCTACGCACCGTAGTGGCCTTGTAGGGCTTGCCACTTAGTGAATGAATAACATGGGTGCCTTTCACCTTGCCGAAGGCTCTGGCCCGCTCCAAGACGGCATCGATTTCCGCAGTGATCGGCCAATCCACGGCTTCTCCAGTCGAGTCTTCAGTTTTCGACGGGAGGAAGTGGATCACTTTCGCATCGCGGTCTACGTCTGACCAGCGCAAATTGCGCACATCCGTTGAGCGCTGCATTGTCAGATAGCAGAGATCGACGAAGCACTGAATGATCTCCCCCGATCGCAGTGGTCGACCGTTCTTGCCTTTCATCAGCGCATCTCGAATCGCAATGAAGTGATCGTCGGGAATGTAGATCCCCCGTGTCTTCGGTTTCTTCAACCTCACTTCTCTACATGGGTTCTGCGTCATGTTGCGTTTGACAATGCACCATGAAAAGAACCCCGACAGGAATGCCCGCATTACCCGCTGCATCGGCAGTTTCTCTTCCCAGTTCGAAGTCAGAAAGTCGACGACGTAAGCGGTGTCCACCTGGTCTGCGTCGAGGTCTCGGAACGCGGCTTTCACATATGTCCCGTAGTGCGGCCAAGCTTTCTCCTTATGCTTCTTCTTGTGAAGGTCGACATATTGATCGACGAGCGTGGGAATGTTTCCTGAGCCGCTCGCTGACTCTGCTTTTCGCCTTTCGTTGCTGAGGCGCTCCAGCATCGTCGTCTCGCCGTCTGCGACTCTGCACAGCTTCACCCACCGGTTCGTGCCCGGCTTGAACCAGTAGAAGCTGCCGTGCTTCACGCAGACCCGGCTCGGAAGGCCATCGGGGCGCTGTCTGCGTCTCGCGTTCATACTGCTCGCCTTGCTGAGTGGAGCGTCGGCCGTGCTGGCGGCGCTGATGACGAAAGGACACCTGCTTTCTTCGCGCTGAGCGCTTCGAACGTTGCCCAGGTCATGATGATGTGACCGTTGGCGCGCGTTACGACGTCGATCCCGAATTGCTGCTTAAACCATGCGACCTGTGTCGAGCAGCGTTTCTTTCCCGTGATCTCAACAAGATCTTCGTCGCTGATCAATCGGCTGTTCATCCTAATCCCCAATCACTTGCGGTCGCCCGCGCTTCAAAATGCAAACGGGGACGCGCTAACAAGGGCGTCCCCGCTATCCAATCGAGCGCCGGCGGCGCTTACGTCAGAATTTCCCAATCTCTCGCGGTAACCCGCAGAATCTCTTTCAGTGCTTCGGCCGTGGCCGGGTGGGTGGTCATACTGTTTCCAGTTGCAAACCCGGCTGTCGAGTGCGATCGCGTTGTAGGGCGAAGTACTCGGGATTCAGTTCGCATCCGAGGTAATGCCGGCCGAGTCGGCTGGCCACCTGCGCGACGGTACCGCTACCCATGAACGGATCGAACACGATGTCGCCCGGCCGGCTGCCGGCGAGCACGCACGGCTCGACCAGCGCTTCTGGGAAGGTCGCGAAGTGGGCGCCCTTATACGGCGTTGTCGCAATCGTACAGACACTTCGCTTGTTTCGCATTTCGGTGATGGCTCGGAAAGCTTCTCGACCTTCCAGAGCGTTCGTCTTTCCGTCGAAGTCACCGCGTTTTACCGACTCACAAGCTTTGTGCGCGTATGCCTGGAGGCCTGCCTTGATGCGGTGACGGTCGTCGCCCGCTTCATACGCGGCTTGCCCCTTCGGCGGATTCACGTTTCCAGGGACACGAATGCGGCCACGCTGCTCGACACGTTCCTCGCAGTCATATCCGTGCCCGAAACCAACCCCGCTCGGTGTGGGACCGTACGTGGCCGGTTCCTTGATCGCGTCGAAGTCGTAAAAGTACCGCTTGCTCTTGGTCATCAAGAACAGGTATTCGTGCGCCTTGGTGCAGCGATCGCGGATGCTTTCGGGCATCGGGTTCGGCTTGTGCCAGATGATGTCCTGACGAAGCCACCAGCCTGCGTCCTGCAGAGCGAATGCGATCCGCCAAGGCTGGCCCATCAAGTCCTTCGGCTTTAACCCCAACTCACGGCCACGTGTTCCTGTGCCTGAGCCAAAGCGGGGACTCGCGCCGATCTGGCGGGCACTCGGAACGCTGCGTTCACTCATTTGACCTGCCCCCCTGCGGTCGTCCCAGAGCGCCCCACGACCCGGCGTAAGCATCGCCCATGTTTAGCCACAGCGTGCCGTCGTCGGTCAGCAACTCGCGGCACAGGTCGAACACCTCGACCATGTTCGCCAGAAACTCGGACAGAGTCGGCTCGAGGCCAAGCTGCCCATCAACCCCGTAGTCACGCAGCCCCCAATAGGGCGGGCTCGTGACGATGCATTGCACCCTGACGCCCTCGGCGATCAGCATGCGCATGGTGTCGCGGCAGTCGCCCAGAATGATCTCGTTCTGTCTTATGTTAGGATTCCGAAAAAAATCGGAGATAATTTGTGAAAATTGAAATATTTGAGCATCGCGGGTACGTGGCCAGAATCCACTTTTCGGAATTGGCGAACGACCGATGGAGTTGGTTTTACTCAATTGAAGGGACAGACGCGAGAAACAGCTCTGGGAATCGTGGATCCCCGTCTTTTGGGATGGCTCAGTTGGATGCAAAGAACTCGGTTTGCTATCAGATCGAACAGTTGCCAAAAAAGTAGTGACCGCGCTTTCACGAGCTTCTTTCGGCTTAAAGCCGATCACGCGTACTTACAGATCACGGAACACGAGCTTGGGCGGTTGTTCGATTACCGCCGCTCAGGCAACGCGTGGATGAGTGGCGGGGGGGGGCGCGACGGCTCAGTACGCGGAATTCCGCTAGTTTTTTTGAGGAAATCGAATGAAATCGTGGTGCGGGGTACCTGTCGGGCTTTGGGCGTATGTCGCGGGCACTTTAGTGATCTGTGGAGTCATCGCAACGCGCTCGACGTTTTGCCTAACTGCCTCCGATTGGGCATCGTGGGTTCAGGCGGTTGGATCAATTTTGGCAATCATTGCCGCCGGCTGGGGTATTCGGTATCAACTGGATCAAGCGAATGAGGGCCGGAGAAGGGCCATCATAGCGATTGCCGCAGCGGCAATGGCTCGCGTTGAAGAGGCTGGCGAGCGAGTTCAATCGAGTGATCCTGAAATTGAGCTGGCGTCTTGGTATCACTGTTCTATTTTTGACAGGCTGATCGGAGCATTTGATAGTGCCCCTGTTCACGAACTTCGATCTGGCGAAGGGATCACTGCGTTCCTTTCGATGAGAGATAAACTACACTTCCTTCGTGTTGCTGTTGAACGCTGCATTGCCGGTCCAGAGACGTTTCCGCCGTTTGAAGAAGAGTTCCGTAGGGCGAGGGAGTTTTGCGCACGCGGGGATATGACTCCCCTGGAATACGAACTGCTTTATCGGTCGAAGTTGCAGTATCTTGTCAGCAACGCTTTTTCCCATGTTTCTGACCTACGGGCCAGTTTCAGCATGATCACAACTGCTACATGAGGCCGGTTGGCAGCAAGCATTGGTCCACCTTTCGTCCTACGTCATTCTCGCGTGAGACGTGATGGCGGCGCGCACGAACGCAACAGCGCCGTCATCGATACGCGTGCATTCGTGCCATCGCCCGCAGCTTGACGGCTGGCGGAAATAGCGGACTTCGTTGCCACTCACGGGCGCGGCGTTCAAGGTCTTTACGATGGATAGGCACGTATTGAAGCCGTCAGCGAACTGTTCGGACACTTCATGCTCGGCGGGGATTGACTCGCTCGGCAGTCGCAGTCCCACCGCCTCTTGCCCTGCGCTCTGTGCGGCTGGCGTGGGGGCGGCGGCGAGCATCGAGGTGTACAGCGAGCAAGGTAGATACAGCTCGCCCTAGTGGTCAGCCTGTGCAGCTTTGATCATTTTCTCGGTTGGCACTTTCGGCACCACCTGCTGCGTTTCCGCATCAAAAGTCACGGTCTTGATGTTCAGCGTCTTCACCACAGACGGTGAGGCTGGCCGGATATTCAGCGCTTCAAGGCGGGGTTCGTAGGGGCTCATGCTAGGATGCCCTCCTAATAAAAAAGGAGAAATCACTTGAGTAAGTGGTCGATTACACGTGGGGGGGCTATTGTTCTTGTCTGTCTTGCCGGGTGCGAAACAGGTCGGGTGCGTGAGAATGCGGTGGCCGTGGAGGAGCAGTCGCTCACCGCCGCGTCGCCTCAGTCCCCTAATGCGCATTCCAGAGGAGAACGTACTGATGCGGAACGAGCTGGAAGCCGCGCGAGTACACAGGACGAAAACTTCAGCATCGTTCTGGGCAAAGGCGCCGCGGAAATTCGGCTCAGATGCACAATTCCTGCGCATGGGTATCCCGAGGCCGCAAGGCAGCTTCAATTTGAAGGCACGGCAAAAGTGCGCATAGTGATGAACGCTAACGGCCAAGTACAAAGAACGACACTGGTCGAATCATCTGGACACGAGATGCTTGACGTCGCAGCCCTCGACACTCTCGATCGCATGCGTTGCCAAGTCAAAACGAACGGGGGACCGGTGGAGCAGGGCTTCGTGTTTTTGAAGCCGATGATCTTCGAACTTCGCTAGTTCACGCTATTTTTTGCTTCAAACGTCACGGTCTTGTTGTCAGGCATTCAGGTTCTCCTTGCTCGGGGCGCCGTGCCGCAGGTTGTCGGTCACCCACTTGCGCATGTGTTGCCAGCGCGCCCGCGCCAGCAGTTCGGGGTCGATGTCTACGCGCACGGTGATCATCCGGCGGTCACACCGGCGCAGCGGTCCGCAAACCTCGACTTCAACCCAGTCCCACGGGTAGAGGGATTCGTCGTTCTCGTAGACGATCTCGCGGGCCATCGCCGGCGCGATGTTGAATGCTTTCGCAACAGCGTCAGGGTCTTCGGGGTCTAGCGGAGTCATGTTCAGGCCACGCGCATTCCCCAAAACGCCCAGCGTGCAGAACTCGCCATCGACGTTGATGAGTGAGTCGGCCGCCAACACCTTCTCGGGCATTGCATCCAAGGCATCAGCCAGTTCGCGAAGCGCCTGCTGACCACGTTTGCCACGAATGGCTGAGGCCACGCGACCGCGGTAGAGTCCAAGGCCTTCGCAATCGTCGCTGTATCCGCTTCTGCTCATGGGTCGACTCCGGTATCGAGAGGGCAATGACGGCCCGATTTGGCGGGCTCACCATCGCGGTTCTGTGGGCACTGATCGTGCGAGCAGTCGCCGTCACGGCTGGCGGCGCAGCGCTTCAAGCGTTCTTTTCTGGGGGCGGCGCTTTGTCTCGGGGCTTTTTGCCACCGAGGACACGAGCCAGCGGGGCTGAGAGGAGAAACCAAGGTCTGTGCGGATCTCGGCCGACCGATACACGGGATGCCTTCGATGCGTCGGACGATTGAGAGCCAGAGGTCGAGCGTCACCGAACATTTACTGTCGACGTTCCGCCTGATCCGGCCTGTTGGTGTCCTCGGGAATGTTCCGTGCGCGCAGTTGCCACAGCGGCGCTCAACATGGCTCACGATTTCACCTCATTCGGATCTACGCGCGGCACGCGTGCGTTCTCGGGCCAGTAGTTGGTCCACTTGATTTCGATCTGATCAAACGCCATGCGTCTTGCCTGAGTCGTTGCGTATTCAACCCGCGAAATTGCGTAAGCATCTAACGACCAGACGCGGCCGTTCCACCACCTCCAGGTTCTTTCGTTTCGCACGCGACTTGCGTTCCACCACCCCACATGCGGAGGCGGTCCCTTGCGCCAGGTACGGGTGCTCATGATTTGGCCCTGCTCGAAATCCCGTTCAGGCGAAGAAATTCGCCAATGCAGGAATTCCACCCATCGACGAATCCAACCTCGCTGCGTTCAGTTGCGGGCGGCAGCAGGTTGGGAACTCGCGGCATACCGGTACTAGCGCCACGGTGGCCGGCGGCGGCGGCGGCGGCGCTGGTTTGGCGTATGGCGGCGGCGGGTTATGGTTGCTGTCTTCGGCAATCGTCTCCACAACGGACGGCGGCGCTGGCTGTGTATTCAGCCCTTCAGGGCGGGGTTCGTAGAGGCTCATGATAGGATTTCTGAAACATTGAGGAGAGCGTGATGTCGTCGGGAAATGCCGAAAATTTCTTTCACCTATGCAGTACGAAGCTGGGGGTGGGCAGTCTGATTGAGCCGGGTAATTACGGGCGCATCATGCGGCTCTATATGGCCGACGCGAATGTTGGGAGTGCCTGGAAGGTCGCTGCGGAACAAACGTTAGAGCTGGAGCGGATTAAGCATTTCGGAGCCAAGCCAAGCCGCTTCGAATCGTCTTTTGCGTTTCTCTCCCGGTCAGACGCATTGGCTCAACGAGGGGCGCTGGGCGGAAACGTGTGCATGCTCTATGAAGTCGAGCTGGAAAATCCTGAAGCGCCAAGACATATCGGAATCTTCGATCTCGTATCGGCGGCTTATCGCGCACATCCGGAGCAACCATTCTTGCCGCGAGTGGAAGAGACGGCGCGCCAATATTGGTCAGGGCAAGGGGAGGGAACGCGCGAGTTGCTCACCACATCAAGACTGCGCATCGTTTCTGCACTTGGCTAATGTCCGCCTCGGTCAAGCGACGGTACAAGTTCGGCGCTGTCCAAACACTGAGTGGTCTGCTGGATACCTGCGGCGCTGATATCCGAGTGAGCGGTGAGCAGTTCGCGGAGTGCCTTCGCGCTGACCTCCACCTGAAAGTCAGTTTCGCTGTTCGCGATTGCGTGACGCTGAGCTTCCGGCAACTGAGACACGAAGGAGCCGACGCGCTCGACGTACGTGCTGACGACCTTGCGCGGATACGCGTGGCCCTTGATCGAGCCTGCGATGACCTTCTTCTTTACGCTGGCCGTGGCCTTCTGCAATTCGCCGGACAGAAACGCACCCGCTTGTTCGCCATGCTGGCGGACGGCATCGGCTGCGACTGACGCGGAGGCCTTCCCGGCAAACACGATGCGATGAATGTCCGTGTTTGCGCCTGCTAGGACGAGCATCTTGCCGACCCACTGGGGCGACACGTGGTCGCCTTCTGCGATGCGGGTGTTATCCCATCTGAAGCGTGCCAGTCGCTGGTAGCCGAATGCCTTCTCCAGAGGATGGAGGTCGCGCTTCTTGTTGCTTGACTTGACGGATTTTTTCGTACCACCGGTGTCTAGAGATTCACGGCCCCAGTGGTTGAACTACATTCGCTAGCCCGACGAAATTCGGCCGGGGTTTGGTACTGCAAACTCGAATGCGGGCGCACTTCGTTGTAGTGAGTGCGCCAGTCTTCGATCACGATCTTCGCTTCAATT
Organism: Pandoraea sp. ISTKB; assembly: GCF_001721285.1. Classification (NCBI taxonomy): domain Bacteria; kingdom Pseudomonadati; phylum Pseudomonadota; class Betaproteobacteria; order Burkholderiales; family Burkholderiaceae; genus Pandoraea; species Pandoraea sp. ISTKB. The sequence continues at coordinate 38,848 of NZ_MAOS01000061.1, forward strand.
CGGTTGCGAAACCACTCCATCGCCAAACATTCATCACGGAATTTTCCGTTGAAGCTTTCGTTGGTGCCGTTTTGCCACGGCTTGCCCGGATCAATGAGCGCTGTCTCGATGTTCTCCTGCACAGCCCATTTGAGCAACGCCATGCTGACAAACTCCGGCCCATTGTCTGAGCGGAGATAAAGCGGTGCGCCATGCACGCTGATTAACCGGCTCAGCACATCGACGACTCGACTTGAGCGAATCGATCCCGCCACATCAATCGCCAGGCACTCCCGCGTAAATTCGTCGACCACCGTCAAGCATTTGACCTGCTGGCCATTCGCACTGGCGTCGAATACGAAGTCATAGCACCACACCGAGTTGCGAGCTGCCGGCGCATGAGGTCTTGGCCGACTGCCAGCCACTCGGCGTCTACGCCTTTTCTTTGGTACTTGCAGGCCCGCCTGCGCCCAGAGCGAGGCGCACCGATCACGACCGACGACAATACCTTCGCGTCCCAGCAACACTCGGATGCGGCGCGAACCGAAGCGCGGGAATTGCCCCGACAACGTTCGCATCGCCTCGATCACCGGTGTGTTTTTACACGGCATCTTGAGCGTGTAGCTCAAGCTTGATCGGCTGACCTGCATGAGCGCACACGCTCGCCGTTGGCTCAAACCACGCTCCATCGCAAAGCGGGCTTGCTCGCAGCGAACCTGCGCGCTCACCACTTTTTTGCACCGATCTCCCGCATGACCTCGATCTCAAGATCACGCTCGGCCACCATCTTCTTGAGCCGTGCGTTCTCGGCCTCAAGCGTCTTGAGGCGCTTGACGTCATCGCTGACCATCTCACCAAAGCGCTTGCGCCAAGCGTAAATCGACGCCTCGCTCACGCCATTGCGCTTGGCCACTTCAGGCACCGTATCCCGATCCGCTTCACGCAGTATCCGCACGATCTGTTCGTCGTTGTACCGACTTTTCTTCATACCAACTCCTCGTCTGAGCTGAGGAGTCATTATCTCTAGATTTGATTGGTACGAAATTTCACGGACAGGTCATCACCGCCAGCCCCTTTACGGAAGGGGATTACAACGAATCTCGTGGTGTGTGGGTCTCGCATAGCGGCCTCCCTCGTGGTGCTTGTGAGGGAGGTAAGCTATCATGGATACTGTATAAAAACACAGTATAATGAGTAAACTCAAGCTTTGCTGGGGAGGTTAAAGAAGCGTTCTCCCTTGCATTTCTTTGTCGGCTTGCCGTATCTTGCCAGCGGCGTGCGGGGAAGCCCTGGTTACACGCTTATCAAGGTGCACGAGCGCAATCATCGGAGGCTCAATGCTGAGCGGTTTCGCCAAATTTCTTTTAGCGTTGACGGCCCTTTCACCAGTGGCCTTAACATGGGCTATTGCCGACTACAGTCGCAATGGATTTAACCGAGATCAATTATTCACGATTTCGATATCGATCTTTTTGGCGATCGGATGTGCTGTGCTACTGCGCGTTAGTGGAAAAAAACTGACGAAAGTAACATTCACAGTCGAGGAGTTGAAAGCCGTGGATAACGAGGTGGTCGCGTACATCGTCACCTACCTATTTCCGCTCGTTGCACCGGCAACAGACATCAGCTTGCTCGCGCAAGGCTTCGTTCTGGCTCTTCTTGCCTTGGTGCTCTCGACGTCCAACGCATTCACGTTCAATCCCGTGCTAAGCCTCTTGGGCTATCATTTTTACGAAGTAAAGTGTACATCTGGCGTATCATATTTGCTCTTGTCGAGAAATGACATAACAGACGTGCGCGTCGTAAAGAAGGTCGGACGACTATCGAGGCATCTAATGCTCGACCTATCGTAAATCGGGGGATTTATGGATTTTTTTGCTCTTGTGGGTGGACATCCACATGCGGTGTATCGGCTCGAGTTGCAGCAAGACCTACAGGGCCGACTTGATGAGATGTTCGCGCTCCATTCCGAGCCGCTGCTGAATCCTGATCTTGTTGCCGTTCCGTTTGAGAGAGAAAATTTCCAACCAGATGACTCCGAAATTTTAGAGATTAAACCGTTTGATCTACCAGATTTGATTTTCGATCCAATAGAAAATGCTATCGGATGGCCGGTGCTTCCTAATGATGCTGATGTGCTTTCCCGGGTGTACTGTGTTTTTGCTCACGACGATGTGAGCGACAGGGTCATTTTTCAAGTCATCAACAAAGCTCAACGACTTAATACCAGCGCGATCAACATCATCCTACGAGGCAACGTATTTTCTAAACTGGAAGAGCCAGGGCTGATGCTTGCCAACGCGTGTCATGCTGTATACCAAAATAATGCATTGCGTTTTAAGAGCATGTGGTGGTTGAAGCAAATTTTCGATATCGGCGCCTATTACCGTGCGGCGACTGAGGCGGATGTCGACAAATTCGCGCGGCTAGAGAACGTCAGCGTTGAAAATCTGGATGCGCTGAAGAACCGTTCCGGGCAATGGGTCAGGACGCGGCTTGCGTATATCGTTGACTCTGGAGTTTTGGAGCAGTGCCCGCCGGAGCAGCTTGTTGCGAAAGCAGCGGAATTTAACGTCGATCTTGAGTGTGTGAATGACGACGGTCGACAAAAGTTGCTGATTCCAGAAGCTCCGAGGCAGTTACGCAAGGTTTTGAAGTTTTTAGAGGAAGAGTATTATGCGGGTCCTATCACAGGGGCTGCATATGAAGCGAATTCGAAGCGCCGGCGCGGGCAAGATTAATGTCCCACGCGGGATCGCGTACGCATACCAGGGAGGCGGTCAGAGTTGCTATTCCCGGAGGCAAGCACGGAAAATCACTCGATGGTAACCGTCAAGCCTTACGATTACGACGGCTGACTGGATTTGCGATTGACCGATGTGGCATGTCGCTGCTCCCAAGTATCGAGCCGCGACGGAGGCAACGCGCTAAGGGAAGCGGCGTGATCGATATTGGGCAATCGTGCAATGTATCGCTGTGCGAATCGATGGATTGACTTAAACGAAAAAACCCGCACGGGCTTACACCGTGCGGGTTTTGTTCAGCATGGGTCTAAGGGATTGAAATCTTCGACAGCATACGGCCCGTTTAAGTAAAGTGCGTAGCAGGGAAGAGTGTCTATAACGTGGAAGATACGGGGTTTAGGCAGGAGGAGGTATTTTTGCGATCATTTCCTCTGGATACGCCGCCTCTTGTTTCACGCGTTCCCACTCGGTTTTCAAAATTTTATTTGTCAGAGTGTCTGCTTCTGACACTAATTTACTCAGACGTTTGATCAGTGCAATCGCCAACTCGCGGTTTTTAGCCGCCTGTGTGTCTTTGAAAATCTGTCGGATCTCGTCCAAAATGTTGCGCAGATGTAGGTGGTCTTTTTCACTCGGGTTGAGGCGAAAACGCAGACGGTGATGCCGCTCTTGGTGCGACCGATCGATAGCACCGGTTGTTTCCGAAAGTTTAGTTAGACGCTTATTCTCCTCTTCCGCGAGTTGTTCCGGCGGAACGGTACCTTGATGTAACGTTGCCCACTCTTCTCGCGCGGCATCCCATTTCCATAAGTATTCTTGCGACTCGGCGAGGTGGCACGCAATATCTGATCTCAGCTCGTCTATCCACTTCTGCCGCTTGTCGGCGATGAATGTGGCTGCCGTACGAACTGTGGACAAGCGCTGCACGTTCAAAGAGGCGGCTGCTTGCTCGAGCTGGTTCGCCGCATGTTCGAGCACCTGACTATGTCTTTTTCGTGCGAAGTAAGCGGTCGAGATGATGCTGATAATGGCTGTTGCGGTCGCACCGATTGCGGCCCAGCCCTCGGTATGGATGCTCATCGTTGTATACGTTAATCGAAGTTTTCAAGGACACTTTGGTCACGCCCTGTTCTCCAACGCAAAGGCTAGCATATTGAGCAGGTGCCAGCATTGTGCCAGCGTTCCTGTTGAAGGCCGCATCCTATAAGGATTGTGCTGGGATTCGAGTCCCCTGCCGCGGGGTGTCTAATATCTAGACTGCTACTGCCCGCAAACCTGTATGCTGCCGTGCTTAATCTTTGAGCGTTTTGTTAGACGCTGGAAGCCCGAATGCCTCACCATTAAACGGCGGCGCGGTTCTTTGGGGTCTGATTTGGGATCAGAGGGTCGTAGGTTCGAATCCTATCGCTCCGACCAGAAAACCCTTGCAGTACAAGCATTTACGGAGCGCCCCATCGGGGCGTTTTTCGTTTGTCTAATAGGATCTCGCGCGGCGGCTCACTGCATCAGGTTTGCCAGTTCGATCATCGCTTGTTCGACGCTGGACTCCACGTCTGCGAAATCTGTTGCCGGATGCAAGGTGCCGCCGTGACGGATGACATCGTCCGACAGGGTGATTGACGGCGCAGTCGCCACAACGCGCATCTTTAGCGCCTGGGCGACCTCTCGCAGTTGACTGGCGCACTTCGTTCCGCCATGTCCGCCATATGTCACGATGACCGTCGGCTTCTCTCGCCATTCGTCATACAGGTGGTCGATCGCATTCTTCAGCGCGGCCGGATAGCCCCAGTTGTATTGGGGAGTGACGAAAATCACGGCGTCGCAGGCGGAAATTTTCTCACTCCATGCGCGCGTGTGCGGCTGCGCATAGGGCGCTCCGGTCGCGGGCAATCCCGGCTCGTCGTCAAGCGGAAGATGCCACGCGCTGAGGTCTACGATCTCATACGCAAAATCCGTGCACGACTGGCCGACATCGACGACCCACTGTGCGATCGTCGGGCAGTTCCGGCCTGCGCGCGTGCTGCCCATGATGACCAATACCCGTTTTGTTTCACTCATTGCTTATCCATTAGTCGTTTGATGGCGCGCCTTTTTCGTAACCTGTGCAGGCGCCATCAGTGGAACGAAGCACAACGCCAACAGCCCGACCGCCGCCATGAACATAAAGGCATCGGCATAGGCGAGCGTTCTCGCCTGCCTGATCGCTGTTTCTGCCAATAGCGCTTGCGCCATACTGCGCGCCTGCGTCTCCGATACCCCTCGCTGAATCAGCATCGCCGTCGCGGATGCCATCCATTCATTGACTTGCAGAGACGTTGCGTAAAGGAAGTCGAACAACCGGCTCGAATGCAATTGTTCCCGCCACGCCAATACGACGGTCACGAAGGTCACGCCCAGCGACATGCCGAATTGTCGGAACGTCATGTACACCGCGACCGCATCGAGCTGTACCTCTTGCGGCAATCGGGCCACCGTGCCGCTGGCGAGTGCCGACAAGACCGGTGACAGACAGAAGGCATACAGGATTAGCGGTAACGCGAAATATCCATACGGCGTGGTGGTCGTGATCAGATGTGACATCACCGACATGGATATCGTCAAAAGAACAAACGCGAAAGCGAGCACCTTTCGTGGCCCGAACTTGGCGACCGAACGTGTGACCAGTGGCCGAATGGCCGCAGCCGTCAGCGCATAGACGCAGAGAACACGCCCTGTGTGGGTGGCATCGAGACGGGGGGAATAAACCGTGCGCAGGAATTCCGGCAGCGCATACGTGCTGCCTGACACGATGATACCGGCAAGGACCCCGAGCACAACGGAGGCCATGACATCGCGGTGTCGAAGCAGCTCAAGACGATGCAGCCGCCTGTCGTTGCGATGATGTCGTTGCCATCCCACGAACAGGATGAGTGCCGATATTCCCGCCCATGCCAGTCCCCGAATCTCCGACGAGCCGAACCAGTCTTTCGCCTGCCCCCGACTCATCATGACTTGTGCACAGATGAGCGCTACGCCGAGCAGGAGAAGTCCGGGCGCGTCGATTCCCCGGGAGCGTATGTCAGTGGGACGGACAACCTTCGGGAAGTGTCGTGTGAGCAGCCAGATGGCGGCCACGGCGACGACGATATTCGGCACGAAAAGCAGCCGCCACGTGTATTGATCGGTGACATACCCGCTCACCAGCAATCCCAGCGCCGTCGACAGATAGATCATCATGGAGATGCGCATCATCGAGACGCTGCGTCGCGGGCGAGGAATCAGTAGATAGACGCTACCTCGCCACCACATCGCAAGACCAGCACCGGCAAATCCTGACACCGCACGCCATAGCAGCATGCTGCCGAAATCGGTGGCGAACGCACATCCCAGCGACGCCACCGCAAACACGACGATACTGCCCAGGATGTAGCGCAAATAGCCGATGTGGCGGGCGAGCCAGATGGAAACGGCCACGCCCATAAACAACGATGTGCTGAAGGTAATCAGGAGCCAGCTGGCTTCATCCTGCGATACGCCAAACGAGCCCGCCATGTCGGGCAGCACGAGATTGACGGCATCGAACGTGTAGAACTCCAGCCATGCCGTCAACCCGAGCCCGGTGAGAAGTCCCGTCTGTTTCTCATCGCCTTGCGATGCAGGCGCGGTAGCAGTTTCCAATGCACCGGATTGAGGAGAAGGAAAAGACGACATATTTTCAATATTCGGAAATGACAGGATCGAGCCCTCAGTTTGGAGCGCTCGTTGTCTGGCCGAAACCCATGAATCTGCATGGGTTTATTCCGATTAGTGGAAATATGAGATGTGCGGTGCTAGGATCCTTTCCGGTGAAAATAGCGTTAGCCCGAGGTAAATCACTCGGCAGGAGGCGACTTTGGACTCGATTTCCGAACTCGAGCTTTTTCAGGCGATTGTCGACAGCGGTGGCATTTCGCACGCGGCAGTGGCGTTGCATTCCTCGCCTGCTGCGGTCAGCCGACGCTTGCGACAACTGGAGACGCGCCTGGGGGTTTGTCTCGCGAATCGCAGCACGCGACGCTTCAATCTCACCGACGAAGGGAAGTTGTTGTATGAGCGTGCGGCAGCGATTCTGGAGTCGGTGCGTGATGTCGAGTCGGAAGTCTCTTCCCGAGGCACGGTAGCGCGTGGACTGTTGCGCGTTGGCGCACCCTCCGATTTGGGGCGTCGTCAGCTATCGACATTGCTGGCGCAATTCGCGCGTCTGCATCCGGGCCTGGAAATCACGCTGTTCCTGTCCGATGCCGGCATCGAGAACATGCTCGATGGCTGTGACGTCGCGCTGCGTTTCGGCTTACCTCGCGATGAAGGGATGGTCGCGCGTAAAGTCGCCACGTCTGAAATGCTGCTGGTAGCGGCGCCGCCGTACTTGGCGCAACATGGCAGCCCGGCAACACCGGAAGACCTGAGGGCCCACAATTGCCTTCGTCTGTTCCGACGCCATCGCGTCCCCGGCCCATGGCGGTTCCTGCGACAAGGTGGCTTTGTGGACGTCAGCGTAAGCGGCACGTTAGCCAGTGCCGATGGGGCGATGTTGCGCGAATGGGCGCTGGCGGGACAGGGGATCTCCTGCGAAGCGGCGTGGGACGTTTCCGAGGACCTCGCCGCCGGCCGGCTAGTCCGCTTGCTCCCGTCTTACCCGATGCCACGCATTGATCTGTATGTCGTATTCGCACCCGGCAATCCGGTTCCTCCGCGGATTCGGCTGTTAGTCGACTTTCTGATCCATGAATTCGGCGGGCCGACTCACGCCTGATCAATCGCGTCGCTTCAAACCGAACTCGACGCAGATTGACCCAGAATCGACAGCAGAGAGTGAACGCCGGCGGAGATATCGTCGGGACGCCACGCAGCCGCGATTTCGAGCTGGAGGTGCGCGGAGTCGTTCGCCAATTCCTTGTACACCACGCCCTTGTGTGGGCTGTTTCTTACCTGCGCGGGCAGTAGCGTAACGCCCATGCCTGCGGCGACAAGACTCACCATGCTGGCCATCTGCCACGCGTTGTGGCCGATTCGTGGGCTGAATCCGGCTTCGTCGCACGCCATCAGAAACTTGGCATGCAGGCTCGGACTTCTGTTGGCCGGAAAGACGATGAACGAGTCGTCTGCCAAGTCTTCGAGACGCAACGTCCGAGCCGCCGCCAGTCGGTGGTTTCTCGGCAGCACGGCAATGAACCGCTCCACCTCGACGATGCGCATATTGAGATCAGAGGCGTTGTTCAGCGGCACGCGAACGATGCCAAGATCGATCTTGCTCGCGTGCAGGCTTTCGATTTGCTCAACCGAAGTCTGCTCACGCAGATCGACGTGAATGGCAGGAAACTTCGTGCGAAAGTCGCGCAGTATGCGGGGGAGGAACTCGTAGCTCACCGACCCCATGAAGCCGACGGTAATCCTGCCGATAAGCCCCTCGCTGGCCCGGCGGGCCGTGTCGATGGCGCGCTGACCATGCGCCAGAAGTTCTCGCGCTTCCTCCAGAAAGGCACTCCCCGCCGGCGTGAGCGACACGGAATGCTTTGAGCGGGCGAGCAACTGCACCCCCACCACTTCCTCCAGATTCTTGATCGCCTGACTCAGTGGCGGCTGCGCCATGTGCAGCCGCACGGCGGCACGCCCAAAGTGCAGCTCTTCCGCAACGGCAATGAACTGAGTCAGTAAGCGACCAGGGATCATGGTGAGACGAAATTCGTATCAAAGTGGACAAAACATGTATTGGACGAATCTTACCCAATCCCACACACTTTTCAAACCGCCAGACACGCCGCCGAGACAGCGACGGTCTCCGGTCACCGAATCGCCGCAAGAGTGATTCCGGTCCATCTTCACAATAAACCCCTTGGGGGAGACAAATGCTTGCACTAACCGGACTCATTTCGGTGCTGGCGCTATTGGCATTGATTCTGACGAAACGCATGTCGCCGCTCGCCGCACTCATTGCCGTGCCGGTCGTCGCTGCGGTGGTCAGTGGTTTTGGCCTGCAAATCACGACCTTCATTCTCAAAGGCATTACCAGCGTCGCGCCCGTGGTGGGCATGTTCATCTTCGCCATTATTTTCTTTGGCGTTCTCACCGACGCGGGCATGCTCGATCCGATCATCAGCCGGATACTTCGGCTCGTCGGTGCGCGTCCCCCTCGCATTCTGATGGGCACTGCGTTACTCGCGCTGCTCATTCACCTCGACGGCTCCGGGGCGGTGTGCTTTCTGGTGACGATTCCCGCGATGCTGCCGGTGTACGAGCGCCTGAACATGGACAAGCGCCTGCTCGTCTGTATGGCCGCGCTGGGCGCCGGTGTGAATTTCCTGCCCTGGGCGGGCGTCACGATTCGCGCGTCGGTCGCGTTGCACATTCCAACCGCCGAGATTTTCGCGCCGCTGCTGCTCGTTCAGGGCGTCGGTCTGGTATTCGTGCTCTTGACGGCCTATCTGCTGGGCAAGCGCGAGGAACGCCGGCTGGGGCTCGTGCACGATGGCCGTCCGTTCGTGGTTCCCACACGCGAACTGTCCGAGCAGGAGCTGGCGTTGCGCCGCCCCCGGCGATTCTGGCCGAATCTCGTGCTGACGCTGGTCGTGATGGGCACGATGATCACCGGCAAGGTCGATCCGGTCGTGATGTTCATGCTCGGAACCGTCGTGGCGCTATTCATCAACTACCCCAACGCCGACGAGCAGCGTCGCCGGGTGGATGCTCACGCGCCTGCCGCATTGATGATGGCAAGTGTGCTGCTGGCGGCGGGCACCTTCACCGGGATCATGTCCGGGACCGGGATGCTGAATGCCATGGCAAGCGAAGCCGTGCATTTGATTCCCGCCGGACAGGCGCATCACATTCCGTTCGTGATGGGCCTGATTTCGATGCCGCTCAGTCTTCTCTTCGACCCCGATTCCTTCTATCTCGGCGTGCTGCCCGTTGTGGCCGGCGCTGCGGAGCGACTGGGTGTGCCGCAGATCCAGGTGGCGCAGGCCGCGTTGCTCGGCCAGATGACGACCGGTTTCCCTGTCAGTCCCTTGACACCGGCAACGTTCCTGCTCGTCGGTCTCGCCGGCATCGACCTGGCCGAACACCAGAAATTCGCGATCCCGTTCCTTTTCGCGACATCGGTCGTGATGACGATCGCATGCGTGATTCTCGGGGTCTTTCCACTATGACGGGGTCGTCCCCGTTCGATCTATCAGGCATCGATTTGCCGAAAAGCACGTCGGCAGCGATGCGAGAACACCGAAGTTATGGAGAAGGCAGATGAAGTCAGGTACGTGCGTAACGCCAGGCGCGACGTTGAAGGTGCGCTCATGAGCACGGAGCGAGGTGGGCCGCTTGCCGGCGTCAGGATTCTCGATCTGACGTCGGTGATCATGGGACCGTTTGCCACGCAGATTCTGGCCGCACTCGGGGCGGACGTGATCAAGGTCGAGTCTCCCGAGGGGGACAACATGCGTCACGTCGGGCCGATGAATCATGCGGGCATGGGCCATATCTTCCTGCACGCCAATCAGGGAAAGCGCAGTGTGGTGCTCGATCTCAAGGTGCCGGCAGGCCGTGAGGTCGCGGCGAAGCTCGTCGAGCGCTGCGATGTGATGATCTCGAACATCCGGCCCAAGGCGCTGGGGCGTCTCGGACTCGACTACGACACCCTGAAGGCAACGAACCCCCGGCTGATTCACGTCTCCTGTTGCGGATTCGGGCAGGACGGACCGAACGCCGCCCGTGCGGCGTACGACGACCTCATTCAAGGCGCATCGGGCTTGCCGTGGTTGATGAGCCAGTCCGGTGCGCAGACACCGCGTTATGCGCCCACGACGCTCGCCGATCGCGTGACCGGGCTTCACGCCGTGTATGCGATCACGGCGGCGCTCTATGAGCGCGAGCGCTCCGGGATCGGGCAATCGGTCGTGGTGCCGATGTTCGAAGCCATGACCCAGTTCGTGCTCGGCGATCACCTCGGCGGTCTCAGCTTCGACCCGCCGAACGGCGACCCCGGCTACGCGCGTCTGCTGACCGAGCACCGCAGGCCCTACGAAACGAAGGACGGGCACCTTTGCGTGCTGATCTACAACGACAAGCAGTGGCGTGCCTTCTTCACAGCGATCGGCGAGAGCGAGCGCTTCGAGAGCGACGCACGTTTTTCGACGCACACGAATCGCGCGCAGCACATCGATGCGGTCTATGCGGAAGTGGCCCGGCTCATGCGTGAGCGGACCACGAACGAGTGGCGTGTCCTGCTCGATACCGCCGACATTCCCAACATGCCGATGAACTCGCCGCGCGATCTTCTCGACGATCCGCATCTGTCGGCCGTGGGGTTCATCCGGCAGGTCGAACATCCGACGGAAGGTCGATTGCGCACGCCGGGCAATCCGACGGCATGGTCGCGTACCGCTTGCACCGAACCCTCTCCCGCGCCGGGGCTGGGGGAGCATTCGGCCGAAGTCCTCGGGGAACTGGGTTACACCGCTGCCGATATTGCGGCGCTTCAGGTGTCCGGTGCGATGGGCAAGGGCTGACCCCGCCGGTCACCCAGGCAGTCAATGAACAACAGGAACAGACATGAATTTTGACCTTACGGAAGAGCAGCAACAGATCTGCGACGCCATTGAGCGCGTGTGCGCGCCGTTCGATGCCGATTACTGGTTGCGCAAGGACAGCGAAGGCGGTTTCCCGGACGACTTTCATCGTGCGTTGGCGGATGCGGGCTGGCTGGGCATCGCCATGCCGGAGGCGTACGGCGGCGCCGGGCTGGGGATCACCGAAGCCGCACTGATGATGCAGACGATCTCGGCGACGGGCGCGGGGTTGTCGGGGGCGTCCGCGGTGCACATGAACATCTTCGGTCTGCATCCGGTCGTCGTATTCGGCACCGAGGAGCAGAAGCAGCGCTGGTTGCCGCCGTTGATCGCCGGCAAGGACAAGGCCTGCTTTGCGGTCACCGAGCCGAACACCGGTCTGAATACGCTCAAGCTCAAAACGCGGGCCGTGCGCGACGGCGATCACTACGTCGTGTCGGGGCAGAAGGTATGGATCTCGACCGCGCAGGTCGCGAACAAGATTCTGCTGCTCGCGCGCACCACGCCGATCGAGGAAGCCCGGGGCACACAAGGGTTGTCGCTTTTCTACACCGACCTCGATCGCGCGCGAATTCAGGTGCGGGAGATCGAGAAGATGGGCCGCAAGTGTGTCGATTCGAACGAGGTGTTCATCGACGAACTTCGTATCCCGGTGAGCGACCGGATCGGCGAGGAAGGCGCAGGCTTCGAATACATCCTGCACGGCATGAACCCCGAGCGCATTCTGATCGCGTCCGAAGCGGTGGGATTGGGGCGTGCCGCCCTGCAGCGGGCGGCGACCTACGCGAACGAGCGGGTCGTGTTCGATCGGCAGATTGGCAAGAATCAAGGCATTCAGCATCCGCTCGCGCGTTCGTGGATCGAACTGGAGGCCGCCAATCTGCTGGTGCTCAAGGCGGCGTCGCGCTACGACGCGAAAAGCAACTGTGCGGCCGACGCGAACGCCGCCAAGTATTTCGCTGGTGAGGCCTGCTTCAACGCCTGCCAGAACGCGATTCTCACGCACGGTGGCATGGGATTCGCGAAGGAGTACCACGTCGAGCGATACATGCGTGAAGCATGGATTCCGCGCCTCGCCCCGGTCAGCCCGCAGTTGATCTTGTGTTTCATTGCCGAGAAGGCACTGGGCTTGCCGAAATCCTACTGAGGCGATGTCATGACTTATCTAACCCTTGACGTCGACGTGACCGACCGGGTGGCCACGATCTGGCTGAATCGCCCTGACGTGCGCAACGCGCTGAACGAAACGGTGATCGCGGAACTGGACGACGCGCTAAAACGGCTTGGTGAGCGCGACGACGTTCGTGTGATCGTTCTGGCCGGTCGTGGAAAAGCCTTTTCGGCCGGCGCGGATCTCCAGTGGATGCAGCGCATGGCGACGTACAGCGCCAGCGAGAACGAAGCCGACGCCATGCGCCTTGCCACCATGCTTCGGACACTCAACGACTGCCCGAAGCCCACGGTGGCGCGCGTGCACGGTGCGGCATTCGCCGGTGGCATGGGGCTTGTCGCTGCGTGTGACATCGTCGTCGTCGCCACGACGGTGGAGTTCTGCCTTTCGGAAGTGAGGATCGGGCTTGTGCCGGCCACCATCTCACCGTACATCCTTCAAAAACTCGGTGCGGCGGCGGCACGTCGATACATGCTGACGGCGGAGCGTATTTCGGCGGCAGAGGCGCATCGGAGCGGATGGGTCCACGAGGTCTGTGCGCCGGAAGATATCGACGCGTCGATTGGCAAGTTCACGACGGCATTGCTGGCGGGAGGCCCCGCCGCGCTCGCGCAAAGCAAGGCGCTCATCGGTGCGGTGGAAAATCAGCCGATTGACGGCGCGCTGATTGCCCGGACGGCCAAACTGATTGCCAACGTACGCGCGTCTGCCGAAGGCCGTGAAGGCGTTGACGCGTTTCTGCACAAACGCACCGCAGGGTGGGTGTCGCAGTCATTCGCAGGGGAAGCAAGATGAAGGTACTGGTCGCCGTGAAAAGGGTGGTGGACTACAACGTGAAGGTGCGGATCAAGTCCGATGGCACCGGCGTCGATGTTGCGAACGTGAAAATGGCGATGAATCCGTTCGACGAAATCGCCGTGGAAGCCGCGGTGCGGTTGAAGGAGGCGGGTGTTGCCAGCGAGGTCATCGCCGTGTCCTGTGGAACGGCGCAGTCGCAGGAGACGCTGCGCACGGCGCTGGCCATCGGTGCAGATCGCGCCATCCTGATTGACTCGGCCGGGGAACTACAACCCCTTGCCGTCGCCAAGCTGTTGAAAGGCGTGGTCGATCAGGAGCAACCGCAACTGGTGATTCTCGGCAAACAGGCCATCGACGACGACGCGAACCAGACCGGGCAGATGCTCGCCGCGCTGACGGAGATGCCGCAGGCCACGTTCGCGTCGAACATTACGGTCGCTGATGGCAAGGCTATCGTGGCGCGCGAAGTGGACGGCGGCATGGAAGTGTTGTCGCTGACGCTACCGGCTGTCGTCACCACGGATCTGCGTCTGAACGAGCCGCGTTATGTCACCTTGCCGAACCTCATGAAGGCAAAGAAAAAGCCGTTGACGTCGACGACACCGGAGGCGCTCGGTGTCGACGTGCAACCACGTCTGATCACGCTCAAGGTCGCTGAACCGCCGAAACGGACCGCCGGGATGCGGGTGCCGGACGTGAGCGCGCTGGTCGAGAAATTGAAGACCGATGCCAAAGTGCTGTAAGGGAGAGTGACGAAGTGACGAATCTTGTTATCGCCGAGTATGACGCCGAATGCGTCAAAGTCGCCACGCTGAACACCATCGCAGCGGCGCAGAAGATCGGTGGCGACGTGCACGTGCTGGTCGCGGGGCATAACGCGCAAGCCGCAGCGCACGCGGCAGCGAAAATCGAGGGTGTCTCGAAGGTGCTGCTCGCTGATGCGCCGCAACTGGCTGCGGGCCTTGCAGAAAACGTCGAGGCGACGGTGCTGACGATTGCGCGGGCGTATTCGCACATCCTTGCGCCAGCCACGGCCTACGGGAAGAACCTCATGCCGCGTATCGCCGCGAAGCTCGACGTTGCGCAGATCAGCGACATTACGGCGGTGATTTCGCCCGACACGTTCGAGCGGCCGATCTACGCGGGCAACGCCATCGCGACCGTACGGTCGACCGATCCGATCAAGGTCATGACGGTTCGTATGACGGGCTTCGACGCCGTTGCACACGAGGGCGCAAGCGCCCCCATCGAGCGGATCGAGGCGGCGGCAGACAGCGGTCTCTCGCAGTTCGTGAGCCGTGAGGTCACGAAGCTGGATCGCCCGGAGCTGACGAGCGCAAAGATCATTGTCTCGGGCGGTCGTGGTCTCGGCAGCGGCGACAACTACACGCGTGTGCTCGAACCGCTGGCCGATACGCTGAACGCCGCACTCGGCGCCTCGCGCGCTGCCGTCGACGCGGGCTTCGTGCCGAACGACTATCAGGTTGGCCAAACCGGCAAGATCGTCGCGCCACAGTTGTACGTGGCGGTCGGTATCTCGGGCGCCATCCAGCATCTCGCGGGCATGAAGGACTCGAAGGTCATTGTGGCAATCAACAAGGACGAGGACGCCCCCATTTTCAGCGTGGCCGATTACGGGCTGGTCGGTGATCTGTTTGCAGTCGTGCCGGAACTGACAACGGCACTCGGGGCAGTCGGGGCAATCGTGGCACGCGGGGAATAACGCCATGCATTCGGAAGACAAGGTGCGAATCGTCGAGGTCGGGCCTCGCGATGGCTTGCAGAATGAGTCGCGACACATTCGAACCGATATCAAGCTCGAACTGATCGAGCGGCTCGAACGGTCGGGGCTGACGTGCATCGAGGCGACGGCTTTCGTCTCGCCCAAATGGGTGCCGCAGATGGTGGATCACTCGGAGATCATGGCACGTCTGACGCGCAAGCCGGGCGTGAGTTATCCGGTGCTGGTGCCGAACCTGAAGGGGCTTGAAGCCGCTATCGCCGGCGGGGCGAGCGAGGTGGCGGTGTTCGCGGCGGCCTCGGAAGCGTTTTCGCAGCGCAATATCAATTGCTCGATCGCGGAGTCTCTGAACCGCTTTGCGCCGATTTTCGATGCGGCGCGTCGGGAGGGGGTGAGCGTTCGTGGCTACGTTTCCTGTGTCGTCGGCTGTCCGTACGAAGGGCCCGTAAGCCCGCAGCGAGTGCGCGATGTCGCTGGCGCACTGCTGGATCTCGGCTGCCACGAGGTGTCGCTTGGGGACACCATTGGCGTGGGCACGCCTGCGAGCATCGTACGCATGCTCGAAGCGGTGACCGGTCGCGTGCCGATGTCGCGGCTCGCGGGACACTATCACGACACCTACGGCATGGCGGTCGCCAACGTGCATGCGTCCTACGTGTCCGGCATGCGGACATTCGACGCGTCGGTGTCCGGGTTGGGCGGCTGCCCCTACGCGGCAGGTGCCTCGGGCAATGTGGCGACTGAGGACGTGGTCTACCTCATGCAAGGCCTCGGCGCGGATACCGGGGTCGATCTGGACTCGCTGGTCGAAACGTCTGGATGGATATCGGACGCATTGGACCGGACGCCAGCCTCCAGGGTGGCTCGTGCATTACTCGCGAAGCGCGAGAAGGCTGGCGGTTTGCGCGGAAATCAAGATCTCAGACCTGTGTGATTGGCGTGCATTGCGTTGACATCAGCTACCGGCGTAAAGCGAGTGGCCGTTGGCGGGGTTGGTCGGTTGATTGCCGGTGCTGATGCCCGTGCCAACGCCGGTTTCGATCGCGGCGCTCGTGACCTGGGCGTTGCCCGACTGAGCGTCCTGTTTTGCAACGATTGCCTCGGCGCGCTGGATATTGGCGGGGTAATCGTCGTCGCCGCCAAACGGTTGATAGCCCGCCTTTTCGAGACGCACGAGATCCGCCTGAACCTGAGCGCGCGTGAGCGGCGCGTTACTGGCGCTCACCGATTGAGCGAAGGCCGAGAGCGGTGCGGCCAGTGCGCAGGAAACAACAAGCAGTGTGGAGAAGCGTACTTTCATCATATTCACCTTAGGGTCGGAGGCCTCTGCACCCGGAACCGGGGCAGTTCGGCCAGCCTTCGACAATGTCGCGAAGGGTGAAGCCATTCTGCGCGTTGGCTTCTGACCCGAAAGTGACCCGATGATTACCGTTTTGTAATTTCCTGGACGTGGTTGGGGGCGACCGACCCATTCGCCAAAAAGCCTAGCGTGCCCCTCTGCGCCCCTCAAAACCCCACTTCCCGTTGCAACACCGCGGCGACGAAGCGAACGCCTTCTACCGCGAAGCTCTGACGTCCGGCGCCGAGGTGAGCGGTGCCGGTAATCTCGCGTCCGAGCCCGTTGCCGCCGCTGCATTGCCCGAACCGGACTTGCCACGTCGCTGTGAGGGGCACCAGCTGGCGCGTCTTCGCGTTCTGTTCGGCGGGAATAGGGCCGCCGTAGGGACTGGCGACCGACGGCGCGTCGAGTGTTGCCACGTTGACCTTGTCGATCGCATCGATCGTGCAATGACGCGCCGCCAACTCCAGCAGACTCCCGACGAAGGTGGCAGATTGCCCGGCCTGCAACCGCGCCACGTCGTCCTCGCCGACATAGGCATCCCCCTTTACGCCGCCGGGCGCAATGAGGTCGTAGATCCGTTCGCCGCGTGGCAGCCACGTGCCCGCCGCCTGTGCGTCGTCGTTGGCCTGTACCGTCCCCTCAAAGGGCGCGGTGATGGTCAATTGCGCAATCTGGGCCTGTAATCCGGCAACTGTCTGTCGGGCCGACTCCCATCGACGGGCGAGCGCCGTGCCTTGCTTTTGCAGCCGGTCGTCGAACGACTGTTGCTCGACTTCCCATCGCAGCATCGCTTCGTTTGTCGTTGCCGAGGCCAACTGTGCTTCGAGATCCGGCGATACCAGCACCGCGAGCGTCTCGCCTGCGCGCACATGCTGCCCGTCGCGCGCCGGGGGCGGCGTGTCGGCGACATACCCCGGGGCAACGGTGTAGAGCCCTTGCGCGCGCTGCGGTGCGAGCACCGCCGGCGCGCTCACCCCGGCATGCCAGGGCAGCACGAAGACCCCGAGGAGCACCGCCGCGAGCACTGCCGAGCGACGCGTTTCCCGGCACCAGCGCAATTCGTCGCGCCGCTGCCACGTCGCCTGCGCCTCGCGCCACACCGGGCGCATGATGAACCAGCCGAACTCAACGCAGAACAGCAACATGCCGAGCAGCTTGAAGAACGCGTGATACACCACCAGCGCGATCGACATGAACACCACCAGCCGGTAAAGCCACGTGGCGAACGAGAACGCGATCAGGAAGCGTCGCCGCGAGGCGGGGCAGGGCTCGGGTTGCGGATCGCCGAAACCGAACAGCCGCTCGCGTAGCCACCAGCGACCCAACGCGAACGCGCGGTCGTGCAGGTTCGGCATGTCGAGCCAGTCGGAGAGCAGGAAGTAGCCGTCGAACCGCATGAACGGACTCGCGTTGATCGCCAGCGTTGCCACCCAGGTCGTGGTCGCGAGCATGAACGCCCCGGCACGCAGCGGTCCATCGGGCAACAGGCTCCACGCCAGCGTCGCGAAGGCGGCGAGCGCGACTTCGCTCAACATGCCTGCGGCGCCGATCCAGAGCCGCGCACGACGCCCCGGCACCTTCCAGGCTTCGGTCGTGTCGGTATAGAGCACCGGGAGCATCACGAGCAGCGCAATGCCCATCGTGGGCACGCGACAGCCATAGCGCTGCGCCGTGAACGCATGCGCGAACTCGTGCAGGATCTTCGCGAAACCGAGCGCAATCCCCACGCCGATCAAGCCGCGCCAGTCGCTGTAGTTATGGAACGTATGGACGAACTCGTCCCAGTGACGCGACACCAGAATCAGTCCGATCAGCGCGACGAGCGCTACGACGACCCACGATACCGGCCGAAAGGCGAACCGCACATAGCGTTCGGCCGCGCGCAGGAACGGCATCGGATGCCAGAGCGGAATCCGGATCATCAGATAGTGTTTGAGCAGCCACATCGTGCGCGAGGTCTGCTGCGCGGCGTCGTGATGTTCAAGTCGTGCCGTGTCGGTGGCGTTCGACGACACCAACAGATTCTGGTGACGCAGCATGCGCACCAGCGCCTCGAAATCGGCGAGCGTCGCGGTGAGTGTCGTTTCACGATTGACACCCTCGACGATCGCGCGCGCGTCGTCGAGCGGCCAGCGCGCAAGCAGCTCGAACGCCAGCCAGCCGATCTGGAAGAACCGGTTTGCCGCCGGGTCGTGAAGCATCCACGTCGGGGCGCCATCGGGCGTGGCGGCCCCGGGAGTCAGGGTGAGCTCCTGACGGAGCTGCGGTAGTCGGACCATGAGTCGAATCGAAGGGCGCGAGGAATTACCAGCCCAGCCACTGACGCGCGAGCGTCAACGGGCGGCGCAGCACATAGTAAATGGCGGGGACCCACGGACCGCGAATCCGCGCTGTGCCCATCGCACCGAGCGGGGCCTGCTGTGCGCTCTTCCCGTCGACATCGAAGCTGGCGCGCACGCGATACGCCAGCACGCCCTCCGGCGTAGGTTCGGCGCGCCACGCGATGGAGTCGATCCGTGCGTCGTAGCTGGTAAGCGGCGAGCTCTTGGGATAGAGCGTGAGCACCGCGCCGGGCTGCACGTCGATGTTGTCGGCGACCGGTAGCCAGGCCGTGACCTCGACATGCGCGGGGTCGGCCAGCACCAGAATCTTCTCGCCGACGGCCACCGCCTTGCCAGTCCACTCGTTCGGGTCGCTGAACACGGCCACGCCGGCGCGCGTCGCGTTGACGCTCACGCGCGCGAGCTGCCGCGCCGTGAAATCGAGCTCTGCGCGACTCTGATCGAGCTTGCCGCGTCGCTCGGCCATGTCCAGACGCGTGCGGTCGTCGGTCACGGCAAGCTGCGCCGTCTGACGAAACTCTTCCTGCGCCGCATCGAAGTTCGTGCGGGCCACGGCGTAGCGCGACTGCAAGGTGGTGGCGTCCAGACCGAGCAACGCGGTGCCGGCTTTCACCGGCTCATTCGGCTTCACATACAGATGGTCGATGACGCCGTCGAGCGGCGCACGCACCACGAACGGATCTTTCGGCGTGACTTCCGCCGGCGCCAGCACCGTCAGACGCATCGGTATCAGGCAGATGGCGACGACGGCGATCAGCACGCGGCGCTGCAACTTGCCGGGACGCAGCACGGCCCGCGCGCGATCGAGCCAGCGCGCACGCGGCGAGAAGGCTTCGAGCGCATGCGCCCACACTTGCCCGAGTTCGCTCAGCAGGGCGAGATCGGTGGCGCTCCATGGCGTTTCGCGCGCGAAGACGATACCCCCGGCGGGATGTCCACCGCGATAGGCCAGCGGCAGCCAGGCGCCGTGGGCCGGCCACCACTCGGCCCATTCCGCCGCAATGTGCGGTTCCTCTGCTGCGACGTCGTCCGCCGTGAAGACACGGACTTTGGACTGTGCCGGCAGTACCGCCGCGTCGCGACCTTCCACGTGCGCGGCGGCATCCTTCGGCGGGACCTCGGGCAACCCTTTGGCGAGGATCTTGCACAGCGCCCCGAGCCATTGCACGTAGGGCGCGTTCGGATCGCTTTGCGGCAGGCCGGAGACGGCCGCCACGTGACCCGGCGTGTCGCCCCGCCACCACGCCGCCTGCCGGAAGGGCACGAGGGCCAGCGTCTCGTTGACGATCGTGAAGCCGAGTGTCGTCTCGCTCGTGGCCGCGCGCGCCCGGATCGAGAGTTGCCACAACAGCGCGAGCTGCTGGCCGTCGATCCGGATTTGCTGGGCGTCTTCGGCCATTTGGGTCTGCGTCATGCCGTCACCGCGCGAAGGTCGCCCAGCCGCTCATGCCCGGCAATAGCTCGGGCGCACTGCCGTTGAGGGCGGCCGTCACGTCGACGGTCTGCGTGACGGGATCGACACGCGCGCCAACGCGTACGACCTTGGCCGGATACGTCTTGCCCACTTCATCGACCTGCACGCTGAGCGCATGGCCGGTTCTGAGCCAGCCGAGCCATTTCGACGGCACGATCATCTTCAGTTCGAGATGACTGGTGTCGACGATGGTCAGCAGCGGCTTTCCCGGCTCCGCGAATTGCTGCGGTGCGGCGCTGCGCTTCGAGACTCGGCCGTCGAACGGGGCTGCAATCGAGCACTTGCGCACGGTTGCCTGCATGTAGGCGACGTCGGCCGCCGTCGACTTCTGCTTCGCCTGTGCCTGCTGAACCTCCAGATCACCGATGGAGCGCAACGCCTGGAGCTTGCGGTTCGTCTCGAGCAGTTCGCGCGCGCCATCGGCATCGGCTTGCGCCTTGCGCAACTGCGCGCTGAAGAGCGAACAGTCGAGCGTGACGAGCGTCTGGCCCGCACGGAAGGCATCGCCGTCACGGAACGGCAACGACGCGATCTTCGCGGCGACCTCGCTCGACACGTCCACCTGATCGCGCGAGACGAGCTGGATACGGATGCGCGAATCGTTGCTGTCGGCTGCCGTGGCGGGTACGGCTGGCGACGCTGCTGACGGCGCGGCCGGCGCGTTGCTGGCCGGGAGGCCGGGGACCGATCGCGCCGGGGGGGACGCGACCGGTGCGGCCTGCGGGGATGCCGCCGAAGCGGCATGCGTTGCAACGAGCAGCGTGACGGCAAGCGCTGCCCGGTGAGTCACGAACCACGTCATTTCTGCACGGCTCCCGTCGGCAAGGCTGCCGCAGCGGCAATGGTCGGGCCCGGCTGGGCGAGTGCGGCGGCCTGAACGCCATGCACCGCGATATCGTCCCAGCGCTTCTGTTCCTCGCCGATCGATTGGGTCAGCGACGCGATGTCGTTGCCGTTGAGCTTGGCCGGCACCGGATCGAGGCCCAGCGTGGCCAGCATCTGACCGTAAGCGCTCTCGAGTTCCCCGTAGCTCTGATAGAGGCGCAGCTCGGACATCATTGCCGCCGTTGCCACGCGGATTTCTTCAAGCTTGCCCTTCGCGTTGGTCACCGTGGCGTTGTGCGTCTGTTCGAGGATCTGCTGGTCGACGTCATTGAGGCGCTTGAACAGGTCGAACTGACGCGTCTTGGCGCCGAGTTCGCTGCGCGCGACGTGTACCTGCGTGAGCACGGCCATGCTCAGCGCCATGCGCTGCATCTTCGCGACGTCGAGCTGCGCCTGCGCCGTGCCGCGAATGTTGCCTGCATTGAGCAGGTTCAGCAGGTTCCAGCTCACGCTGATACCGGCCGAGCGCCACGCGTTGTACACGAGGAAGCTGTTGCTGTCGTAATGCGCACCGACGCTCAGTTCGATGCCCGGCAACAGTTTGGCGATCGCCTTGTGCGTTTCGTTGACGCTGATCCGCTCGTTGTAGCTCGCTTCGACGAGTTCCGGGCGACGCTGCAAGGCCATGTCCTCCATGGCGGGCATGGCCATGTCGAAGTTCGGCACACGGAACGTATCGGTCGCGGCGAGCGAGAAGTCGCGCCCCGGCTCCAGGTTCATGAGCGAGGCCAGACGGGGCTTGGCGACTTCGAGTTGATCGCGCACGGCTTCGAGCTGACGCATCAGATCGAGCAGCGAGCGCTGATAGTTGAGCGTTTCGACCGGCGAGCGCAGGCCTTGTGCCTGCGTGGCGCGCGAGTCGTCGAGTGCGCTTTGCGCCTCGGCGAGCAGCGGCCCGATACGGTCGCGCAGGCGCTGCGCGCCGACGGCTTGCCAGTAGGCTTCGCGCACCTGCTGCATCATCAACTGCACGACCTTGCGGCGGCGCTGTTCGAGCACCAGCAGGTGATCGGCCTGTTCCTTCGCTTCGAAGTAGCTCACGCCGAAGTCGAGAATGTTCCAGGACAGATTCAGATCGGCAGTGCGCGCGTTCTTGTCGGTCGAGAACGACGGCACCAGCGATTGCTCACGCGTATAGAAACCTTCGGAGGAGGACGCCAGATCGTGGTTGCGGTTCGTGTAGCCGGCGGCGGCCGTCAGCTTCGGGAGCAGGTCGAAGTTCGACAGGTCGAGCTGACGCTGCGCGAGCGCCTCTTCCATCATCTTCAGACGATGGTCGAGGTTGTAGCGAATCGCGCGGGCCATCGCTTCGTCCAGCGTGATCGGACCGGTGACCGGCTGCTGATCCGCAAACATGGTGGTTCGGTCGGCTTGTGCCGTTGCCGCACGTTCGGCATCGGTGAACGGCACAGGCTTGATCGCGCAGCCGGACAACGACACGATGGCGAGCGCAACCGCGAGCAGGGCGGGGCGCGGCAGGCGTCCCTTGATCGGCTTGTTTTTCACTTCGACGGGTCTCTTTTTAAGTTGAGCGAGTTGAGTCTGGAAAGCTGGGATCACGAGCGGTCTCCCGTGGCAGCGTGCGAGTCGCCGGGGGCTGTCGCGACGTGGAGCGCCGCATGCGCGTTGGCGAACTGCGCAGCGAGCGACGCCTTCGCGGGCGGCAGCGCGGCGTGCGGTCGGGCGGCCGGTGTTGCCGGGGCTGCCGGCGCGTTCGGTGCATTCGGTGCGCGCTGAGCGGGCGCATCGAAGTGCAGCGTCACCTCACGACGCGACAGATTGCCGGCCGCGTCGCGCACGAGCAGCGTCACCTGCATGGCGCGAATGCCGGCCGGCGGCGTGCCCGTGAGCACGTCGTGCTCCACGTCGTAATGCAACCATTGCGGCAGCGGTCCGCCATCGGCCAGCGTGATCGCCACCTGCGTGGCGGCGGCATCGCCGCTGCGTGTGGAAGACGGGGTCTGCACCAGCGGCGTCATCGAGAGCACGAAGGCCTGCCCCGGCTGACGTGCGGGACTGACATCGGCGGCGGGCAGCGTGCGTGCAATCGCGGGCGCTGGCACATCCTGCGTACCCGGCGGAACGATGGAGTCCAGCGCGCTCACATGCGTGTCGCCGAGCGACGCATCGCTTGCCCCGTGTGCAGCGAACGTAAAGGTCGTCCGCGGGGGAATGGCGCCGAATTGGGCAGGCGTGTCGAGGGCGCCGTTCACGATGATCGGATTCGAGACACCGTCACTGTGACCGTTGACGTCCGGGACGATCAGCGGATTGTTCCGTCCGAAGACAATCGGCTGCGGCTGCACGTTGGGCACGTCGAAATGATTCGGCGGCGTCAGCGGCAGGATCGGCGTGCCGACCGGGCTTTGTCCGGCGTTGATTTGCAGCGTGCGTGAAACTGGAGCGCTACTGGCGGTGCCGTCGCCGAGCACGAAGGTCAGCGTCCGGGCGCCGCTCTTGCTTTCGTTTTGCGTGTCGCGATACGTAATGGCCTGAATGGCGGCTTGCCATTGAGCAAGCGTTGCGGTGCCGCTTGCCGAGCTGAGCGTCATCACGCCGTGCGCGGCGTCGTAGGTCGCCGTGATATCGCCCGTCGCCGCGCTGGCGGCAAAGCTCAGCACGTCGTGCACCGGATCGAAGCCCGCGCCGATCGAGACCGTCGCCGACGTCGGCGGCGTGTCGTTCCGGTCGGTCAGCGTAATGCCCGTGCCGATGGCGACGCTCGACGTCGCCTTGCCGTCGGCCGTGTAGCTCAGGGTCGAGCCGTCCGTGCCGACAATCGGCGTCTGGTGCGTTGCCGTGACGCTCACGTCGCGGGTGACCGCGAGGCTGGACTTGGTCCCGTCGTTCACCGAGAAGCTGACGGTACGTGTCGCCGTGTCGGGCAAGACTGCCGTATCGGTGTAGGTCACCGAGCGCAACGCCGCCTGCCACTGGGCGAGCGTGGCGCTTGCACCGGTCGAGGTCAGCGTGAGCGTGCCGGTGGCGGCATCGTAACTGGCGGCGATGTTGCCCATCGACGCACCGTCGTTGACGAAGCCGAGCACGTCTTCGCCGGCATGGAAACCGCTGCCGATCTGGAACGTTGCCGAGGCCAGCGTAGCGTTGTCGAGGTCCGAGATGACGATGCCGCTATCGACGGCCACCGGTGTAGAGACAACGTTGTCGCCCGCCACGAACGGTGCGGCGCCGGTGCTGCTGCTGGTGAGGAGCGGCGTCTGATCGGTCGCGGTGATGGCGATGTCGCGCGAGTAGATGGGGCTGGACTTGGTGCCGTCGCTGACCGCAAAGTCGATGGAGCGTGTGGCCGTGGCCGGTGAGATCGCCGTGTCGATGTAGGTGACGGAACTCAAGGCGGCCTGCCACTGCGCAAGCGTGGCGCTCGCGCCGGCCGAGGTCAGGGTGAGCGTGCCGGTGGCCGCGTTGTAGCTGGCGGTGATGTTGCCCATCGTCAGCCCGTCATTGGTGAATCCGAGCACGTCCTCGCCGGCGTGGAAGCCGCTGCCGACCTGCACGGTGGCTGAGGCCAGCGTGCCGTTATCGAGGTCCGACAGAATGATGCCGTTGTCGACCGTGATCGGCGTCGAGCTGCCGTTGTCCGCCGAGACGAACGAGACCGATCCTGAGTTGACGGAGCCAACAAGCGGTGTCTGATCGGTATCCGCGACCGTGATGTCGCGGCTCAACGCGATGCTGGACTTCGTACCGTCGTTGATCGCGAAGCTGATGGTGCGGGTCGACGTATCGGGCGTGATGGCCGAGTCGGTGTAGGTCACGGCGCGCAGCGCGGCCTGCCACTGCGCGAGCGTGGCGCTGGCACCGTTTGACGTCAGCGTGAGCGTGCCGGTGGCGGCATCGTAGCTGGCGCTGATGTTGCCCATCGTGCCGTCGTTGATGAAGCCGAGGATGTCTTCGCCCGCATGGAAGCCCGCCCCGATCTGGAACGTGGCCGAGGCCAGCGTGCCGTTGTCGAGATCAGACACGACGATGCCGCTATCGATTGCCACCGGCGTGGAGGTGACGTTGTCGCCTGCCGTGAACGGCACCGAGCCGGTGCTGCTGGTCGTGAGGATCGGTGTCTGGTCGGTCGCTGTGATGGTCACATCGCGCGAGAACACGGTGCTCGACTTGGTACCGTCGTTGACCGAGAAGCCGATGGTGCGGGTGGCCGTATCGGGCGTGACGGCCGTATCGGTATAGGTCACCGAGGTCAGCGCGGCTTGCCACTGCGTGATCGTGGCGCTGGCGTTAGCCGAGGTCAGCGTGAGCGTGCCGGTGGCGGGGTCGTAACTGGCGGTGATGTTGCCCATCGTGCCGTCGTTGACGAAGGAGAGTACGTCTTCGCCTGCATGGAAGCCCGCTCCGATCTGCACGGTTGCCGACGCGAACGTGCCGCTGTCGAGGTCCGACAGGGTAATGCCGTTGTCGACGACAACTGGCGTCGACGGCGCATTGTCGGCGGCGACGAACGACGCCGAACCGGTGTTGCTGGAGCCTACGACCGGTGACTGGTCGCTGTCGGCCACCGTGATGTTGCGCGTCAGTGCGGCGCTCGATTTCGTGCCGTCGCTGATGCTGTAGCTGATGGTGCGGGTGGTGGTGTCGGGCGTGACGGCCGTATCGGTGTACGTCACGGCACGCAGCGCGTTCTGCCATTGCTGGAGCGTGGCGCTGGCGTTGGCCGAGATCAGCGTGAGCACACCGGTGGAGGGGTCGTAGGTGGCGCTGATGTTGCCCATCGTGCCGTCGTTGACGAAGCCGAGCACGTCCTCGCCGAGCTGGAAGCCCGCGCCGATCTGGAACGTCGCCGAGGCCAGCGTGCCGTTGTCGAGATCGGACACGATGGCGTTGGAGTCGACCGCCACCGGCGTCGAGATCGCGTTGTCGCCGGCCGTGAACGGCACTGAGCCGGTACTGATAGTTCCCAGGACCGGCGTCTGGTCGGTATCGGTGACCATGATGTTGCGCGTGTACGCGGTGCTGTTCTTGGTGCCGTCGCTGACCGTGAAGTCGATGGTGCGGGTGCTGGTGTCGGGCGTGACGGCCAGGTCGGTGTAGGTCACGGCGCGCAGCGCGGCCTGCCACTGTGCGAGCGTGGCGCTGGCGGTGGCCGACGTCAGCGTCAGCGTGCCGGTGTTGGCGTCGTAGCTGCCGATGATGTTGCCCATCGTGTGGCCGTCGTTGACGAACGACAGCACGTCCTCGCCGAACTGGAAGCCCGCGCCGATCTGCACGGTGGCCGATGCCAGCGTGGTGTTGTCTACATCGAGCAGCGCGATGCCGTTGTCGATCACGACCGGCGTCGAGATATTGTTGTCGGCCGCGATGAACGACACGCTGCCGGTGCTGCTGGTGGAGATCAGCGGCGTCTGGTCGGTGGCCGCCACCGTGATGGTGCGCTCCAGCGTGTTGCTGACCTGCGCGCCCGCGCTGAGCGTGATGTCGATGGTGCGCGTGGCGGTGTTCGGCGTGATGGCCGTATCGGAATAGACAACCGAGCGCAGCGCGGACTGCCATTGGGCAAGGGTGGCCGTGCCGCTCGACGACGTCAACACCATCACGCCGGTCAGCGTGTTGTAGACGCCGCTGATGTCACCCATCGTCGAGCCGTCGTTGGTGAAGTTGAGCACGTCCTCGCTGGTATGGAGGTTGCCTGAGATCGAGATGATGGCCGTGTCCACCACGTTGCCGAGCGGATCGGCAACCGAAATGTTGGTGTCGATCGCCACCGGCATGGAGGGGACGTTGTCGCCGGCCGTGAAGCTGACGCTGCCGCTGCTCGAAGTGGACAGCGCCGGTGCGGAACTGATCACGTCGATCGTGTATGACGCCGGCGTGCTGGTCTTGACGCCGTCGCTGATGGTGATCGAGATCCCGCGCGCGCCGAGCGGCGCGTTGCTGCCGGTCTGGAACTGCAGGTTGTCGAGCAGGCTCTGCCACTGGGCGAGCGTGCCGCCGGTGGAGGTGATCGTCAAGGTGCCGGTGGAAGCGTCGTAGCTCGGGCTGATACCGTTGGTCGGAATCTGTCCCAGGCCGCTGAAGGACAGCACGTCGCCGAGCTCGAAGCCCGAGGTGATCTGCACCGTGATCGTCAGCGAGACCAGTGCGGACGGGCTGCCGATGTTCAGGTCGGTCAGCGCGAGACTGCCGTCGATCGTCGTCGCCGAGTTGCCCGGCAGGAAGTCTTGACTGGTCGACGACCCGGTCGTCAGGACCGGCGTCTGGTGCGTGGCGACGATGCTGAGCGACTTCGTTCCGGTGACGCTCGTCTTGGTGCCGTCGTTGACGGCGAACGAGATGGTGCGTGTCGTGCCGGTCGGCACGGCGGCAAGGTCGGAGTAGGTCACCGAGCGCAGCGCTGCGACCCACTGCGCGGTGGTCGACGCACCGGCCGAGGTCAGCGTGAGCTTACCGTTGCTGGCGTCGAAGCTCGCAGTGATGTCGCCGAACGAACCGCCTAGCGACAGCACATCTTCGCCCGATACGTAGTTGCCGGTGATCTGCACGGTGGCTGACGCCATCGTGGCGCTGTCGCTGTCGGTCAGCGTGAGACCGGTGTCGATGGCCACCGGCGTGGACGGCGCGTTGTCGGCCGAAGTGAAGGTGGTCGTGCCGCCGCTGTTGTCGAGCAGCGGCGTCTGGTCGGTCAGCACCACGTCCACGGTGCGGATCCAGCCGGTGCTGGTCTTGGTGCCGTCGCTGATCGCGAAGCTGATGAGGCGCGGTGTAGTGTCCGGCACCGCCGATGCGTTCTGATACTGAATCGAGCGCAGCGCGGCCTGCCATTGCGCGACCGTAGCGGTGGAGTTCTGCGAGGTCAGGATCATCACGCCGTTCGAGTACGAACTGGAGATGTTGCCCATCGTCGTGGGGTTCGGGACGAACAGCAGCTCGTCGCTGGCGTTAGGGTTGCTGATCGTGACGGTGGCGGAGGTGAGCGTGCCGTTGTCGCTGTCGGACACCACGATGCCGCTGTCCACCGTGACCGGCGTCGAGCTGGTGTTATCGCCCTGCGTGAACGTGACGGTGCCGCTTGAGCCGATGATGAGCGGCGTCTGGTCGGTATCGGTCACGTTGACCAGATCCGTCACGACGGTGCTGGTCTTGACGCCGTCGCTGATGCTGAACGTGACAGTGCGCTGCAGGGTTGACGGCGTGATGGCGGTGGACGTGTACGTGACGGCGCGCAGTGCCGCCTGCCATTGCGCGAGCGTGGCGGTGCCGGTGGGCGAGATCAGCGTGAGCACGTTGTTCGAGACGCTCGCCTGGATGTCGCCGTACAGCACCGTGTTGTCGTTGCTGAACGTCAGGAAATCGGTGGACTGGTAATTGCCGGTGATTGTGACAGTGGCCGTGTGCAGCGGGCCGCCGTCGGCATCGGCCACAGTGATGGTGTTGTCGACCACCACCGGCGTGGAGTTGAGGTTGTCGCCCGCCACGAAGCTGGCGGTTTGGCCGCCGCCGCCGATCACCGGCGTCTGGTCGGTGTCGGTCACGCTGATGTTGCGAGTCGCCGCCGGGCTGATCAGGGTGCCGTCGTTGATCCGGAATGTGAGCACGCGCGTCGCGTTTGACGGCACGACCAGGTCGTTGGTGAAGGTGACGGAGCGCAGCGCGGCCTGCCATTGCGCGAAGGTGGCCAGGCCGCTCTGCGAGGTCAGCGTGAGCAGGCCGGTACTGGTGTTGTAGGTGGCGGTGATGTCACCCATCGTCGCCGGGTTGTCGTTGAACACCAGCTGGTCGTGATTGACCTGGAAGTTGCTGGTGATCTGGACCGTGGCGCTGGTGAGCGTGGTGCTGGTGCCGTCCGAGATCGTGACGCCTGCGTCGACCACCACCGGCGTCGAAGGGGCGTTGTCGCCGGTCACGAACGAGGCCGAGCCGCCGTCGGTGACCACTTTCGGGCCGACCGTCACGACCACGCTGTGATGCAACGCCGCGCTGCTCTTGGCGCCGTCGTTGACCGAGAAAGTGATGTCGCGTGTGCCGCCCGTCGTGCCGCTGGAAGAGGCGAAGGTCACGGCGTCCAGTGCGGCTTGCCATTGCGCAGCCGTCGCGGCGCCACTGCCCGAGAACATCGACAGCGCATGCGTGCTCGGGTTGAAGCTGGCCTGGATGTCGCCGTACAGCGTCGCGTTGTCGTTGGTGAAGCCGAGCGAATCGCCGGTCACGAAGCCGCTGGCGATGGTGACGGTGCCGGTCGCCAGCGTGGAATTGTCCGCATCGCTGACGTGGATGTTCGCGTCGACCGCAGTCGCTGCCGAGCCCGCGAGGTAATTGGTGCTGGCCGCGCCGCCTTCGGTCACTACCGGCGTCTGATCGGTCGCCGTGATGACCATGTTACGGGTGGCGACGTTGCTGACGAAGGTGCCGTCGTTGAACGAGAACGAGATGGTGCGCGTGGTGGTTGACAGGTTGGGCGAGGTCAGCGAGCTGGAGAACGTCACCGATTCGAGCGCGGCCTGCCACTGAGCGATGGTCGCGGTGCCGGCGCCGGTGCTGAGCGTCAGCGTGCCGGTGGTCGGATCGTAGCTGCTGGTGATGCCGTTCTGTGCCGTGAAGTTGAGTACGTCGCCGGTCACGAAGTTCGTGATCTGAACGGTCGCGGTCTTCGCGGTACTTGATCCGCCGTCGCTGA
Source organism: Pandoraea sp. ISTKB (assembly GCF_001721285.1). NCBI lineage: Bacteria > Pseudomonadati > Pseudomonadota > Betaproteobacteria > Burkholderiales > Burkholderiaceae > Pandoraea > Pandoraea sp. ISTKB. The sequence goes on from NZ_MAOS01000061.1 coordinate 68,538, forward strand.
GCGTGATGCCCGGATCGACCGGCACGGGGGCGCCGCCTGTACCGGCGCCGTTATCTGCTGAGCTCCATACGGCGTTGCCGCTGCTGGTGGTGACGGCAGGGCCGGTGTCCTGATAGGTCAGGTTGTCGAGCGACGGCTCGAACGCGCCGGGGTCGTTCTGGTCGATCAGCGAGAACGAGACGATGTTGTTGAAGGCGCTGCCGAGCTGACTCGACACGGTGGCGCCGGGGAAACCGCCCACGGCGGCCGTGGCGAGCTGGATCAGTCCGCTTGACGTGCCGTTGGCGTAGTGCGCCTGAATGTAGAGATCGCCGTTGAACGAACTCAGATCGAAGCTTTGCAGGTTAAAGGTGTGGCCGTTAGCGAGCGAAATGGTGACGTTGCTCATGGCCGAGCCGCCGTCGGCATTGATCTCGAGCACACCATCGGTCGACGAATCGGTAATGTCGGTCGGGCCGTTCGGCGAGTTACTGTCGTTGTACGCGAAGGTGTTAGCGGCCTGATCGAACGTGTAGACGATATTGTTAAGCGTGAATTGCGACGATCCGAGCGCCTGGAAGTTGTTGTTTGCGGCTGTATCGTAGGTTTCTACGGTCACGCCAAGCAATTCGTTGAACTGCGCTTCGGCGCTCGCCGACTCGTTCAACGCGCTATGGACCTTGCCGGCCTGATATTCGAGCGTCCAGTTACCGCCGAGGGACGCCGCACCGGTGGCGTCGGTCGACGCGGCGACGTTCAGATGCGTAATGCCGGCAATTTTCTGTACCAGCGCCTGCCCGTCGGCCAACTGCGCGACATCGCAACCGTAAATCAGGAAGTCGCCGCCCGGCTTCATTGCCGCACCGATCTGCGCGAGATCCGCGGTGTAGGTCGACAGGCTCGACGCCGTCAGCCATGCCGAGCCCGCCTGAATGGCGCCGTCGGTGCCGTGCGAGATCAGCGCGATCGAGCCGACGTTGTGGTGCGTCTGAAGGTATTGCGCGATCTGTGCGAAGCCATCGGTGTTGGCGTCGAGCATGACGTATTGCGTGCCGGCGGGCAGGCCGGTAATCAGCGTCTGATAGTTCGCCACGCTCGGATCGATGAAGACGACCTCGGTCTGCTGCGGCGCTTGCGCGGCGCTTCCCGTATCGGCTGTCTTGGCGTCGGCGTGCGGCTTGTCCTGCGCATTGGGGGCCGCCGAGGGTGTATCGGTGGACGTCTTCGCCGGACGCGACGCACTGCGGTCCGGCGGTGCATTCTCAGTCGCGTTGCCCGACGTGCGCGCGGAGGACGTATCCGTATGCGACTCTCCCGTGCCGTGGTTTTCGGCGTGCGCGTGCTCGTGTGCGTGCGATTGGGCGGCGACGGCAGCTACCGACGCGTCGTAGACCACGCGCGGTTCAAGCGCGAGCAGCAACGGCGAATCCGCCACGCGCGGACCGGGGCGGTCGGCACTCTGCGCTTGGCGCGCGAACCATTGTTTGATGATCTTCATGGCAATGCTCTCCTTGCAGTCGCCTGCCCCAGCTAACCAGTGATGGGTATCGGAATGGGGATGCGTCGCTGTGCGACGGAAATGCTGTGACGGTGTCGGTCGGGTGCGTGCTTTCAGGCGCGCGAAAGCGGACGCTGCCCTGCGAAAGTCGCAGAGGCGCCATCACTTTCCGGGCGTTTCGGTAGCCAACAGGCCGATGACATTTGCCGGGTGAACCGGCTCGTCGATACGGTGCGCCGAAGGGGGTGAGTCGGCCCTGTCGTCGGTCGGCGAGACGATGGGCATTTGTCCGGGCGCGGCACATCGCCCGTCATATTGGGTAGAACTAACACGTTGCGTTTCCCCAGGCCTTGGCCCTGACGCCCATTCGTTCGCACACGCTGGACTTGTGGTCGCGTGAGCCAGGCGTTTTTTCGTTATGTCGTCGGGCCGCGGCCGGTTCCCCCCGTATCGCGCCCTAACCCCGATTGCAAACGCAGCTTCAACTGCGTTTTTTCTTGTTTCGGAATGGATGTTTTGCTAGTAAAAACAGTCCGAAAACTTTCTTAACTTCGACAGCTTTTTGTGTGCGCTAACTTATCCGACTTTTATGATGGTTGGGTGAAAACCTATAATAAATGATAGGTCGTTTTTCCGACGCGTTGGTGTAATCCCCGATACCTGTAATTTGCTATATCAGAGAATTGGGTGCATCTGTTTCGCATCAGATTTCAAACATATGTTTGAAGTGCGTAACAGGGAAAATCGCCAGTATTGGTGCGGTATTGCACAGTAAAACAAACGGAGGGGGACTGTTGTGTAAGGTGAGTTTTAGGGGATTTGTGATTTAAATAATGATGTTTTTTTAATTATTTTAATTTCGCTTGGTAGATTTAAAGCGGATGAAGATTAATTGGCAATTTTTGTCAAAAAATCAACATTATCGTTTGCTGGGAAATTGGTAGTCGATTGAATGGGCTCGGCATGTCGTTGCATCGTTATTACCGACGCAATGCGCGATTCATGAAGTGGAGGGTGCCCACGAGCGAGGTGGCAAGTATGCCGAGGCAGGCCCAGGCGAAGCCGCCGGCACCGGCCCGCGCCAGCAACATGCCCCCGATGGCGCCGCCCGCTGCGACCGCCGTATTCCATCCCGTCGTGTACATGGACTGCGCGACATCCATCGACTCGCCGGCCAGTCGTGAGAGGGCGGTCTGGGTGATCGTGGCAAAGCCGCCGACAGCCAGTCCCCAAATCGCCACGCTGAGATACACCGCCAGTGGATTGGCGCGCCACATGCCCAGCAGCAGCAAGGCCAGAATGAACACGAGAACACTTGCCACCGCGAGGCGCCGAAGCTGACGGTCGACGTGTGTGCCGACGAACCACAGGCCGACGATGGACCCGAGTCCGAAGACGAGCAGGACACGCTCGACGTCCGCGCTCAGCCCCGAGGCTTGCAGCAGTGGCTCGACGTAGATATAGAGGATGTTGTGAGCGGCCACGAACGTGAGCACCACGAACAGGACGGCGCGGATACCCGGACGCAGCAATACGCCCGTGAGGGACAGACGCTCGCTCCGGCTTTGCCCGGGGAAGTCGGGCACGATAGCGAGTACCCAGACGGCGAGCAGCAACGCCAGCGCCGACATCAGACCAAAGGTGCCCTGCCATCCGAGGTATCGCCCGAGCATGGCGCCGAGCGGCACGCCCAGCACCAACGCGACGATGGCGCCGGTACCCGAGATCGCAATGGCGCGTCCGCTCAGGTGCGGGGGTGACATACGAATCGCGTAGCCCGCCAGAAGCGACCAGACGACACCGCCGAACACGCCTGCGAGCCAACGCGCGGTCAGCGAGAGCCAGTAGTGGCCGGAGAGTGCCGTGACCAGATTGACCGCCGCGAATCCGAGCAGGGCGGTGAGCAGTAATGGCCGGCGGCGCATGCCTTGCGTCAACATCGTTACCGGGATTGCGGCGAGAAGCGCACCGACCGCATAGGCGGTGATGAATTGCCCGGCCAACGCTTCGGAGACATGCAAACCTGTGGCAATGGACGACAGCAGCCCCGCGGGTGCGATCTCCGTCAGCAAGGTAATGAAGGCTGCCATCGCGAGCGCGAGCAGGCCCCCAAGTGGCAAGTGGTCGGCGGTCGGGCGATGGGCGGATGTGCTCGGAAGATTCATCTGGCAGTTTCCTTCGTGTGATGTGTTGCGGCTCGCGAGGGAGCACGATGCGGCAATACTGCGGCGGCATGCGTTGAAGAGAAACAGGCTAAAGTGAACAATACTTATGACACTCGCGTCATCAATGACGCAGCGATATGGAAAGTCTTGGCGCTCTGGATATCTTCGTGCGGGTCGGCGAGTCCCGCAGTTTCACCGCAGTGGGTCAGCAACTCGGGATTTCGGCGTCGGCCGTCAGCAAGGCGATTGCCCGGCTTGAGGACAAGCTCGGTACCCGGCTATTTCATCGCTCCACGCGAACCGTCACGCTGACACCCGAAGGCATCACCTTTCTGGCGCGATGCCGACGCATTCTTGGGGAACTGGAGCAGGCGCAAGAGGAACTGGCGCAGTCTCAACGTTTGCCGCGCGGCAAGCTACGTGTCAGCTTGCCTTCGGTCGGCTTGCTGTTCATGCCGCAAGTCGCGCAATTCAATCGGCAGTATCCGGACATCGAACTGGAGATCGATGTGACGGATCGTCTGGTGGACGTGATCGAGGAGGGCTTCGATGCGGTCATCCGAACCGGCGTGCCGAAGGATTCCCGGCTCACCGCACGTACGCTGGGCACCTACCGTCGGGTCATGGTGGGCTCCCCCGACTATCTGAAGGCACGTGGCGTGCCGACGTCTCCCGAAGATCTGTTGCATCACAGATGCCTGCTCTACCGTTACCCGAGCAGCGGAAAGGTCGATGTATGGCCGCTTGGCGGACTCGGGGAGACGCGCTTTGCGGATCTGCCGGATGCGATGATCGCCAACACGCTGGAACCGTTGCTCGTCTTTGCGGTGTCCGGGCTCGGTATCGCTTGTCTGCCCGATATCGCCATCCGGCATCATTTGGAGACCGGCGCACTGGTCCCCGTCCTTGAAGCGTTCAACGACGACAGCACGACCTTGCGTGTGCTGTGGCCTGCCAGTAAACATCCATCTCCCAAGTTGCGAGTCTTTGTCGATTTCCTGACGGACAACCTGATATAGCGGGGGCGTGCTGACGGTACCCCCGCGAGGCGTGGTGCAGGCACCGTGCACCGACCGCCAAACGTCAAAAATCCTTTCTCAGATTTTCCACGCGCGACGCACACGTTCGCGAATGTCCTCCAGGTGACGCACCGACCGTGGTCGTGCGCTCTCGCAAGCCGTGCTTCAACGATTATTCGTTAAGCGAATACTTCGATACATCTTATCGATTTTGAAAATAAAGTCGCGCGACATATCGTTGTTGGACAGGCGTCCGGACGCGCGTCGATGCGTCGGAGCCGATGAAGCGCCGGCACCCTCGTCGGCGTAACGAGGAGATGGATGAGACATGATGCACAACGAGATAGCCTCGTCGTCGCCGGGTGCGATCGATGCCGACGAGAGAAAGATCATATTCGCCGCGTCTCTGGGCGCGGTGTTCGAGTGGTACGACTTCTTTCTATACGGCGCACTGGCCGCCATCATTGCCACACAGTTCTTCAGTAGCCTGAATCACACGGCGGCCTTCGTATTTGCGCTGCTGACGTTCGCGGCCGGTTTCATCGTTCGGCCGATCGGTGCGCTGATCTTCGGCCGACTGGGCGATCTGGTCGGGCGCAAACACACGTTTTTGCTCACGATCGTCATCATGGGGTGTTCCACGCTGCTGGTCGGCGTGCTGCCCGGCTATCAGACGCTGGGCGTGGCGGCCCCCGTCATTCTGGTGCTGCTGCGCATGTTGCAAGGTCTGGCACTCGGCGGCGAGTACGGCGCGGCGGCGACTTACGTGGCCGAGCACGCGCCCAGCGACAGGCGCGGTGGCTGGACAGCATGGATTCAGACGACGTCGACGCTCGGGTTGCTGCTATCGCTGGTCGTCATCATCGCCGTGCGGGCGCTGACGGGGAAGTCGTTCGACGTCTGGGGCTGGCGCATTCCGTTCCTGCTCTCCGGCGTGCTGCTGGCCATCTCCGTCTACGTGCGCGTGTCGATGCGCGAGTCGCCCGCGTTCCAGAAAATCAAGGCCGAGGGACGCACATCCCGCGCGCCGCTCACCGAAGCGTTCGGTCAGTGGCGCAATCTCAAACTGGTGCTGCAAGCGCTGTTCGGCCTTCTCGCGGGACAAGCCGTCGTATGGTTCACCGCGTTGTTCTACGCGATGTTCTTTCTCACGCAGACGCTCAAGCTTGATACCGGTACGACCAATCTGCTGGTGGGGCTGGCGCTGGTGATCAGTTCGCCGCTGTACATCGTCTTCGGCAGGCTATCGGATCGCATCGGCCGCAAGCCGGTGATTCTCTGTGGTCTGTTTCTGGCGGCAGCAACGCTCTTTCCGATCTTCCACGGGCTCACACACTTCGCCAACCCCGCGCTTGCTCGCGCCCAGCAGACGTCGCCCGTGGTCATCGTGAGCGATCCGGCGGACTGCTCGTTCCAGTTCAACCCGACAGGCACCGCGACGTTCGATAACGCATGTGACGTCGCCAGGCGTGTGTTGTCCGCCAACTCGGCGAGCTACGCGACGATCTCCGCCCCGGCGGGGGCGAAGACCGTCGTCAGAGTGGGGACGATGGAAATCGCGGCGCCGTCGTTGCACGGGCTACCGCCCGCGCAGGCCAAAGCCACCGAGCAAGCGTTCCGGGTGGCGACCGGACAGGCGCTCTCGCTCGCGGGCTATCCGGCGAGTGCGGACCCCGAGGTCGTCAACGAACCCATGATTCTGGTCCTGCTGATCGTGCTGATGGCATACGGCGCCATGACGCTGGGCCCGATCGCCGCCATCCTCGTCGAAATGTTCCCGACGCGCATTCGCTACTCGGCGATGTCGCTGCCTTATCACATCGGTAACGGCTATTTCGGCGGTCTTTTGCCGACCGTGTGCTTCGCGCTCGTCGCACAACGCGGCGACATCTACTTCGGCCTCTGGTACCCGGTGGTCGTGGCGGCGATCTCCGGCGTCATCGGTCTGGTCTTCATCAAGGAGCCGACCCGCGATCAGATGTACGGTGACGACTAATTATTCACCATATCAATGGTGTGATGATAACAATCCATTTCATAAATAAATTGCGTTTGTTTAGATTGGTTGGGTAGCGACTTCACGGTGAATTCGCAACGCCCAACCCAACAGGAGGCCATGACATGGCAGACGTGGAACAGTTGAAGCAGGACATCAAGGTGGTGATGTTCGACCAGTACGGCACGGTGGTGGATATGCAAGGCGGTCTGACGCAAGTCGCGACGCCGTTTCTGCGGGACAAGGGGTGGACAGGTAACCCGAACTCGTTCGTGACGTGGTGGCGCCGTACGCACTTCGAGAACTCGATGATCGATGCGTTGCTGCACAAGGCGCACACGCCGTATCGCGAGATCGGTCATCGTGCGGTGTCGTACACGCTTGAGCGTGCCGGTATTTCGTTCACGCGCGAAGAGGTCGAGTACCTGGTGTCCAACATCGAGAAGCTCAAGCCGTTCCCGGATGTCCCCGAAGCGCTGGCTCGACTTCAGACGAAATACAAGATCGTGGTGCTCTCCAACGGGGATCGCGACATGCTGGAGACTGCGAAGCAGTATCACCAGATTCCGTTCGATAACGTGATCTCGGTCGCCGAAGCCAATTCGTTCAAGCCGCATGTGGCGACGTACACGAAGGCGGCGGAAATCATGGGGGTGCGGATGGACGAGGTGCTGTTCGTCGCCAACCACGCGTTCGACTGTCTGGGGGCGAAGGCGGCGGGCATGCGCAGCGCCTTCATTGACCGTCGCAAGCGTCCGTTCGGCGGCACGCCGCATCAGCCGGATATCTGGGTCGACGACATGAAATCGCTCGCCGACGTGATGGTCTGAGACAGCAGGTTTATCGGTGGCTAGCCCGGCGCAGAATGGCTTTGGCGCGATCTACGACCGGGCGATCGACCATGTGGCCATCCATCATGACGGCATGCGAGCGTTGGGTGGCTTCGATGACGCGATGCGCCCACGCGATTTCGTCTGTGGAAGGGGAGAACACGGCGCGTGCAATCGGCAGTTGCGTCGGATGCACGCACAGCTTGCCCAGAAAGCCCAGATTGCGTTCGAACCGGGCCGACCGCTCGAAGGCTTGCAGATCCGCGAGATTCTCGGTGGCGCCGGCAATCGGCGCGGGCAACCCGGCGGCGGCGGAGGCGAGCACCATTCGTGCACTCGGATAAAAGAGGCCGACGTCCTGATCGGGGGGCAACGACAGCGCCGTCTGGAAATCCATATTGCCGAACGCCACGCGGCAAAGCTTGCCGGTGTCGATGATCGATTCGACGTTGAGGATGCCGCGCGCCGTTTCGATCATGCCGACCCGAGGCAGCGACGCCGGTAACGCCTTCGCGGCGGCCATCAGGTCATCGGCGCTGTTGACCATCGTGAGGAACACGCCCGCGATACGCTTGTGAAAGCGGGTGAGCGCCGCGAGATCGTGTGCAAACTCGTCGCCGGTCGAAGGATTGAGCCGGATGGCAACGCGTCGACAGTCGATGTTGCGCACGAACGCTGCCGTGTTTTCACGCGCCTGCGCTTTGTTCGCGCCGATGACCGAGGCTTCCCAGTCGATGATGACGACGTCGGCGTCATACCCCAGCGCTTTCTCGAAACGTTCCGGCCGGTCGCCGGGCGCAAACAGAAACGTCTGGGCGGTGGCGAGGTTCGCGGCATTCCCAAGGGAAGCGGGGCGTGGCGAATCGGCAGATGTCATGGCAAGTGCATTCCTTCGACGTTGACGTCGGCATCACTACATCGTTTGTGCGTTAAAGCACCTTCCAGGTCGACGTCGCGCTGGCCAGCAGCTTGCCGTCGGCGTCGCGGACTTCGGACTGGAGGAAACAGATCTGCCGTCCCTTGCTGCTGAAACGGCTGGTGGCGGTGATTTGCCCTTCGCGAACGGCGCGCGTGTACTGGATGCTCATGGCCAGCGTGGCGCCCGCGCCGACTTCGCGCCTGAGCAGGTGTCCCATGGAAATGTCGAGCAATGTCGCGCTCACACCGCCGTGCAGCGAGCCCTGCGGGTTGAACATGAAGTCCCGCACGGTCATGGTGACGGTGCAGGTCTGATCGGCGTAAGTGACATGCATCCCGTACAGCTTGAGCAGGAAGAAGGTGTCGAAATCCTGGTGATAGCTGCGCAGCGCGGCCTCGAAGGCATCTCGTGCCTGTGCTTCGTCGATTGGTTTGTCCATTTAGTCCTGTGCTGCCGGGGTCAGAAGGTCGCGCACCGTGCCCTGCGCGTTCAACGCATCGATTGCATCGCCAGACAGCCCGAGCACCGCACCGAGAATTTCACGTGTGTGCTGCCCGAGCATGGGCGGTGCGAGGACCGGGTTCAGCGGCTGGTCGTCGAGGCGCACCGGCGACGTAATGTTCTTCACCTCGCCGGCGACGGGGTGCGGCATCGAGACGATCATGCCGCGCTGCGTGAGTTGCGGCGCCTCGCAGACTTCGCCCACGGTGCGGATCAGGCCGCACGGCACGCCTGCCGCACCGAGCTTGTCGACCCAATGGCTTCGTGTGTTGCCACGGAGAATGTCGGTCACCAACGGCTTGAGCGCCTGACGATGTTTCACGCGCAGCGGCGCCGTGACGAAGCGTTCGTCGTCGAACAGCGCCTTCGCACCGGTGACGTCGCAGAACAGCCGCCAGAACTTGTCGTTGGCCACGCCCAGATTGAGCCAGCCGTCCGATGCCTGAAAGGTCTCGTAGGGACTGATGGTCGGATGTTCGTTTCCCCGGCGGCTGGGAGATAGCCCTGTCGCGAAGTAAATGCCGGCGTTGAACGTCAGCAGCGAGGCGAGGGCGTCGAGCATGGAGATTTCCACGCGTCGCGCTACGCCGGTCTGTGCGCGCTCGTAAAGTGCCGAGAGAATGCCCTGAACGGCAAACAGGCCGGCGATCATGTCCGCAATGGACGTGCCGACCTTGGTCGGCTGGCCACCGGGCTCACCGGTTATGTCCATCACCCCGGCTTCGCCCTGAACGATCAGGTCGTAGCCGGGGCGCTGCGCATCCGGCCCTTGCGAACCGAAGCCGGAGATGGCGCAGTAGATGAGTTGCGGGTTGCGCTGGCGCAGCGTCGCGAGATCGAGGCCGAGGCGTTGCATCGTGCCCGGACGGAAGTTCTCGATGACGACATCGGCGGTCTCCACGAGATCGAGCAGCAGCTTGCGGCCGGTCTCATGCTTGAGATCGATGGCGCAACTGCGCTTGTTGCGATTGACCGACAGGAAATACGCGCTCTCGCCTTCGACGAACGGCGGCCCGAAAGCGCGGCTGTCGTCGCCATGCACGGGTTCTTCGATCTTCACGACGTCGGCCCCCAGATCACCCAGATGCATGGTCGCGAACGGACCGGACACCACACGCGTCAGGTCGATGATGCGAATGCCCGCGAGTGGCCGCGCCGCCGCATGCGTCGCGCGGCCGTGATCGTCATGCGGGGCGTTGTCGGTGGACGGACGCAGGCCCATTTTCAGTCTCCTTTTGCACGAATCTCAGGGCAGTCTATCGAGGCCTAATTTATTTATGAAATGGATTTTTAGTATCCAAACATTCATATAGGATATGAAGCAAAGCCCCTGATCGAGAGGATCTGAAATGAATTTGCGCGCTGTCGATTTGAACCTGCTCGTGATCTTCGACGCCCTCATGCGCGAGCGCCACGTGACCCGCGCGGCGTTGCGCATTCCGATGAGCCAGCCGGCCATGAGCAATGCACTGGCACGGCTTCGTCATGTCTTCCGGGACGATCTGTTCATTCGCTCCGGCGGCACGATGGAGCCCACGCCGCGCGCGATCGAACTGGGGGAGTCGGTGCGGCAGATTCTCCGGCAGACGGAGCGGTTGATGTCGAGCGACGTGAACTTCGACCCGGCCACGACGCAGCGCGAATTTACGGCGCGCATGTCGGATCTCGTGGGATGTCTGGTGCTGCCGCAGATTCTCGCGGCCATCGCCGAATCGGCGCCCGGCGTCACGCTCGATATCCTGCACATGTCGCCGGAGCGCACCATCAAGGGGCTGGAGAGCGACGAGCTGGACTTCGGTCTGAGCATGCAGCTTCAGCACGCCTCCAACATTCGCCGGCAACCGCTGTTCATGGATCAGATGGTGTGCGTGATGCGCGCAGATCATCCGCTGGCCGCAGGCAGGCTGACGATGAAGCGCTTTCTCGAAGCCGAGCATCTGCGTGTCGCGATGAGCCCGACGGACATCCGCTTTGTCGACAACGTGCTCGCCGATCAGGGATTCGCAAGAAAGGTCGTCGCGAAAGTCCCGCACTGGCTGCTGATTCCGCCGATTCTGCAAGAAAGTCATCTGATCGCGGTCATCTCCGGCAAGCTGGCGGCGCGCTTCTCGTCCGAGGCGATAGCGGTCCGGCCGCTGCCGTTTCCGTCGGAACCCTTCTCGTGGGATATCTACTGGCATCGTCGCAACGACAACAGCGCCTCGCACAAGTGGATGCGCGATCTGGTCGCGCGAGCCTGTTCTGCCATCTGATCGCGTGGCGTGGCGATCTGTTGTGTTGTCCGTTGCTGGTCTGAGCGCGTAAGCTGCGACTTCGGCATGGCGACCGGGCATTGCCGCGATCACAGCGATCGTGGTGCCCGCGACGGTTGCCCCATTTCTTGATTCGCGAGGTAGGGAATGACGTCGGCAATCGACACGGCAGCATTGAAGCCACAACATGTCGGTCCCGTTGCGGCAACGATCGGTGTGGTCTTCAAAGACGAGCGCGTGCTGCTGGTCCGGCGTCGCAACGAACCGGACGCCGGGTATTGGGGCTTCCCGGGCGGCAAGATCGACCGCGGCGAGACGATCATGGCGGCCGCGACCCGCGAGATATTCGAGGAGACGTCGGTCACTGCCGATGCGGTGAAGACGTTCACGGCGGTCGATGTCCTCGATAAAGATGAGGGCGGTGTGTTGCGCCATCACTTCGTACTGATCGCCGTGCTGTGCCATTGGGTCGTAGGCGAACCGGTGGCGGGCGACGACGCGCTCGAAGCGCGATGGTGGGATCTGGATGCGCTCGACGACGCTGGCCTTGTCATGAGCTTCGGCGTGATGGACGTCGTGCGCGAAGGGTATGCGCTGCTGCACGCACGCCAATAGGCGCCCGATGTCGCTGCGGGGAGGCGTGGGTGCCGCTTCGATCTGCACGACGTATCCCCGTCTGTCAGTCCAGCAACTGCCGAAACGCCCGACGGGTGTCATCCTGCAATTCAAAGCCGATCCCGGGAGCCTGCGGCAAATCGATCATGCCGTCGGCGATGGTCAGGCTGGGCGGCATCACCTGAAACGGCGCGAAAGCCGAAGGATTGAGTTCCGCTCCACCGAGACGCAGGGCGGCCACGACATGCAGCCCGAACAGGTGCCCGCCGTGCGGCCAGAAGGCCGTGCGAGGCCAGCCGCGCCCGATCATGTCGGTCACCATCTCGTAGTAGTGCGTCAGCCCGTAGCAATGGGTCGGATCGAACAGGAGGATGTCCTGCGTTCGCCGCAATCCCCCATGCAGATCGAGCAACCGGGCCTCGGCGCGCGAGAACAGCGCCTCACCGGCGGCGATCGGATGCCCGTAGGTCGCCGCCACGCGCGACTGGGTTTCGAAGTCCAGCGGATCGCAGATGTCCTCGAACCACGCCAACCCGAGCGGTGCGAACGCGCGTGCAGCGCGCAACGCGCCGGCGAGGTCGTAGGCGTTCATCGCGTCCACGGCCAGATGCGATGCGCCTGCGAGCCTTGAGGCGGCGGTATCGATGCGCGCCAGATCCTGATCGAGATCGGTGCCCACCTTGATCTTGGCGCGGGTGAAACCGAGGTCGGTGAAATGACGAATCTCGTCGGCCAGACGGCGGAGATCGTCCTTCGGATAGCGGTATCCGCCACCGGCATAGACCGAAACGCGCGGGGGCAGTGCGTATTGGGACAGAAGTGCAGGGGACAGAAGTGCCGGGGACAGGCGTGCCGACACGTACTGATACAGCGGCCGGTTGGCGATCTTGGCCGCCGCATCCCAGATCGCCATGTCGAGCGTGCCGACGGCAACGCAGCGCTCGCCGTGCCCGCCCGGCTTTTCGCCCCGCATCATGACTGACCACGCGCGCAGCGGGTCCAACTCGTTACCGGCTTCGTTGGACAGCGTGTCGGCCGCAATGAGGCGCGGTGCGAAGCGCTCGCGGATCAGGCCGCCTTGTCCGAAGCGTCCGACGGAAGCGAAACCGTACCCGACGACCGGTGCGCCGGATCGCATGACATCGGTGATCACTGCCACCAGACTGGTCGTCAGGCCGCCAGACGCAATGGTGCTGTCGGCGTAGCGGGATATCGGAATCGTCAGTTCCCTGACTTCGATAATTCGCACCGTGTCTCCTCCTCCGCCCCTTTGCGTTCTTGCCCGTCAGCACCGCTGGATCACAGGCTTTTCTCGATCTCTGCGGATGCGTTCCGGTATTGCGTCAAGCCGTGTGCGACGCGCGTTCGATGGCTTTGACGACAGCCACCATGTCCTGCTCGCCGAAGCCCATCGACTCGGTTTGCGCGTACAGGTCACGGCAGACCTGCATGAGCGGCATGGTGATGCCCGCCAGACCGGCGGCATTCATCACCAGATCGCTGTTCTTCAACACGTCGGTGATGCTCGCCTGCTTCGCAAGATCGTTGTCTCGCAGCTTGCCGATCTTGACGCGCGACACGGCGCTGCACATCGGCCCGGCATCGAGGATCTCGGCGAAACGGCGCATGTCCAGGCCGTGCCCGTCGGCGAAGCGTGCCGCCTCGGCCAGACCGGTGACCATCGTAATCAGGAACGTATTGACCGCCAGCTTCATGCGCAAGGCGCCGGGCACGGGGCCGCAGGTGAAGTGTTGGCGGCACATCGGCGTCAGACGGTCGCTGATGGCCTCGACGTCTTCGGGCGTGCCCGACAGCATGGCGACAAGCTCGCCTTTTTCCGCCGGGATACGCGAGCCCGAAACGGGCGCTTCGACGAAGCGTCCACCGGCGGCACGGATGTCGTCGGCCAGCGCCTGCGAATACTCCGGTTCCACGGTCGACAGGTTCACGACGGTGTGTCCTTGGACGCGCTCGGCAAATGCCGGCGTGCCGCGCGCGAGCACGGCGTCGATGGCCTTGCCGTCCATGAGCATCAACATGACGGTCGTGCATCGGGCGAATACGGCGTTCGCATCCGGCGCGACCTCCGCGCCTGCGGCGGCCAGACGCTCGCACTTTTCAGGCGATCGATTCCACACGACGAGCGGGGCGCCTGAACGGCGAAGATTCAATGCCATCGGCTCGCCCATCGTGCCGAGGCCGATAAATCCAATCGGTGCCATGTCGGTCATGGTTGCATCCTTTGTCGGTGCGCAGGTTCATTGGCGGGAAACTTTGCGGTCGACTATATTCGAATCCTATACTTATTAATATCGAAAATATCTTAAGTGACACTTCACAAAAACGGATGAATTCATGACGACACGCTTTGATGTCGATGCATTGCGCACGATGGTGGCCGGGATCGATCTCGGCAGCTTCGCACGTGCGGCCGTGCAGCTTGGGCGATCTCAATCCGCGGTGAGCATGCAACTCAAGCGTCTGGAGGAGCAGGCCGGTCAGGTGCTGTTCGAGCGGCAGGGGCGTCGGCTGGTCCTCACGGAAGCGGGCGATACGTTGCTGAATTACGGTCGCCGCATCATCGCGCTGCATGACGAAGCGGCGGTCGCGCTCGGGGCGAGTGCCTCTACCGTATCGATCCGGATCGGTCTTCCCCAGGATTTCTGTGAGGACATTCTGCCGATTGCCATGGCCCGGTTCGCACGGGTTCGTCCGGACGTGCATGTCGACGTGCGGGCGGGCCGGAATTACGCGCTCGAAGAAGAGGTGCGTGTGGGCAAGCTCGACATGGCCATCGCGTTCGCCGAGCCAGGGCAGTCGCGCGCCGGTACGTTGCTCGCCACGTTGCCGCTGTACTGGTACGCGAGTCATCGGTTGCGCGGATGGCCCGATCCCGGCCAGCCGGTGCCGCTCGTGCTGTTCGATCATCCGTGCCTGTTCCGTCAGGCGGCGATGCGCGCGCTCGACGGCAAGCAACGCGCATGGCGGCTCGCGCTTACTACGCCGAGCCTGCCCGGGGTGTGGGCTGCCCTGCGTTTCGGGCAAGGGGTATCGGTGCGAACGGCGCACCGCGTGCCGCGCGGCATTCAGGCGTTGAGTGCGGGCGGACTCCCCAGACTGCCGGCGCTTGAACTGCGTTTGTTCGAGCGTAGCCATCTGACGGCGGTCGGCGCGGAATTCGTCGACGTGCTTTCGTCAGTCGTGGGGCAATGCGTGTCGGCGAAGTAGTGTTGGGTGCTGGGTGTGGGGGGTAGAAAACATACCGGTAAAAGACGTTGCCTTGTTAGGCCATTGCCAAGCCGAAACAATCCTCTCGAAGCAAGCATTTCCGTCGCGGCTTCCGACATCGCTCGGCAAGCGCAAGACGGACCGACAACGAAGGGGAGCAGGCAATGCGCATATCTTTTTTACACACGGTCCAGAGCAACCAGCGCTTGTTCGAGGACACGGCCAAACGTCTTGGCGTTGCAGAGGAAGACCTGCGACATGAACTTCGGCCGGCGCTTCGCGAGGCGGTGCAGCGTGCGGGGACGATGCCGGCGGAGGTGAAGGCCGAAGCGAGCCATCGTCTTCTGGCACTGGCGGCCGAGGCAGATGCCGTCATCCTGACGTGCGCTACGCTTGGCGCCGCCGTCGATAGCCTCGAGCACCCCCCGGTTCCCATCGTAAGGGCCGACGTCGCACTGGCTGTCGAAGCGAATCGCGTTGGTGGAAAGATCGTGGTGTTGTGCGCGGTCGAATCCACCATCGAACCGAACCGGCAGCTTTTCAAGCAGTACGCCAGCGACAGGACGACGTCGATCGACGTCGTCCTCGTCGAGCGCGCGTGGGCGCTTTTCAGCAGTGGCAACGCCGACGAGGCACGTGAGTGCCATGCGCGCATCGCCGCCGCCGCGAACGATGCCTTCGATGCGGGTGCGGATGTCGTGGCCTACGCCCATCCCTGGATGGCGGCGGCGCTGGATCTTGCCGACGATGACCGGCGGCCGCTCGACAGCGCGCATGCGGCGCTTCGCGCCGTCCTCGGCACGGCAACGCGGCGCTAGCCCGCTTACGACAAATGCTCGCCAGCGCACTCCGTCACGACTTGCTTGAGTTGTGCGAGCGCGGGCGAGGTGTCCTGATGCCGTCCGTGCAGGCAAAGCTTCACGGACGGTAGCGGGGGAAGACCTTCCTGCGCACCGAGGCGTCTGAGCGACGAGGGAATGCCTGCCCCGGTTCGCAAGGTGATGCCCAGACCTGCGGCAACGCCTGACCACAGGCTTTGCAGACTGGCCGTGGTGTAGGCCAGTCGCCATGAAATGTTGGCGTTGTCGAGCGCTTCGATGCCGGCGCGTCGGAAGAAACAGGGCGGGTTGTACAGGGCGAGATCCAGTGCATGCCCCGGACGTACGACGGCGTCCGTGTCGGCCGGGCCGATCCACGTCATCGGCAGTGTCGCCAGCGGTTCGGCATCGGGACGGTGCTCGTTGCCCATGACGAGCGCGAGATCGAGCTCGCCGCGATCCAGTCGTTCGAGCAGCACGCCGTTTCGCTCGACGGCAACTTCCACGCGCACTACCGGATGCGTTTTCTTGAACCGTCCGAGCGCTGCCGGGAGCCACGTTTCGGCAAAGTCGCCCGGCAGGCCGAAGCGGACAACGCCCTCGATGGAGGCGCCGCGCACCGCCAGCACGGCCTCGTCGTTGAGATCGAGAATGCGGTGCGCGTAGGAAAGGATCATGTCGCCGGCGTCTGTCAGAACGAGCCCGCGCCCCTGTCGGCGAAATAGCGGATGCCCGACCTGTTCCTCCAGCTTGCGCATCTGCTGACTGACCGCCGATTGCGAGCGGCCGATCCGCTCGGCGGCGCGATTCAGGCTGCCGAGCTGCTGGGTTGCGAGAAACGTCCGGAGCGCGTCCATATCGAGATTAGGTAACGGCATCGTTCAGTTTTTCCGAATGGTTGGTGCTGAATTATCGCATTCATTGCACGATTCGTCTGGCTATCATTTGTGCGGGCCATGGATTCGGTGGCGCTCGTCACGTACCTCCGCCTCGACCGATCAGGCCATTCTTTGCGTGCCATTTCGACCTGTCATGGAACGCGTTCATGGAGAAATTTTCGGTATGAGTAGCCAGACGATTTTCAAGCGCAGCATGTTCGTCGCCGCGTTATCGGCGTGCACATTGATGGCGGCTGCCACGCGCGCAGACGCCGCTGCCATCGATCCTTCGTTCGTGGGAACGTGGACGCTGGTCGCGGCCGACGTTCAGCATCCTGATGGTTCGCGCGGTCGGGATTACGGCGCCGCGCCCAAGGGATTCTTGCTGATCGATGCGCAGGGCCATTACTCGTTGCAGATTTTCAAGGCGGAGCGCCCCCGGTTCACTTCCGGCGACAAGGCCACGGGAACGCCCGAGGAGTACAAGGCGGCCGTGATGGGATCGAGTACCCACATCGGCACCATCAGCGTCGATTCGGCGAAGGGCACGCTGACGTTTCACATTCAGAACGCGTCCTTTCCGAATTGGGAGGGCGAGCAACAGAAGCGCAACTTCGAGCTCAAGGGCAATGAGTTGAGCTATCGCGTGGTGCCGCGTCCCAATGGCGATGTGCCGATTTCCATCTGGCAACGGCTGAACTGATCGGGGCGATGGTCAGGCATCGGCCCCCCCATTCTTTTCATCGACAGGGAATTTTTTGGAGGCTTGTGCCGCTTCAGGCGCACGTCGGCCAGTGTTTCTCACACCGGCGTGCGCGTTCCCATGCGTTGGATATTCCCCGGAACCAACGTGTCTGCCTCGTATCAGAACGACCTGAATCCCGGTCGTCCGGTCGCCTGATCTTCCACTCGGCACGCACCTTGCTCTGTCGATCGCATCGACGTTTTCGTCGACGCGCGTCTACCGACGCCCACGCACGCCCACGCAGGGAGGACACGCTTGCAAATCGGTACCCTCACATCGCTTAAGGCTTTCGAAGGCATTTCACCGGCCGACTGGTTGTTCGCGGCTGTCGCCATGTTGTTGAGCTACGGCATTCTGACCGGCGTGTTGCGGTTTGCGCTGGGACGATTCGGGGCGCTGTCGAGACGCTTGCAATCGCCGGCCGCCAGCGTATTCGCCGAGGTGCTCGGGGCGACGCGCCATTTCGTGATCTTCGTCGCCGCGTTGCTCATCGGCCTGAAGATGCTCGACCTCGGCGAGAAGTGGGACACCGCCATCGTGCATGGCTGGACCGTGCTCTTTTGCCTGCAACTCGCGCTGTGGGTCAATCGCGCGGTCGGCGCGTGGTCGACGCGTCGTATGCAGCATCGCGCCACCGTGCCGGATAACCCGGTGATCGTCACCATGACAGCGTGGACGGTGCGTGTGCTTGCCTGGGCCGTACTGCTGCTTGCGATGCTGGCGAACTTCGGTGTGAACATCACGGCATTCGTTGCCAGCCTCGGTATCGGCGGCGTGGCCGTAGCGCTCGCCGTGCAGAACGTGCTCAGCGACCTGTTTGCGTCGCTGGCGATCGGGCTCGACAAGCCTTTCGAAGTGGGCGACTTCATCGTCTTCGGCGACGTGGCGGGGACGATCGAGCGCATCGGGCTCAAGACCACGCGTATTCGCAGCCTGAGCGGCGAGGAGATCGTCTGCGGCAATACCGAATTGCTCAAGAACACGTTGCACAACTACAAGCGCATGTCCGAGCGACGTATCGTGTTCACGTTCAGCGTGAGCTATCACACGGTGCCCGACAAGCTCGCGATGGTGCCTGCGCTGGTGAAGGAGGTCGTGCAGGCGTCGGGCAAAACGCGCTTCGATCGCGCGCACTTCAAGCAGTTCGGCGCGAGTTCGCTCGACTTCGAGGTCGTCTACTTTGTGCTCAGTCCGGATTACAACCTCTATATGGACTTGCAGCAGGACATCAACCTTGCGCTCATGCGTGCGTTTCTGGCGCAGGACATCCGGTTTGCGATTCCGGCCAGCGTTCAGTATTTCGCGCAGGCGCCTGAACCGCCCAGACCTCCCGACGTGGCGTCGGCAACACACTGAGTCTGCCGAACGCCGCAGGCTTGCTGGCACGTACATTGCGGCGTGGTAGCATCGACTGCATCCACGAGGATTCCGATCGTGGCTTCGACCTAATCCGGGCCTGCCCAGGCGCAGGTACATCAGGAGGCCAGTATGTCTGCCGAGCAGAAGACGTCGCATCGCGGGTTCACCATCATTACCGTTCTGGAACGCCTTTCGAAGGGGCGCGCGCGGCTCTCCGCCAAGGTGATCGCCAGCGACGACGACCACAAGCGACGTCTCGGCGGAAAGAAGCTGCTGCAAGCCAAGCGCTGGTTCGATCATTTTGCGGACGATCTCGCCGCGCCGGTGATCGCCGGCCTCAAACACACCATCGATCTCGAACTGGCTGCTACTGCGAAGGCTGCGCCGAAGACCGCCGCGAAGCCGGCGGTGGGGGCTGTCGGGGTGAAGAACGAGAAGCCTGCGAAGGGCGCGAAAGCGGTGAAAGGTGTGAAGGCGGTGAAGTCGGAGGGCAAGACCGTCAAGGCGGTCAAGCCCGTCAAGGCGGTTGAGGCAGCCAAAGCGCCGAAGGCGGAAAAAGCGGCAAAGCCGGCCAAGGTCGTGAAGGTGGCCAAGGCTGGGAAGGGTGAGAAGGGCGAGAAGGACAACCAGGTCGCCAAGCCGGCAAAGGCAGTGAAGGCAGCGACGGCACCGAAACCTGTCGTGTCGGCGAAGGCCGTCAACGGTGCCGCACCGGTCAAGTCACCGGCCCGCGCGCGCAAGCCCGTGACACGTGCCGCCGCGACCTCGCGTCAGCGCATCGGCGCGTAATGGCGTCGTCTAGCCGCGGGTGAATTGACCGTCACGCATTACCGATCGAAGATCACGTTTCCGACATTTGCGATACCTGAAACGGCGCACGCCATCCGGCGATGCGCCGTTTTTCATTGCGTCGTTGATATTTGCCGTGGGGGGCTGGTGCGCGGGCATCGATGCGAAGTCGCACCGCATATTGCGAGCCGGTGATGGACGTTATCAAGGGCACCGAATCATCGATGCCGCGCGTTGCATATGCCGCATATTTCATGTGTTGCAAATGCACCACTGACGTGCGAAGTGTGACGCTAACGTGTCAGAATGCACCCGCTTGCAAGTGACCGGCGGTGCTATTCCTTAATATGGAAAGCACCGTTCGTCATTTGGTGAGTACTCCATTGCATATGCGGTTGCAGCATCGTCGTCACACGGAACGAGGCGGCCGATATTGGCAGGAGACGCCTGCGTGGCAGGCCACAAATATAAGACCACTATCAAAGAGGATAAAGATGAAGCGCTTCCAACTCACGGCGCTGGCGGCAGCCAGCTTCGCCGTTGCCGCGCCGGCAATGGCGCAAAGCTCGACGACCAACGTGACGCTGTACGGCGTGATCGATGCAGGCGTTGCCTACGTCAATAACGTCGCCACCGGTCTGAACGCCAAGGGTGCACACAACTTCCAGGCCGTGAGCGGCATTGGTCAGGGCAACCGTTGGGGCCTGAAGGGTTCGGAAGACCTGGGCGGCGGTCTGAAGGCTGTCTTCGTGTTGGAAAACGGCTTCAACCTGATGAACGGCACGATGCTGCAAAACAGCCGCATGTTCGGTCGTCAGGCATATGTGGGTCTGCAAAGCGCACAAGCCGGCACGGTCACGATCGGTCGTCAGTACGACTCCGTGGTGGACTTCGTGAGCCCGCTCACGTCCGCCAAGCAGTGGGCCACGCAATACGGCGCGCACATCGGCGACATCGACAACCTGTACAACTCGTTCCGCGTGAACAACTCGGTCAAGTACACGAGCGCGAACTACAGCGGCTTCTCGTTCGGCGCCTTGTACGGCTTCAGCAATGAGCCGAACACCGGCAACGGCACGGGCTTCTCGCACAACAACGCTTTCAGCCTCGGCGCTTCGTACGCGAATGGCCCGTTGACCGCGGCCCTCGGCTACATGCACCTGTCGAGCCCGGGTACGGCTAACGCCTCGGGCGCCGTGTCGAACGACTACTCCAGCGCCACGGACATCTTCTACACGAGCGCCGTGGACAAGCACGACATCGCTGCGGCAGGTGTTTCGTACCAGATCCAGGCGGCCACGATCGGCTTCGTGTACAGCTACGCCAAGGTGAAGTACGTCAACCAGTCGTCGATCCGCGTGAACACGTTCGAATTGAACGGCAAGTACCAGATTGCTCCGAATCTGGTGGGCGGCCTGGCGTTCATCTACAGCGATGGCAGCGTGGGCGGTGCAACGGCGCTGTCGGGCATCTCGAAGGGCACGAAGCCGCGCTGGTTCCAGGTCAACGCCGGCACGACCTACGCGTTCAGCAAGCGCACCGAAACGTACCTGAACGGCGTGTACCAGCGCGCTACGGGTGACGCAGTCGTTGCCGCGATCGACAACGTTGGCGGCCCGACGGGCACCGGCGCGCAGTCGCAGATCGCCGTGATCGCTGGCGTGCGTCACAAGTTCTAAGCGACTTTTCAGGCGGAATCCCGCGATTTCGGCTTGATTGGCGGGGAGGGCGACTGACGTCCTCTCTGCCCGGAACGGGCTCTGCCATGCGCTGGCAGAGCCCGTTTTACATGGAGGGGCAGCAAATCGTGTGCATTTGACGTCCTTTCTGTGTATAATCACGACCTTGTCCAAAATATGGGCATTGCGGGAAGCGGGGCTCACTGACGAACGATGAGTACGCCGCTTCGCCATCAATCAACCGTTCAGCCAGTCTGGAAGGCGCGATACCGGGTTCGCAGATAGCGAGCTGGGGGTCGAAAGCCAATCGGGAGATCGCAGAGGAGGTGAGTCGCGGTCCCGCCGGATGTGGTGTAGTGCAGTCCGTAGCAAGTCCGTTCGTCGCGCCTGGCCTGGGGGATGTCTCCGGCAGGGCGGGGAATGGTGTCTTTGCGCGGTAAATCAAATTTACGGCTCTTATGGGCCGAATCACTATTCGAGATATTGCATGACCAAGATCGTTATCAAAGACGGTGAACCCGTTGAAGTCGCACTGCGTCGTTTCCGTCGCGCCATCGACGGCACGGGCCTGATCAAGGAAGTCAAGGCACGCGCTGCTTACGAAAAGCCGACGGCTGAACGCAAGCGCAAGAAGGCTGCTGCCGTGGCCCGTCTGCGTAAGCGTCTGCGTAGCCAGACCCTGAAGAAGAAGATGTACTAAGCACCGGTTGCGCCGTATTGGCGCAATGCAGTGCGAAGTTGAAAAACCCGCCAATTGGCGGGTTTTTTTATGGGCAGACGGGGTGGGGCGATTTGCTACACTCGTGGCCGTTGCCGTCTGTCTGACGCATCACCCCTCACATCACAATATCCCCATGAAAACGTTGACCTTTGCCGCGCTCGACGCGTTGACCGGGCAAGCTGCGCAATCGCCCCGTGCCCGTATGAATCAGAACCTGCACGAATCGCTGGACGATTCGATTCAGCGTCTGGCGATTGCGATGGAGCCTGAGACCTATATTCGTCCGCATCTGCATCACCACACGTGGGAGTTGCTCACGGCGTTGCGCGGACGATTCGTCGTGTTGACGTTCGATGCGGCGGGTGTCGTTGTGGGGCGTGTGGTGTTGGGGGAAGACACGAGCGTGGTCGAGACACCGGTCGGTACCCATCACACTATGCTGTCGCTTGATCCGGGCGCGGTGATCTTCGAGGTCAAGCACGGACCGTATCGTCCGTTCGTCGAGGCGGATTACGCGAGCTGGTCGGCACCGGCGGATACGCCCGAGGCCTCGGCGTTCATGACGTGGGTCAAAACGGCCCAAGTGGGCGATCGCTGGGCGGCGTGAGTCTGCCAACGCCGCGCCGCGCTGTCTGTGTTGGTACGGCGATCACGGACGTGTCCGGTGCGGCTGCAAGCCCTGCTAGGACCCGCTTCCGCTGAGAGGCACGCGTGCGCCCTTTCAACGCCGGCGCTGTGCAGATGTTGACGGGGCGATCAGCGTGTCCAGCCTTCAAACTCCGTTGCCATGGCGAGCAGCGCTGTGGCGGCGGCGTCTACCGCCCCGGGCCAGTCGTCGGCGGCGGGTGGCAATTGGTAGTGGCGCAGGTCGTCCGGTGAGAAGCGATCGTCGGTGCCGAAGTGGGCGTCGTGTCGATCATCACGATTCGAGGCGGCCGACCGGGCAGCACCCAGACGCCAGACGGGGACGCCTAGGCCTTCGGCCAGATGGGCGTGTACCGCATTCAGCGAGATCACCAGATCGAGATTGTCGATGAGCGACGCCGCGTCGGCGAGGTCGTCGCAGTCGGCGCGCCAGTCGATCCAGTCGACGGATTCCGGCGGAATTGCGGCAGACGCTTCATCTCCGGGCTGCCCTAGCGGTATCCACGATACGCCGGGCACGCGCAGCAATGGCGCTAGCGACATCAGTCGCGAGGCGCTTCCCATCGAATCCATTCGTGTGTTGTCCGCGAAGGCTTCCAGTCCGGCAAAACCCACACAGAAACCATGCTGCGCCGCTGCGGCGAGCCGGTCACGCCAATGGCGTGCTGCGGTACTTGCCACGCGCAGAAACGGGCGTCCCGCGTGGGCATGCGCGGCTTGTGGCCCGAGCGTTCTGGCGAGCGTGGCAAGCGGGCAGCGAAGATCCCAGTCCGACACGTCGCGCGGCATGCGCGAGAGTACGACAACCCGATCCCCCATCGACCATTCGACGAGCCGGCGCGCATCGGCCGGCCCCACGAAGCCGATTTTGCCGAACCGGGCGGCAGCGGTTTCCAGATGGCGCAGTTGGCTGACCATCTCGGCGTCATGTCCGGTGCCGATGACGAGCAGATGTTGATGCAGCGTGTCGCCGCCACCGGCCCAATTCGGCAGTGGGCAATCCGGGTGAGGGCTGAGTGCGGCGCCGATCTGGGCCCAGGCATGGGCGATGTCTTTGGCGGCGGGGGCGTCGCTGGCGTCGGTTGTCGGGACTGCGCGCTGCGAAGGCTTCGTCATACGAATCCTGGCATCGAGAAGGGAACAGAAAATGGTGGGGATCGCGGCACCGGACGACAGGCGCGCGGCAACGTTACGGCCGGAGAATGCTGGGGGAAGGCACGAAGTGAATGATAGGGGCGTAGCGGGGTGCGGCTGTGCCGGGGTCTTTGCCCACGGGGCCGATTCGTTTGCCGGACGGCAAAATATTTGATATTTGAAGCAGATCGGGCGAGGGGATCAGATCGGCCGTCGGGTGGTCATCCCGGGAGGTCTGGCGAGGCGATGCTGTCTGATGGGGTTTTCGATCTGCGGAGATCGGATTCGCCCCTCAAACATCGGCAAAAAAGCCGGGTTTGAGGGGGGAGTGCGGGTAACGTCGAATTACTTCTTCTTGCGGACGACCTTCTTGGCGGGTGCCGGAGCGTCGTCGTCCTGAACGGTCAACTGGCCGCCCGTGCCGAGGCCGCCGGCGACGGTTTGTTGCTTGTAGTTCTTCACGGCGCGCACGACGTTGTTGTACGAGTCGGTGAATGCCGCCACGATGACCTTACCTTCGGCGGTGTTCGAGTAGCCGCCGAGCGAGCCGCCAGCCGAGCTGCCGACGATGCGACCGAGCGCGCCGAAGTCCATGGCCGAGGCGCTGCCTTCTGCGGCGGCGATTTGCACGCTGGAGCGGTTGTCGATGACGGTCAGCAGGGTGCTGGCTTCCTTCGAGTTCATGCTGCCGGCGAGTGCGCCGATGGCCGAACCGATGCCGCCCGGCAGGAGGCCGGCGAGGCTGGCGCCGGCACCGCCGGCGTTGTTATTCGTGAACGTGATCGACGGGCTGATCGCGTAGTCGGCGGCGACCATCTTGCCCTTGCCGAAGTTCGACTTGCCGCGCAGTTCACCGGATTCCTGGAGCGAGCGTTCGCCCATGATGGTGTTCATGCCGCGACCGCGATCGACCACGACGAAGCAGTTCGATTGCTGGACGAGGAGCTTGAGCACCGGCACGGTCGAGCCGAGCTTGTACTGGCCGGTCAGCACGCCGTACCACGGCGCGGACGTGTCTTCGATGACGGCGATCGTACCCAGCGGGCGATCGCACTTCTCGAGCGTGGAGTTGGCGTTTTCGGAGTTTGCGCCGCCGGCCGAACCGGTGGCTGCCGTCTTGGCGCTGCTGCTCCCCTGGTTCATGGTCGAGCAACCCGCCATGATGCCGGCCGCAAGCAGCAGACCGGAGATTTTTACGAGATGGTGTGCCATTTTCCTAGTTCTTTAGAATGTTGTTCTGGAAAGGGCGACGCTGCCGCACCCGCATGAAGCCTGGGTTTCGGCCAAGTCGGTGACGCCGCCGAATGCCAGGAGTCCAAAAAAGCAGGAGTGAAAGTCATTTAGGGTAGGACTCCTATGCTGAAATGCTCCGTAAGAACATTCCGCGCCGCATGCTAGCACGGGCGTAATTTGCGTAGACCCTATCAAATTTAGTGGGGATTACGAAGGGATTAGGTGTGTACTTTCGTTAGGATTAGGCGTGGATTAGGTATAAACCATTAGTCGTTCCGTTGATCTCTAACGAATGGACGTAAAGCAGGGCGCTGGAAGGTGGTTGCCGTTTGGGCGTGTGGCGGCGCTCAGATGAGGCGATGGGCGAGCGTCGTGTCGGACGGAAACGAAACAGCAAACAAAAAGCCCCGGCAGCGATCGCTGTACGGGGCGTTTTTCGTTTGGGAATGCGGTGAGGTGACGTCTGCGATAGCGTCTTTTGGTCCCCCCGGCAGGAATCGAACCTGCATCTAGCGCTTAGGAGGCACTTGTTCTATCCATTGAACTACAGGGAGAGACTGGATGCTATCCAGTAGCGCGACACCCTTTTCAATCAAAGGTGCCGCTTTGTTTATGAGGCTTTCCGGGCGATTGTGATACCCCTAACGTACCACTCCGGAACACCTCATTACCTGCTATTTCACGTCGCCATTGCTACAGCAGGAGGAGCGACAGTGGCATCGATTGTGCAGGTAGGAACGCGTTGGCGCATCCAAGTTCGACGCGAGGGCAAGAGTATAGCAAAAACGTTTCGGGCGAAGGCCCGAGCGACAACGTCCTCAGGAATTTCCCGATAGAACAACCGCCTGCGTCGTTTGTTCCATTGACGCTACAAATTGTCGCTCCTAGAGTCAGGGCCATGATGACTCGACCCGATCCGCTCATGAAGACGTCCGCCCTCCGGCGCGCGACGTATCGCGTTCTGCGCGAGTAAGCCGCCCTCGGGACCGTGCGCCAGACATGGCGACTCACTGCGTGAGTGCGCGCACGGCTCTCTGGGTTCGAACCCGCTTCAAAGCTGCTTCGAACCCGCTTCGATTCCATTCGATTCCATTTCGCCCCTAACGTCCGGCGTGCGCTTTATCGCGCACGGCGTGCGATCGTGCGCCCTTGCGTTTGATCGGCTCCCGCGAGTCGGTCACACCACGGCGTCGTGGGGCCCCTGTTTTCTTCAACAAAAGAAAGACGCCAAGCCTCATGAGTCACATCACACGCAAAATCCTGCCTCTCGCCTGCGCTGCCGTATCACTCGGTAGTGCCACTGCACCCGCCTTCGCCCAATCGAGTGTCACGCTCTACGGCGTGATCGAAGCGGCCGTCGTGTCGCAGAACCATTCGAGCCCCACCGGCGGGCGAGTCGTTTCCCTCAACCAGGCCGGCGAAGGCTTCCTCTCCGCCAGCCGCTTCGGCCTGCAAGGCATCGAAGACCTCGGCGGAGGAACGAAAGCCCGCTTCGTGCTGGAAAACGGATTCAACTCGCAAGCCGGCACCTTCGATCAGCAAGGTCAGTTGTTCGGACGTCAGGCGTTCGTCGCGCTGCAAGGCGTCTGGGGCGAGGTCGCCCTCGGTCGTCAATACACCGGTGCCGTCGTGGCCATCTCGATGGTCGATCCGATTTTCATCGGCGCACCCCCCACGAACTCGTGGCTCGTCTTCCTCACCGGTCAGCGCTACAACAACGCACTCACCTGGACAAAGAAGTTCGGCCCGTTCGGCATGAACCTGCAATACGCGTTCGGGGGGATTGCCGGGCAGGCGTCGGCGCGCTCGTCGGCTTCGGGTGGCGTGTCTTGGGAGCAGGGCGGCAACGTCTTCACCGGACAGTTGCAGCAGACGCACGACTCGCAAAGCCGTACCGCCAAGACATGGTCGCTGGGCGCGAAAGTGGGCTACGGGCAGTGGAAATTCCACGCCGACTATCTGCAAAGCCAGCGCGATCCGGGCTTCGATGTGACCAACGGCGGCGTCGATTCGGCATCGATCACCAACATGAGCACTGCCGCCACACCCACGACAGTCGCGGCGATCGGTTCGGTCTTCTCCGCCGCACGCCGCGATCAGTTCTTCACGCTGGGCGTGAGCTATCTGCTCAACCCCACGTGGCAGTTCATTCTGGCGTACATGCAGGACAACACGTCCGCCGTGAACTTCAGCGGCAAACGGCAAACCGTCTACGGTGTCGTCGACTACTTCCTGTCCAAGCGCACCGACGTGTATTTCGCGACCGCCTACGAGCGCGTCGACGGTGGCTGGTCAGGGCTCTTCGGTACGACCACGACCAACTGGACCGGCGGCAACGGCGTGAAACTCAACGGCTTCGATAACCAGATGAGCTACTACGTCGGCCTGCGTCATCGCTTCTGATCCGGGCGTGCTCGCCACCGAAATGTTCTATCCAAACGCATGCGGCGCAGCATCGAAAAATGCTGCGCCGCATCGTGGAACCCCTTGCCGTATCTGGGTTTGCCAGCAGCAACTTCACAATTCAGCAGTTGCTTAGGTGTTTTCCCGATAGGACATTTTGCGGCCCATTTGTTCTATTGACCGGACATTATGACACTTCCAGAATCGCCGCATGGATACCCCACTACCGCTGCCGAAGTACCACCAGATCTATCTCGTACTGCGTGAGCAATTGCAGGAGGGACGCTTCGATCGCGACGGCGTTCCCGGTGAACACCTGCTTGCCGACCAGTTCAGTGTCGCGCGCATCACGATCCGTAAGGCGATGGAAATGCTCGTGGCCGATGGACTGGTGGTGCGCCGTCCCGGCCTCGGGACCTGGCCATTGCATGCGGGGCAGCGCACCGGCGGTGGCAAGGCGCCCGGCATTTCGCGTGAAAAGGCACACCTCACCGGCCTGCTCGAGAACATCGTGAACATGGGGTTGCGCACGAGCGTGGCCGTGCTCGAATCGTCGGTGGTCGGCGCGAGCGAAGCGGTGGCCGAAGCTCTGGCGCTCGAACCCGGCGCGCCGGTCTACAAGAGCATTCGTGTGCGTAGCACGCAGGCCGGGCCGCTCTCGTACATCACGACGCATGTGCCGGAGAGCATTGCGAAGATTCGACGCGAAGCCCTTGAGCGCAAGCCGATGCTCATGCTGCTCGAAGAGGCCGGCGTCGAACTCGGGGCCGCTACGCAAACCATTTCCGCACGCCTGGCCGATGCCGTCGTGGCGCGCCATCTCGACATCGCCGTCGGTTCCGCGTTGCTTGCCGTCACACGTCTCGTGCGCGATGTCGCCGAGCGTCCGGTGCAACTGCTGCAAGGCCTGTATCGCCCCGATCGTTATCAGTACCAGCTCCAGCTCTCGCGCGTTGGCGATATCGACGCCAAGGTCTGGGTGAGCGAAGAACTATCTGCCCAATTCCACTGATCAAGTCCGGAGAATCGTCAATGAGTTCGCGTCGCACGTTCCTGCGTCAGTCCACCGCACTTGCTGCGCTTGCCGCAGCCACCACCGCACCCTGGAGCGCTCGCGCTGCGGGCAAGCCTGTCAAGATCGGCGTGCTGCATCCGGTCACCGGCGCACTCGCGTATTCGGGCCAGCAGTGCCGGCTCGGCGCGTTGCTGGCCATCGATGACATCAACGCTGCAGGCGGCATCAAGTCGCTCGGCGGGGCGCCCATCGAAGCGGTGCTCGGCGACGCCCAGTCGCGGCCCGAAGCGGGCTCGGCAGAAGTGGAAAAGATGAACGAGGCGGGCGTATCGGCGATTGTCGGCGCGTATGCATCGGCTATCTGTCTCGCGACGACCCAGACCGCCGCGAAGTACGGTCTGCCGCACGTGGTGGACGTCGGTGTGGCCGACCAGATCGTCGAGCGCGGTCTGACGAACACCTTCCGTTTCGGCCCGGGCTACCGCATGTGCTCGATGCGAGCGGTCGACGACCTCGCCGCCCTGAACGACGCCGCAGGCAAACCCGCGAAGACCGTGATGATCGTGCACGAGGAATCGCTCTTCGGCACCGGCACGGCGGCCTTGTTGCAAAAGGAATTGCCGGCACGCGGCTTCGAGGTCAAGGAGGTCATCAAGCACGCCAACCCGACGCGCGACTTCAACAACATCGTGCTGCGCATGCGCTCGGTGAACCCGGACATCGTGATCCCGGCGAACTACTACAACGAGTACGCCTTGCTGCTGCGCGCGATGAAGCAACAGAAGGTCCGCCCGAAAGCGATCTACTCGGTGCTTGGCGGCGCGGCGTCGAGCTACAAATTCCTCAAGGAGTTTCCGGATATCGCCGACGGCATCATCGACTGCAACCATTGGTTCAATCCGAAAGACCCGCGCGTGGCGTCGCTCAAGAAGCGCACGGAAGCGAAGGGCGCGTTCTTCAGCTACGAAGTCTTCATGACGTACACCGCCATGATGCTGCTGGCCGACGCCATCGAACGCGCGAAGTCGGTCGATCGTGCGGCGATTACGGCGGCGCTGACGTCAAGCACCTTCAAGGATCACCTGATGCCGTACGGCCCCACGAAGTTCGTGAACGGCCAGAACACGGGCGCGCAGCCGCTGCTCACGCAGGTCTCCGGCGGCGACATCAAGGTGATTCTGCCGGACAGCTACCGTCAGGTCGCGCCGGTCTTCCCGCTCAAGGCCTGACGTGATGCTCGACCCGGTCATTCTGCTGTCGGCCCTGCTCAACGGGCTGACGACGGGCGCGGTCTATGCCCTCATCGCGCTCGGTCTTACGCTCGTCTACGGCGTGCTGCACATCATCAACTTCGCACACGGCGCGGCGTTGATGGTGGCGCTGTACGCCGTGTGGCTGCTCAGGGAGAAGCTCGGCATCGATCCCTATGTGGCGTTGCCGTTCGTCACGCTGGGCATGTTCGCCCTCGGCTATGCATTGCAACGCGTGGTGATCGAACGTGCGAGCCACGGCAAGGACGAGAACATTCTGCTCGTCACGTTAGGGCTGGCCATCGTGCTGGAGAACCTCGCGCTCGTGTGGTTCAAGTCCGATACGCACACCATCGACACGCCGTACACCCTTGCGACCGTCGACATCGGTCCGGTCATGCTCGCCGTGCCGAAGCTGATCGCCTTCGGCGGCGCGCTGGCGGCAGCGGCGATTCTGTTCTGGATCGTGCGCTCGACCGACCTCGGCCGCGCGATTCGGGCCGTCGCGAAGGAAAAGCATGGCGCGAAGCTCATGGGCATCGACGTCGAACGGGTCTACGCGATCTCGTTCGGCATCGGTATGGCATGCGTGGGCGCTGCCGCCTGCTTTCTGCTGCCGACCTACTACGTCAACCCGCAAGTGGGCGGGGGCTTCGTGCTCGTCGCGTTCACGATCGTGGTGCTGGGCGGCATGGGCAGTTTCGCCGGTGCGCTCGTCGGCGGACTGCTGATCGGCGTGGTGGAGTCGCTTTGCGGCCTGTGGCTGGGCGATTCACTGGGACAGATCGGCATCTTCGCCATTTTCATCATCGTCGTGCTGCTGCGTCCGCAGGGGCTGTTCGGTGCACGTGCCTAAAAGGATGAGCAGGAGCAAACGATGAGGGATCTTCGGTGGAT
Organism: Pandoraea sp. ISTKB; assembly: GCF_001721285.1. Taxonomy (NCBI): domain Bacteria; kingdom Pseudomonadati; phylum Pseudomonadota; class Betaproteobacteria; order Burkholderiales; family Burkholderiaceae; genus Pandoraea; species Pandoraea sp. ISTKB. The sequence continues at coordinate 99,106 of NZ_MAOS01000061.1, forward strand.
TGTGTTGTTCGGTGTCGTTGTCGCGGCATTACTCGTCACGCTGCAATCGGGCGTGTGGCTGTCGTTCCTGATGATGACGCTCTATACCGTGCTGCTCTCGCAGTCGTGGAACATGCTGGGCGGCTTCGGCGGGCAACTGTCGTTCGGCCACGCACTGTTCTTCGGCGTGGGGGCTTACGCGCAGGCGATTGCGCAATTGCAGTGGGGATGGAACCCATGGGTGGCCATGCCGTTCGCGCTGGCGATGGGCACGCTTGTGGCGGTAATCATCGGCGCAGTGACGTTCCGCTACGGCCTCAAGGGTTCGTACTTTGCGCTGGTGACGCTGGCCTTCGCGGAAGTGTTCCGCATTCTCGCGGTGTCGCTGCCCTTCACCGGCGCAGGGGTCGGGCTGATGGTGCCGTTGCGCCAGAGCGTGGGCAATTTGCAGTTCGCGTCGCCGCGCGGCTATGCGTTCGTGCTGCTCGCATTCGTGATGGGGGCGTTGCTGGTCACGGCGTGGCTGCGGCACTCGCGCTTCGGGGCGTGGTTACAGGCCGTGCGCGATAACGAGAACGCGGCGCGTGCCGTCGGCGTGAATCCGCTGCGCGTGAAGCTCGGTGCGATCGCTTTGTCGGGCGCCTTCATGAGCGCGGCCGGCGTGTGCTACGTGCAGATGTTCCAGTACATCGATGCCGGCATCGCGTTCGGCTCGACGATTTCGGTCGAAGCGCTCGTTGGCGCCATCGTCGGCGGGCTGGGCACGCTGTGGGGACCGGTGCTCGGTGCGGCTGCGCTTTACACGCTGGGTGAATTCACCCGCAACCTGTTCGGCGAATTGCCCGGCCTGTCGATGGTGATCTATGGCGTGGTGCTCACGCTGATCGTGATGTTCCTGCCGCGGGGCATGACGGGCGCTGGCGCATCGGTGCGCCGCATGCTGGGCATGGACCGCGCCGGGACTGGCGCAAGCGCCACGTTCCGTGCCACGGACGCTAACGCCCCTCATACCGCCAATGTTGCAAATGCCGCGAATGCCGGCGAGGAGAAGGCCGGTGTCTGACGCCTTGTTGAAAGCCGATGGTCTGTCCATCACCTTTGGCGGCCTGAAAGCCGTGCAGGACGTCAGCCTGAGCATCCGGCCGGGCACGCTCACGGCACTCGTGGGACCGAACGGCGCAGGCAAGACGACGCTGTTCGGTCTGCTCTCCGGCTTTCTCGTGCCGACGGCCGGCCGCGTCGAGTTTCAGGGGCGCGACATCACGGGGCAGGCGCCCTTTGTGACGGCACGTCAGGGCCTCGCGCGTACGTTCCAGATCGTGCAGCCGTTCGGCGCGCAGACCGTACGGGAGAACATCGCCGTCGGCGCGCATCTGCATGAACCCGGTCGACGCCAGGCATTGCGTCAGGCCGAGGAGATCGCACTGCGCACCAACTTGCAGGCGCAGCTCGACAAGCCCGCTGCCGATCTGACCGTGTGCGGCCGCAAGCGCCTGGAACTCGCGCGCGCGTTAGCGACACGTCCGCGATTGTTGTTGCTCGATGAAGTCCTCGCCGGACTCAATCCGAGCGAGATCGACGAGATGATTCCCGTGGTGCGCGAGATAGCCGCGAGCGGCGTCACCGTGCTGATGATCGAACACGTGATGCGCGCCGTGATGAGCCTTGCCGAACACGTCTGGGTGCTCGCACAAGGGAAGTTGATCGCGGCGGGCACGCCTCGGGAAGTGACGTCGGATCCTGCGGTCGTCGAAGCCTATCTGGGACACGGTACGGCGGCGCGTCTGGCGGCGCAATCCACTGAGGCGGCGCAGGCGCCTGAGCAGGGAGGGGCACGATGAGTCACCTGCTCGAAGTCGAAGGCCTGCGCACCGGTTACGGCCGCGTGGAGGTGCTGCGCGGTGTCGATCTGAGTGTCGACGAAGGCGAGATCGTGGTGATGCTCGGCAGCAACGGCGCGGGCAAGTCCACGTTGAACAACACACTCTCCGGTATCAATCCGGTCTGGGCAGGCAAGGTGCGTTTCGACGGTCACGACCTCACCGGACGGCATTACCGGGAAGTGGTCAAGGCCGGGTTGATTCAGGTGCCAGAAGGTCGCCGCGTTTTCCCGAACCTGAGCGTGCTGGAAAACCTGTCGCTCGGCGCTTTCGCCCGGGGTCGCGCGCAACGCGAGCAAAGTCTGGAGCGAATGCTCGATCTGTTCCCGCGCCTGCGTGAGCGCATCGCGCAGCCTGCCGGCACGATGTCCGGCGGCGAACAGCAGATGCTCGCCATCGCGCGTGGCCTGATGGCCGAGCCCCGTCTGCTGATTCTCGACGAACCGTCGCTCGGTCTCTCGCCGCTCATGGTCGAAGAGCTGTTCTCGCTGATTGCGCGACTTCAGCGCGATGGCCTGTCGATTCTGCTCGTCGAGCAAAACGTGGGCCAGTCGCTCGAAACCGGTCAGCGCGGCTACGTGCTCGAGAACGGCTCGATCCGCCACAGCGGCACCTGCGCGGAACTGCTCGCGAGCCGCGAGCTGCGCCGTGCCTATCTCGGAATGTAAGGGAATTACCGTGGCTCAAACTCTGACGCAAAAGCTGCTGGCCGCCGCATGCGGGCGCGCCGAAGTGGCGGTCGGCGAGATCGTGACCTGCAAGGTCGATCTCGCGATGTTTCACGATTCCAGCGGTCCGCGCCGTCTGCAACCGATGCTCGAATCGCTCGGCGCCACGCTGTGGGACAAGTCGAAGGTCGTGCTGGTCATCGATCACTACGTGCCCGAATCGGACGACGAGTCGCGTCGCATCGTACGTATTGCCCGTGACTGGGCGCAAGCGCAGGCGCTGCCCAACGTCTATGACTCGGTCGGCATTTGCCATGTGGTGGTGCCGGAGCACGGGCATCTGCGCCCGGGCATGTTCTGTGTGGGTGGCGATTCGCATTCGCCGACCGGCGGCGCGTTCGGTGCGTACATGTTCGGTATCGGCAGCACCGAAATGCTCGGCGTAGCGGTCTCGGGCGAGATCTGGGTCAAGGTGCCCTCGACCATCCAGATGCGCTGGGACGGACGCCTCACGGACGGCGTGACCGCCAAGGACATGATCCTGCACATGATCGGCCGTTTCGGCATGAACGGTGGACGCTATCAGGCCATCGAGTTCTGCGGCGAGGCTGTGCGAGCGCTTTCCATGCAGGAGCGCATGACGCTGTCGAACATGAGTGCCGAACTGGGCTCGCAAGTCGGGCTCGTCTCGCCGGACGCCACCACGCTCGACTACCTGCGTTCGGTCGGCGTCACGGCGCCGATCGACGTCGATCGCTGGCAGAGTGACGCCGACGCACCGGCCGAAGTGCACACCTTCGACGCCGGCACGCTCGCCCCGCAAGTCGCCGCGCCGCATAGCCCGTCGAACACGTCGGACATTGGCGCCTTCGCCGACGTTGCGGTCGACGTCGCCTATCTCGGCGCCTGCACGGGGGCCAAGCTCGAAGACTTGCGCGCGGCAGCACGCGTGCTCAAGGACCGGCGCGTGGCCGACGGCATGCGCTTCGTCGTTGCGCCGGCATCGGCGCGCGATCAGGCGCAAGCGGCACGCGAGGGCGTGATGGACGTGCTGGTCGCGGCGGGCGCGCAGGTGCTCGCGAATACCTGTGGCGCGTGTGCCGGCTATGGCGGCTCGATCCCGGAAGGGGCGACCGTGATGTCGAGCACCGCACGCAATTTCAAGGGACGCATGGGCGCGGAGACGGCGCAGGTCTATCTCGGTTCGCCATACGCCGTGGCGGCCGCCGCGCTCACCGGGCGCATTGCCGATCCGCGCGATGTCCTCGTCTGATCCCGTACTGACAACGCCTCTCATGACATTGCCAACGTCTTCCCTTGAATCGTCTGCACCCGGGCACCGCGCCTGGGTCGTGGGCGCCGACATCGATACCGACGCGCTCGCGCCGGGCGCGTACATGAAGTTCGGTATCGACGAAATCGCTCGCCATTGCCTGCATCGTGTGCGTCCCGAATTCGCCTCGACGGTGCGTCCGGGCGATGTGCTCGTGGCCGGGCCGAACTTCGGCATCGGGTCGTCTCGCGAGCAGGCCGCTGCGGCGCTCGTGCACCTGGGCGTGCGCGCCGTCATTGCGCCGTCGTTCAACGGACTGTATTTCCGCAACGCCTTCAACGTGGGGCTGTTGCTGCTTACCTGCGCCGACGCGCCGGGCATTGCCGAGGGCGAAACGCTGCGGCTCGCGCCGCGCGAAGGCGTTATCGAACGCGCCGACGGCAGCCGTCTGACCTGCGAGAGCGTGCCGGGCTTCCTGCTCGACATGGTCGATGCAGGCGGTCTGCTCAATCTCCTCAAGCAGCGCAGTTCGACATCTCACGCGACACCTAACGGAGTTACTTCATGCTAGATCCCGTCACCCTGGCGGTCCTCAAGGGCCGGCTGGAGCAGATCGCCGACGAAATGGACGCGACGCTTTACCGAAGTGCCTTCAACCCGATCATTGCCGAGGCGCACGACGCCTGCCACGGCATCTACGATGCGGCGACCGGCGCGACGCTCGTGCAAGGCAAGTCGGGCCTGCCGGTGTTCGTCGGCGCCATGGCGTTTGCCGTCCAGGCGGCCGCGCGCACGGCCGCCGAGCGTGGCGGCATGGTCGAAGGCGATGTCTGGCTCTTCAACGACCCGTACGACGGCGGCACGCACGCCAATGACTTCAAGCTCGTGCGACCGGTGTTTCGCGACGGCAAGCTGTTCTGCTTTCTGGCGTCGGCCGCGCACTGGCACGATGTCGGCGGCGCGGTGCCCGGGAATTACAACCCGGCGGCGACCGAATGCTGGCAGGAGGCGGTTCAGATTCCGCCCGTGCGTATCGTGCGCCGGGGCGAACTCGATGCCGACGTGCTCGCCATCCTCAAGGCGAACACGCGCTTGCCGGATAGCCTGTGGGGCGATCTGAACGGACAGCTCGCCGCGTTGGAGCTGGGTGGGCGGCGTCTGGCCGATCTGCTCGACGAGTACGGCGACGTCACGGTGCACGAGGCGCTGGGGCAACTGCGCGAGCGTGCCGTCAAGCTCATGCGCGCTCACGTGGCGGCGCTGCCCGACGGCGAGTATCGCTACAGCGACACGCTCGACAACGACGGTGTGCGCGACGAAGCGCTGACCATTGCGCTGCGCATGCGGGTGGAGGGCGACACGCTGACGCTCGATTTCACCGGCACGTCGCCTGCCTGCATGGGACCGGTGAACATCTCGCGTGCGACGGCGATTGCCGCGTGTTACGTCGCGCTCAAGCACCTGTTCCCGGACGTGCCCGCCAATGCGGGCGTGCTCGATGCCGTGCGTTTCGAACTGCCCGACGGGTTGCTGATCTCGGCGCAGCGTCCGCGCCCGGTGGGGGGCTACACGGAAACCATTCTGCGCATGATCGACGTAATCTTCTGCGCCATGGCGCAAGCCGCCCCCGAGCGAGCGATGGCGCAGGCGTACGGCACGATCAATGCGCTGTCGATTGCCGGGTATCGCACCGATCCGGCTCGCAAGGGCCAGCGCTGGGTGATGTTCAGCTTCTTCGGCGGCGGGCACGGCGGACATATCGACGGCGACGGCCTCTCACACGGCAACGCGCCGATTTCGACGGCCACCATTCCGCCGGTCGAGATTCTCGAAGCCGCGTATCCGGTGCGCTTCACGCAGTGGGCGCTGCGGCCGGACTCGGCGGGCGACGGTGAGCACCGTGGCGGACTCGGGGCCATCTACGAAATCGAACTGCTCGAAGACAGCGCCGAGGCGTTCGTGTTCGGTGAACGCGGACGCTCGGCTCCGCAAGGCATCGCCGGTGGCGAAGCCTCGGTGCCGAACGTCTTCCAGTATCAGAACGACGGGCAATGGCACACGCCCCCGATGCGCTCGAAGATGCTGGGCATCAAGCTTGCCCGGGGCGAGCGGGTGCGGCTGGAGACGCCGGGCGGTGGCGGATACGGCGACCCGGCCCGGCGAGACGAACAGGCGCGCGCCCATGATCGCGCCATGGGATATGTGACGACGCCGGGCGCGAGCGGGCAGTGTCCCGCCGCCAAGGCAACGAAGGAGCAACAGGCATGAGCGCAGCACCCAACACGAACCCCTCGCTGGTCGTCGGCGTCGACGTCGGCGGGACCTTCACCGATCTGTTCGTGCTCGACGAGGCTGCGGGTGTCGCCCGCATCGTGAAGGTGCCCTCCACGCGTGGCGAAGAGGCCCGGGGTTTCATGAACGGCATTGAACGGGTCGAGTCCGAAGGGCGCGGCGGGGCCGCCGCCATCGCGACCATCGTGCATGGCACGACCGTCGGCACCAACGCACTGCTCGAACGTAAAGTCGCGCGTACCGGCATCATCACGACGACGGGGTTTCGCGACGTGCTGGAAATGCGTCGGCGCGACCGCCCGGCCACGTGGGGGCTGCGCGGCAACTTCGCGCCCATCGTGCCGCGCGATCTACGTCTCGAAGTGGACGAACGCGTGCTCGCTGACGGCACGATCCATACGGCCGTCGATATCGCGCAGGTCGAAGCTGCGGCACGCGCGTTGCTTGAAGCGGGATGCGAGGCCGTTTGCGTGTTCTTCGTGAACGCTTATGCCAACCCGGAAAACGAGCGTCTCGCCGTGGCGGCCGTGCGCGCGCTGTGGCCCAACGGCAACGTGACGGCGGCGACCGAAGTGTTGCCCGAGATCCGCGAGTTCGAGCGTTGCTCGACGGCGACCCTCAACGCTTCGCTGCAACCGGTGGTGGGCAGCTATCTCACGCGTCTGGCGAGCGATTTGCAGGCGCAGGGCTTCGGCGGCGAACTGCTGGTCGTGCAGAGCAACGGCGGCATCATGTCGCGTAAGACGGCAAGCGACGTGCCGGTGCGCACGGCGCTCTCCGGCCCGGCGGCCGGCGTCATCGCCTGCGCGGCCATCGCTCGCGCGGCGGGATTCCCCAACGTGGTGACGGGCGACATGGGCGGTACGTCGTTCGATGTGTCGCTGGTGGCGGGCGGCGAAGCGTCGCTCTCGGCGCAGACGTCCATCGAGTTCGGCATGGTGGTGCGCTCGCCGATGATTCAGATCGAGACGATCGGTGCAGGCGGCGGGTCGATCGCGTCGGTGGATGCAGGCGGTCTGCTTCAGGTCGGCCCGGAGTCGGCGGGCAGCATTCCGGGGCCTGCCTGCTATGGACGCGGCAACACGCGTCCGAGCGTGACCGACGCCAACGTGCTGCTCGGTCGCATTGCGGCCGATCGCCCGCTGGGCGGCGGTCTGCTCGGCAAACTCGATAGCGAACTGGCCGCGCAGGCCATCGACAAGCATGTGGCACAGCCGCTGGGGCTGGACGTCTATGCTGCCGCCGAGGCCATTCTTACGGTTGCCAACGCCAAGATGGCAGGCGCGATTCGCGTGGTGTCCATCGAGCGCGGGCACGATCCGCGTCAGTTCGCCTACATGCCGTTCGGCGGCGGCGGCGCGTTGCATGTGTGCGCGATGATGCGCGAAGTCGGCACTACGACCGGCATCGTGCCGCGCTATCCGGGCGTGACCTCGGCGCTGGGCTGCGTGATTGCCGACATGCGTCATGACAGCGTGCAGACGCTCAACCAGCCGCTCGCCGCGCTCGACACCGACGACCTGGTGGCACGTGTCGATGGCTTGCAGGTGGCGTGCCAGCAGCGTCTGGATTCCGCCGGCGTGCGTTTCGATGCCGTGCGCGAAGTCATCGAGCTGGACATGCTCTACGTGGGGCAGAGCCACACGGTGCGTGTGCCGGTGGCGCGCGATGCGCTGAGCCGCGAAGGCATCGCACGCGCGTTCGAAGCCGCCTATCGCGAGGCGTTCGGCCGCACGCTCGACGGCATTGCCGTGCGCATCATGAATCTGCGCTACGCCCGCATCGGCGTACGCCCGAAGTTCGACCTCGGTGTGCTGGCGCCGCAGGCGCATGAGATGCCGGCGTCGCCCGGCACGCAACGGGTCTATCACGCGGGGCAATGGTGGGATGCCGCGCGCTATCCGCGTCTGGATCTGCCGGTCGGCGCGACGGTCGTCGGTCCGGCGATCCTCGAACAGTCCGATACGACGATCTGGCTGGAGCCGGGCTTCACTGGCCGTGTCGATGCGCTGGGCAACCTGCTCATCACGCGCGACGCATGAGTGCACCGACAGGAGTGATGCCATGAGTGAGACACCCGGGCTTGACGCGGCGCGCACCGCGCTCGTCATCGTCGACCTGCAAAACGACTTCATTACCCCCGGTGGTGCGTACGACCGGGGCAGCGCGGCGACACCGCAGGCGCAGGCGTTGCCCGCCCGTATCGCACCGCTGGCCCGGTCGCTCAAGGCGGCGGGCGGCTACGTGGCGGCGAGCCAGTTCACGCTCTGGCCCGATGCACAGGGCGAGCCGATGATCTCGCCCCATCTGAAACAGCTACGACCGTTCCTGCGACGTGGCGACTTCGTGGCGGGCTCGCCCGGTCACGCCACGGTGGCATCGCTCGCCGAGCATGTGGATGTGTCGGTGTGGAAGGTCGCGTACTCGGCGTTCTTCAACACGCAACTCGATTGGGTATTGCGCCGCGCGGGGATCGAAACGGTCGCGGTGTGCGGCATCGTGACGAATGGCGGCGTTGCGAGCACTGCGCGCGACGCACACATGCGTGACTACCGCGTGCTCGTGCTCTCGGACGGCTGTGCGGCCCCCACGCCCGCCGCGCACGATGCGGCACTGGCGGACTTGCGCACCGTGGGCGAGATCGTGACGTGCGAGGCGTTTGCCGGACGGATCGCGGTATGAGTGCGCCGGAGACATCTAGCGCATCGAGCGCAGCGGTCGCTCCCGTCGTGCCCGTCGTTCGTTACGGCCGTCCCCCGATCGACGATCTGCCGCAAGTAAGCGTGGTCATCGTCGGGGCGGGGGCTTGCGGTCTGAGTACCGCGCTGGTGTTGCAGGACGCGGGCATCGACTGCGTGCTGCTTGAGCGCGACGGCGTGCCGAGCGGCTCCACGGCCTTGTCGTCCGGCTTCATTCCCGCAACCGGCTCGCAGGTCCAGCGTGCTGCGGGGATCGACGACAGTCCGGCGCGGTTCGCCGACGATATCCAGCGCAAGGCCGGGGGCACGGCGGCGTCGCATCTGGTCGACGCGTACGCCAGTGCATCGGGCGCGGCGATGGACATGCTCGCACGCCATGGACTGCATTTCGAAATTCTCGACGGCTTTCTGTATCCGGGGCACAGCGTGCGACGCATGCACAGCTTGCCCGAGCGCACCGGGGCGGCACTGATGGCCGCGCTCGAACGCGCCGTGCAGGCGACTGACGCGGCGATCCTCACGCGCACGCTCGTGCGTGAGCTATGGCTCGACGACGCAGGCCGCGTGCAGGCGGTGGGCGGGGTGAGGCCCGACGGCGCGATGGAGTATCTGGCCTGCGACATGCTGCTGCTCGCCTGCAATGGTTTCGGCGGCAATGCCGAACTGCGGCGCGCGTGGCTGCCGGAGATGGCGGAAGCTGTCTACGGCGGCCATGAAGGTAACGACGGGAGTGCGCTGCTCTGGGGACGCGAGCTTGGTGCTGCATCGGCCGATCTCGGGGGCTATCAGGGGCACGGCTCGTGGGCGAGCCCGCACGGCGTGCTGATTTCGTGGGCCGTCATCATGGATGGCGGGGTGCAGATCAACCGGCTGGGCAAGCGCTTTCACGACGAGACGCACGGCTATTCCGAAGCGGCAGTGCATGTGCTGGCGCAGCCCGACGGTGTCGCGTGGAATGTTTTCGATGCGCAGACGCTGGCACTGGCGCGCACCTTCCCTGACTTTCAGGCGGCGGAAGCGGCGGGTGCGCTACGGACTTGCGCCGACGCCGAGGCGCTGGCGTCCACCATCGGGTGCGATGCCGACGTGCTGCGCGAGACGCTGCTCAGCGTGGCGCCGGACGGCACGCCAGCAGACGGCCGCCGTTTCATGCGCGCGCTCACCGCCCCGTATTACGCGGTGAAAGTCACCGGCGCGCTGTTCCACACACAAGGCGGGCTGGATATCGATGCGCGTTGCCGTGTGCTGCGCCCGGACGGCTCACCGTTTCCGAATCTGCTCGCCGCTGGCGGCGCCGCTCGCGGGGTGTCGGGCAATGCCGTCTGGGGTTACCTGTCCGGCAACGGCCTGCTCTCGGCCGTCGCGGGCGGCTACCTCGCGGCAAACACCATCGTCGACACGCTCGGCGACGCGTTCCCACAACAGGAGATTTCCGCATGACGACATCGTCGTCTCTCAAACAACGGCTGGACCACGGCGTGCTGCTGGCGCCGGGTGTCTACGATGCACTGTCCGCGCTGATTGCCGCGCAATCGGGCTTCGAGGCGCTGTACCTCTCGGGCGCGTCGATCGCCTATACGCGACTGGGCCGCTCCGACATTGGTCTGACGACATACACCGAAGTGGAAGACACGCTCGCGCGTATTGCCGAGCGAGTCGACGTGCCCGTCATCGTCGACGCGGATACCGGGTTCGGTAATGCCCTCAACGTCGGGCGCACCGTGCGGGGATTCGAGCGCGCGGGCGCGGCGATGATCCAGCTTGAGGATCAGACGTTTCCGAAACGCTGCGGGCATCTCGACGGCAAGAGCGTCGTGAGCGCGCAAGAGATGACCGGTAAGGTGCGGGCGGCGGTCGACGCGCGTCATGACAGAAGCACGCTCATTCTCGCGCGTACCGATGCGGTGGCCGTCGAAGGGCTCGACGCCGCGCTCGATCGCGCGGAGCAGTATCTGGAAGCGGGCGCAGACGCGCTTTTCATCGAAGCCTTGCGCACCACGGAGCAGATGGCCGCCGCGTGCGAACGCTTCGCTGCCCGGGTGCCGTTGCTGGCGAACATGGTGGAGGGCGGCAAGACACCCGTACAGAGCGCGCAGGTGCTGGCCGATATCGGCTTTCGCATCGTCATCTTCCCCGGCGGGACGGCGCGTGCAGTCGCCCACACCTTGCAGGGCTACTACGCCAATCTGCATGCTCAAGGCACGACAGCGGCGTGGCGCGATCGCATGCTCGACTTCGATGGATTGAACGACGTGATCGGAACAGCGGAGTTGCTGGCGCAAGGGCAGCGTTACGAGTAGTGCGGCGTAGGGAGGCGTCGTGCGACTCGTCGTCTGATGACGGGATCGCCGGCAGGTGGTTAGCAGATGCTCAGGAGGCGTGGCCCGAACCGACGGGTACGGGGGCGCGTTACGACAGGATCGGCGTGGAACGTGGGTGACGCCGGTTTTTGAGGAGAGGGGGCTTGTCGCGAATCGATTCGCGGCAGGCCCCTTTTTCCATCGGTGCGTGTTGCGTGTCAGACCGTGTCAGACGATGCCGCTGTCGCGCAGTCCGGCGATCTGTGCGTCGTCCAGCCCCAGACGCTCGCGCAGAATGTCGTCGCTGTGCTGACCGAGCGTCGGCGGCGCGCTGTGTGCCACCGGCGGCGTCTCGCTCATCTTCATGGGACTGGCCACCAGACGCGCGACTCCCCCGGACGGATGCGGCAACTCGATCGCCATCTCGCGCGCGAGCACTTGCGGGTGTGCGAAGACTTCCGGCAGCGTGTTGATCGGCCCGCACGGCACGCCTGCGACTTCCAGCTTGTCGATCCATTCGTCCTTGCCGAACTTGCGCACCATTTGCGCGAGGATCGGCACGAGCACCTCGCGATGGCGCACGCGCGACGGATTGGTGGCGAAGCGTTCGTCGTCCGCCAGCGCAGGCTCGCCGCCGGCTTCCACAAATTTGCGGAACTGCCCGTCGTTACCCACGGCGACGATGATCCAGCCGTCATCGCCCGTCTGAAACGTCTGATACGGGACGATGTTCGGATGCGCGTTGCCCCAGCGCACCGGCGCCTTCTCGCTGGCGAGGTAGTTGGTGTTCATGTTCGCGAGCATCGCGACCTGCGTATCGAGCAACGCCATGTCGATGTACTGGCCCACGCCCGTGCGGTCGCGATGGGTGAGGGCGGCCATGATGGCGATGGTGGCGTACATGCCGGTCATGAGGTCGGCGATAGCGACTCCGGCCTTCTGCGGGCCGCCACCGGGCAGCCCGTCGCGCTCGCCGGTAATGCTCATGAAGCCGCCGATGCCTTGCACGATGAAGTCGTAACCGGCGCGCGACGCGTGCGGGCCGGTCTGGCCGAAGCCGGTGACGGAGCAGTAGACGAGATCGGGTTTGACGGCCTTGAGCGAGGCGTAATCGAGACCGTACTTCGCCAGTTGACCGACCTTGTAGTTCTCGACGACGACGTCGCTTTGCGCCGCGAGCGAACGCACGATGGCCTGACCTTCGGAGCGGGATATGTCCAGCGTAAGGGAGCGCTTGTTACGGTTGGCCGCGAGGTAGTACGCGGCCTCTGTGGTGTCGCGGCCTTCGGCGTCGCGTTGGTAGGGCGGACCCCAGCGGCGTGTGTCGTCGCCGGCGCCAGGGCGCTCGACCTTGATGACGTCTGCGCCCAGATCGGCCAGATTCTGCGTCGCCCACGGTCCGGCCAGCACCCTTGAGAGGTCCAGTACCCGGATATGACTCAGCGCACCCATCGTTCGCTCTCTCCTTGATTCTTGTTGTTTGACGGACGGTCCACGCCAAAATGCGGAACATCGTTTTGCATTGCGGAACTTGTGAGCGAGAGTCTACGTCCGTCGGTTCGCGCATGACCAGCACCGTTTCGCACTGCGGTTGGCGGCACAACGCCGTGGAAAGATCGATTTCCCGTATAATCAAAAGTTTGCAAAATACCCCGCCAGGCTTAGCTCGCCCGGTCCCCACGCTCCCACGCACCCTATGAAAGTCGCAGACATTCGGGAAAAATTCCTAAACTTCTTCGAGTCGAAGGGGCACACCATCGTGCGCTCGTCGAGCCTCGTGCCGTCCAATGACCCCACGCTGCTGTTCACGAACTCCGGCATGGTGCAGTTCAAGGACGTCTTCCTTGGCCTGGAATCGCGCCCGTACACGCGTGCGACCACGGCACAGCGCAGCGTGCGCGCCGGCGGCAAGCACAACGACCTCGAGAACGTCGGCTACACGGCCCGTCACCACACGTTCTTCGAAATGCTGGGCAACTTCTCGTTCGGCGACTACTTCAAGCGCGAAGCCATTCAGTACGCGTGGGAACTGCTGACGACCGTCTACAAGCTGCCGAAGGACAAGCTCTGGGTCACCGTCTATCAGGAAGACGACGAGGCCTACGACATCTGGGCGAAGGAAGTCGGCGTGCCGACCGAGCGCATCATCCGTATCGGCGACAACAAGGGTGCGCGCTACGCCTCGGACAACTTCTGGCAGATGGCCGACACCGGCCCGTGCGGCCCGTGCTCGGAAATCTTCTTCGACCACGGCGCTGACGTGTGGGGTGGACCGCCGGGATCGCCGGAAGAAGACGGCGACCGCTACATCGAAATCTGGAACCTCGTGTTCATGCAGTTCAACCGCGACGAGCAGGGCAATATGACGCCGCTGCCCAAGCCGTGCGTTGATACCGGCATGGGACTGGAGCGTATTGCGGCCGTGCTGCAACACGTGCACAGCAACTACGAGATCGACCTGTTCCAGCACCTGATCAAGGCCGCTGGCCGTGAGACGGGCGTGACCGATCTGGCCGCGAACTCGCTCAAGGTGATCGCCGATCACATCCGTGCGTGCTCGTTCCTGATCGTCGACGGCGTGATTCCGGGCAATGAAGGCCGCGGCTATGTGCTGCGCCGTATCATCCGCCGCGCCATCCGTCACGGTTACAAACTCGGCTGCAAGAAGCCGTTCTTCTACAAGCTCGTGCCGGATCTGGTGGCCGAGATGGGCGTGGCCTATCCGGAACTGGCGCAGGCGCAACAGCGCGTGACGGACGTGCTCAAGCAGGAAGAAGAGCGCTTCGGCGAGACCATCGAGAACGGCATGGAAATTCTCGAAGGCGCACTGGCCGATCTGGCCAAGCGCGGTGTGACCACGCTCGACGGCGAACTCGCGTTCAAGCTGCACGATACGTATGGCTTCCCGCTCGATCTGACGGCAGACGTTTGCCGCGAGCGCAGCATCACGGTCGACGAAGCCGGCTTTGACGCCGCGATGGCGCGTCAGCGCGAGCAGGCCCGTGCAGCCGGCAAGTTCAAGATGGCGACGGCCCTCGAATACACCGGCGACAAGACGCGCTTCGAAGGCTACGACAAGCTGGCGCTCGAAGGCGCGAAGGTCACGGCGCTCTACGTCGATGGTACGAGCGTGGGCAAGCTGTCCGCCGGCCAGCAGGGCATCGTGGTGCTCGACACCACGCCGTTCTACGCCGAGTCGGGCGGTCAGGTTGGCGATCAGGGGTTGATCGTTGCGGGCGGCGCACGTTTCGGCGTGTCGGACACGCAGAAGATTCAGGCTGACGTCTTCGGTCACTACGGCTCGCTGGAATCGGGCGAACTGAAGGTGGGCGAGGCGGTGACGGCGCAGGTCGATGCCGTGCGTCGCGCACGCACCGTGCGTAACCACTCGGCCACTCACCTGATGCACAAGGCATTGCGCGAAGTGCTCGGCGCTCACGTGCAGCAGAAAGGCTCGCTGGTCGACGCCGACAAGACGCGCTTCGACTTCGCACACAACGCCGCGATGAGCGCCGACGAAATTCGTCGCGTGGAAGATATCGTGAACGCCGAAGTGCTGGCCAACGCGCCGACGCAAGCTGCGCTGATGTCGTTCGACGACGCCGTGAAGGGCGGTGCCATGGCCCTGTTCGGCGAGAAGTACGGCGATGAAGTCCGCGTGCTCGACATCGGTTCGTCGCGCGAACTCTGCGGCGGTACGCACGTCACGCGCACGGGCGACATCGGTCTGTTCAAGATCGTGATGGAAGGTGGCGTGGCCGCCGGTATCCGTCGCGTGGAAGCGATCACCGGCGACAACTCGGTGCGCTTCGTCCAGACGCTCGACGATCAGGTCAACGAAGCTGCCGCAGCACTCAAGACGCAGCCGGCCGAACTTAGCCCGCGTATCGCGCAGGTGCAGGAGCAGGTCAAGTCGCTGGAGAAGGAACTGGCGGCGCTCAAGTCGAAGCTGGCATCGAGCCAGGGCGACGAGCTGGTCGAGAAGGCCGTCGACGTGAGCGGTCTGAAGGTGCTGGCCGCGCAACTCGAAGGCGCCGATGCCAAGACGCTCCGCGAGACGATGGACAAGCTCAAGGACAAGCTCAAGAGCGCGGCGATCGTGCTGGCGGCGGTCGAAGGCGGCAAGGTCACGCTGATCGCGGGTGTGACGGTCGATGCGACGTCCAAGGTCAAGGCGGGCGAACTGGTCAACTTCGTTGCCCAGCAAGTCGGCGGCAAGGGCGGCGGTCGTCCGGACATGGCGCAGGCGGGCGGTACCGATCCGTCGCAACTGCCGCAGGCGCTCGCCGGCGTGCAGGGCTGGGTGGCCGGCAAGCTGTGATCGTTCGATGGTGATTCGAGCGTGACTCGATGAGGCGGCCGTGAACGTTAGGTCGCCCCACCGAAGCGATCGGGCAGGAACAAGCAAAACGCGCACTTCGGTGCGCGTTTTGCATTTTCGCCCGCAAGTTATGTCTCGCTTCCGGCCGTCGACGTGATGTTGACGCGCCGTGACGGCCGTGTCGGCGTCAGGTGGCCTGACAGACGGGCAGTACAGTTTCGTTTCTGGAAATGATGCGCGCGTGCCGGACTGCAATGTTGCGTGCAGCGCGTGGCAATGCCCTGCGGCGCGCAGGGGAACCATCGCATCCGGCAATGGTTTGCATGTAAAGTATTCAATACGTTGCGCGCGTACGAAGAAATGCAGGAAACATCCAAAGAAGCATTCGCGCGGCAGACGTTCGCTCTCGTTTGTTCTCATTCGCCTGCGGGCCAGCCATCGCCATGTCAGCCACACTCGCCAGTTCCGATCCGGTTTCCTCGACGTTGCCCCAACCCACACCAGAGCGGGCGGCGTGGCGCATTGCCTTGTCGTGCATGCTCGCGTTGTCGGTGGCCATGGGCATTGGCCGCTTCGCCTTCACGCCGATGTTGCCGCTCATGCTGCATGAGCACCTCACCGACATTCAGCACGGTAGCTGGCTCGCGTCGCTCAACTATGCGGGGTATTTCGTCGGGGCCCTTTCGTGCATGTGGCTGCATTTCACGCCGACGCTCATCATCCGTTTCGCGCTGGCCGCGACCGTCGCGTTGACGCTGGCGATGGGGCTGCTCGAATCGTTTGCCGTATGGGCGGTCGTGCGTACGCTGGCGGGCGTGATGAGCGCATGGGCAATGGTGTTCTCGGCGGGCTGGGGTTTTCGCAAGCTGGCCGAATTGCGCATGCCGAGTCTGGGCGGCGTGATGTTCGCGGGACCGGGTGCCGGCATTGTGGTGACGGGCCTGCTCGCAAGCCTGAACGAAGCACTTGGGTGGCCTGCGCGCGGCGGCTGGTTGCTCTGTGGTGTTCTCGCGCTGCTGTTGCTCGCGCTCATCTGGCGGACGTTCGTTGCCGATGCGCCGAACGTGTCGGATGCAGCCAAGTCGGCCGACGCCGGAAAATCAGCGCCTGCGCCCGCCATCAATCACGGCAGCGGCGAGAGTGTGATTCCCGTCACGATCCTGTACAGCTTCGCCGGGTTCGGTTACATCATCACTGCGACCTTTCTGCCGGTGATCGCACGGCAGGCTTTGCCGGGCTCGCCGTGGCCCGATCTGTTCTTTCCGCTGCTCGGGCTCATGGTGATTCCGGGCGCCATCATCGGGGCACGCGCGCCGCTGACATGGGATAACCGTCTGTTGCTGGCGGTGTGTTATGTCATGCAGGGGCTGGGTGTCGGTATCGGCATCGTGTTTCCGAATGTCGCGGGTTTCGCCGTTGGCAGCGTGCTCGTGGGACTGCCGTTCACGGCGATTACCGTGTATGCCGTTCGGGAGTGCCGTCGTTTGCGTGGGGACAATGCCAATGGCCTGATCGGACTCGTGACGGCATCCTACGGTATCGGGCAGATCGTCGGTCCGCTGGTCGCCGCGCCGCTCGTGGCCGCGACAGGCGGTTTCACAACGGCGCTGCTGTGCGCCAGCGGCGTGCTGGTGCTCGGCGCGGTCGGCTTCGTGTGGGACTGGCGTCGGTCGCTCGAACGCGCGCCCTGAATCGAGCTGGCGCGGGCGAGCTGCGTCGGGACCTGCGCCGAACCGCCAACGCGCGAGCCGCGCAGGTGAGCGAGCCGGACCTATCGCGCTGACATCGCTCGCAAGCCGTGTTCGTGATATCGGCTCATGGACCTTTCCAGAGAATTGCGTATGTCTTTTACCCTGAAGGCCGGCCGAAAGGCCGCCACCGTGATGAGCGATGAGGAACGCCGGATGCGCGTCGATCTCGCAGCCTGCTATCGCCTCGTCGCACTGAACGGCTGGGACGACCTGATCTACACCCACATTTCGGCGATGGTGCCCGGCGAGCCCGGGCACTTTCTCATCAACCCGTTTGGCCTCTCGTTCGATGAGGTGAGCGCGTCGAACCTCGTGAAGATCACGATGAACGGCGAGATCGTGGGCGAGAGCGAGCACCCGGTCAACGTGACAGGCTTCGCGCTGCACGGGGCAGTGCACGCCGCCCGCGCGGATGCGGTGTGCGTCATGCATCTGCACAATACGGCGGGCATTGCCGTGTCGATCCAGCCGCATGGCCTGCTGCCGATCTCGCAGCATGCGCTGCGTTTTCACGAGCGCATCGGCTATCACGATTACGAAGGACTGGCGTTCTCGCCGTCCGAGGGGGAACGGCTGACGACCTCGCTCGGCCCGCACCCGGCCATGTTACTGCGCAATCATGGCACCCTGACGCTCGGTCGCACCGTGGCCGAAGCGTTCGTGCTGATGGCGACGCTCATCAAGGCGTGCGAGATCCAGTTGCAGGCGCTCGCCGGCGGCGTTGCGCCGAACCTGCCCAGCCCTGCGGTGCAGGACAAGACGGCGATTCAACTGGAAGACGGGGGTGCGATCGAGGGCGTGCTGGAGTGGCCCGCACTGCTGCGCAAACTCGATAGAATAGATCCCTCGTTTCGCGATTGACGCACCTGATGCCGGGGCGGATATCCGTAACGTGCGGCACCGCTGCGACCCACGTCAAAGGGAGGGCGCGCAGGGAGTGCAGGATGCGCAGAGCGCAGCGTGGCCGAAGCCCGATTCCAAGAACGAGATAAGGAGATAGATCGCAATGCCAACGTTTCACGTCGAGATGTTCGAGGGGCGTACCGTCGAGCAAAAACGCGCATTCGTCAAAGCTGTCACGCAAGCGGCAGTCGAGACGATCGGTTGCACGCCGGAGTCCGTCGACATCATCATTACCGACGTCAAGCCGGAGAACTGGTCCACGGGCGGTACGCTCTGGTCGGATCCGCGCTGAGCGGGGCGGTCGTCTACCGTCCGCTGAATTCGGTTAGTCCGGCACGGGTTGCCGGAAAGTCTGAGGCGGGGGCTCGTGTGGAGTCCCCGTCGTTTTGAAGAGGTCGTCATGTCGCAAGCTCCGTCCCCGTCCGTTTCGCACATCAACCCCGCAGCCGTCACCGCACCCGATGATGGCGCGTCGCAAACGCCTCAGCACTTCGCCTCGGACAATTACGCCGGGATATGCCCGGAGGCCATGCGATATCTGGTCGAAGCGAACGCCAGCGGTCACGAGGTCTCTTACGGCGACGATACCTGGACGCAGCGCGTGTGCGACGGCATTCGTCAACTGTTCGACACGGATTGCGAGGTCTTCTTCGTTTTCAATGGCACGGCGGCAAATTCGCTCGCACTGGCGTCGTTGTCTCAGTCGTATCACTCCGTCATTTGCCACGAACTGGCGCACGTCGAAACGGACGAATGCGGCGGTCCGGAGTTCTTCTCCAACGGCGCGAAGCTGCTGACCGCACGCGGGCGGGAGAACAACGGCAAGCTCACGCCGGACGCCGTCGAGTCCGTCATCAATCGCCGTTCCGACATCCACTTCCCGAAACCGAAGGTCGTCACGCTCACGCAGGCGACCGAAGTCGGTACGGTCTACAGCGTGGATGAGATCAAGGCGATTTCGGCGGTGGCGAAGCGTCGCAATCTGCGCGTGCACATGGATGGCGCGCGTTTTGCCAACGCGGTGGCGACCTTGGGCTGTCATCCGGGCGACGTTACGTGGCGCGCCGGGGTCGATGTGCTGTGCTTCGGCGGCACGAAGAACGGGCTGCCGGTAGGCGAGGCCGTCGTCTTCTTCAACCGGGCGCTGGCCGAGGATTTTGCATACCGCGTAAAGCAGGCGGGGCAGTTGGCGTCGAAGATGCGCTTCATCTCTGCACCGTGGCTCGGCATGCTGGAGAACGATACGTGGCTGCGCCATGCGCGTCACGCGAACGATATGGCACAGTTGCTCGCGAGCCGTATTCGCGATATCCCCGGCGTGTCGATCATGTTCGAGACGCAGGCTAACGGCGTGTTCGCCGAACTCCCGGCGCATGTGATCGAGGCGCTGCGGGCCAAGGGCTGGCGCTTTTACACGTTCATCGGTGCCGGCGGCTGTCGCTTCATGTGCGCATGGGATACGCGTGTCGACACGGTCGAGCGTCTGGCCGCCGATATTCGCGCATTGAGCACGAAGGGGTAATGCGTCACCCTCACTTCCGGCGGCCGACATCGGATGGCACGCCGGCAGTGATGCCCGCTCAGGCCTGTCGCGGCGCCGGTACGGTCGGCGTCAGAAAGCGGTGCGCCAGCGTGTGATAGAACGACGGGGCAATGGTGCGCGAGACTTGCGTCGACAGCAGTGCGACGGCCATGAGCGGAATCACCATCTGATGGCCATCGATCATCTCCATGACGATCACGAACGACGTAATCGGCGATTGGGTGACGGCGGCCAGATAACCGACCATGCACAGCGCAGCCATGGCGGGTAGCGGCACGACTGATGTCACGTGTGCCATGACGTTGCCCAGGCCTGCACCGATCGCCAGCGACGGCGCGAAGATGCCGCCCGGAATCCCCGACAGGTACGACACACACAGCGCGGCGAACTTCAGCACGGCGTATAACGGCGAGAGCGCGGTATGCGATTCCAGCAGACCACGGGCTTCGGCATAACCGCTGCCGAATGTCGTGCCGCCCGAGGCAACGCCGATTACCGCAATGGCAAGACCGCATACGAGCGCAAAGCGCACCGGGTGCGCGCGGCGCATGTCGACCAGTGCCCTGGGCATCCAGCGCGGCACGTTGAGCATCAGCCAGCCGAATACGCCCCCCGCTACACCAGTGAGCAGGCTCGCCACGATGAGCACGGGGATCAGCGTCCACTGAAAGTCGCTGATCGCCTTGATCTGGCCGAAGTACAGATAGTTGCCTTGCAGGCCGAGCGCCACGACGCCGGAGAAGATGATTGCCGTGATGAGCGTGCCGCTGTTGCGTGCAACGAAACTGCGGCTCAGTTCCTCGATGGCAAAAACGACACCCGCGAGTGGTGTGTTGAACGCCGCTGCCAGACCGGCGGCCGCCCCGGCGAGCGTCAGTTGGCGTTCGATGTGAACGCTGCTGCGTCGATAGCCGCGACGCATGGCGTACATGAGCGAGGCGCCGATCTGTACCGTCGGACCTTCGCGTCCGATGGTAAAGCCGCAAAGGATGCCGAGAAACGAGACCGCAATCTTGCCGAACATGATGCGCAGCGTCAGCAGCGACTTCGACAATCGCGAGTCCTGAAGCGTGGCAATCACCTGCGGAATCCCGCTGCCCTCAGCGCCCTTGAAGAACGTTTGCGTGAGCCAGATTGCCAGCGCGGCGCCGAGCGGGGTGACGATCAGCGGCAGCCAGAAGCCATGCGCGAGCATGCGCTGGAAGAGCTCGAAGCCGAAGTCCACCAGTTTGGCGTACGCCACGGAGACGAGTCCGACGAGGACCGCGCCGAGCCAGAATACGCCGTAGTTGTGCCAGAGCCGGCGGGAGCGTCGCACACCGCGTTGGGTCAGGCGGGTCGACAGCGAGGCCGCAGGCGCGGGGGCTGACGAAGACGGCGAAGGCGGGGAGTCCGGAGCAGCGTCGGAAGAGGTGGCGTTCGGCGGAGTATCGGACACGGGCCGTGGGCGAAAATTGAAAGACGTTCGCCGATTATACGCCCCGACATTTGTGGGTTTGGTCCGAAGACGTCTCGGAATTCACCGAATGTGCAGCGCGTCATGAGTTCATTTAAGATATTCGAATTCGCTGAAGAACGATCATGAACGAACTCATCTTTTGTCCCCGCTGTGCCTCGGCCCTTGATTCACGCGACGTGGCCGGGCGTATTCGCCGTGCCTGCCCCGACAATGCATGTGGTTTCGTCCACTGGGATAATCCGCTGCCGGTAGTGGCGGGGCTCGTCGAATATCGCGGACAGATCCTGCTGGCACGCAACGCGGCATGGACCGAGGGTATGTTCGCGCTCATCACCGGTTTTCTCGAGCGTGACGAAACGCCGGAAGACGGTATTCGTCGTGAGATCAAGGAAGAAACGAACCTGGAAGCCGATGCGATTTCGCTGCTCGGTGTCTACGAGTTCATGCGCAAGAACGAACTGATCATCGCCTATCACGCCGTGTGCGACGGCGATATTCGCCTCTCGGAAGAACTCGCGGAATTTCGGCTGGTGGCGCCGCATCAGGTGCGTCCGTGGCGAGCCGGCACCGGGCACGCGGTGGCCGAATGGCTGCGTCGACGCAATTTACCCATCGAATACGTTGATTCCGCGCGCCTGTCGATCGCAGAGTAATGCGTGGTAGGTGGGATTCGCAGCGCGCGTGCGGACTCGCACGACGACTACGGTAGAATCGCGGTTTGCACGGCGAACCCGGCAAACGATTCGAACGAGACCGAAGAGAGGGACATGAGCATGGAATTTCAGAAAGAAGTTGACGCGAGCGGCCTGAATTGTCCGCTGCCGATCCTGCGT
This sequence comes from Pandoraea sp. ISTKB, assembly GCF_001721285.1. Lineage (NCBI taxonomy): Bacteria > Pseudomonadati > Pseudomonadota > Betaproteobacteria > Burkholderiales > Burkholderiaceae > Pandoraea > Pandoraea sp. ISTKB. The sequence goes on from NZ_MAOS01000061.1 coordinate 121,007, forward strand.
GCGAAGAAGGCGCTCGCGGAGATGCAGAGCGGTGAAGTGCTGCATATCATCGCCACCGATCCGGGCTCCGGGCGCGACTTCAGTGCGTTTGCCAAGCAGACCGGCAACGAACTGCTCGAATCGCGCGAAGAGGGCAAGACGTTCCACTTCTGGATGCGCCGTCGCTGATCGCGCGGCTACATTTCGGCATCCGCGCCGAACGCCGCGATCGATATCCCCGCATCGCGATTCGGCAGTCATAAAAAAACCGACGGATATACCGTCGGTTTTTTATTGCACGCGTGTCGATGGAGGCTTAGATCAGACCGCCGTTCACGTCGTCTTGCAGATACTTGCGGAAGGCGTCTTTCAATTCCGGGTGACGCAGCGCAAATTCCACCGTTGCCTTCAGATAGCCCAGCTTGCTGCCGCAGTCGAAGCGCTTGCCGTTGTAGCGATAAGCCAGCACCGCTTCGTCCTTCATGAGCTTCTGGATGGCGTCGGTGAGCTGAATCTCGCCGCCCGAACCCGGATCGATCTGGCGAATGCAGTCGAAAATGCGCGGGCGCAGCACGTAACGACCGACGACACCCAGATTCGACGGTGCGTCCTTCGGATCCGGCTTCTCGACGATGTGTTCGAGCTTGACGATCTCGGTCTCACCCCAAGTCTTGCCGGCAACGATCCCGTAGGAGCGACTTTGCTCCCTGGGGATCTCTTCCACACCAATGATCGAGCTGTGATACTGGTTGTACAGATCGACCATCTGCTTGAGCACGGGCGGCTCACCGTCGAGCAAGTCGTCGGCGAGGATGACCGCGAACGGTTCATCGCCGACGAGCTTCTCGGCGCACAGCACGGCGTGTCCGAGACCGAGCGCTTTCGGCTGGCGCACATAGAAGCAATCGATGTGCGGCGGCTTGATCGAATGCACCACGTCGAGCAATGCCTGCTTGTTCTTCGCCTCGAGTTCCGCTTCGAGTTCGAAGGCCGTGTCGAAGTGATCTTCGATGGCGCGCTTGTTGCGGCCCGTAACGAAGATCATCTCCGTGATGCCGGCGGCCGCCGCTTCTTCCACTGCGTACTGAATCAGCGGCTTGTCCACGACCGGCAGCATTTCCTTCGGGCTCGCCTTGGTCGCAGGCAGAAACCGGGTGCCGAGGCCCGCGACGGGGAACACGGCTTTGGTCACAACGGCTTTCATTGGTATCTCCCTGATGAATTTTTAGCGTCTCAGGCGGGCAGGCGGGCAAGCTGTGCCTGCAATTTGCCGAGAACCGCTTCAAAGTCGACCAATCGTTGCTTCTCAAGTTCCACCACATTGGCGGGCGCGCGTGCCACGAAGCTCTCGTTGGAAAGCTTGCCGTGGCATTTCGCGATCTCACCTTCGAGGCGCTTCACTTCCTTGCCGAGGCGTTCGCGTTCGGCGGCCACGTCGATTTCCACCTTCAATGCCAGCTTGTTCGCACCCACCACGGCGAGCGGTGCGCCCGCAGCCTGTGCGTCGAGCGTGGCTTCGTCGGCCAGCACCTGAACTTCGGAGAGCTTCGCCAGCGTTTGCAGATACGGGGCGATCGACGTCAGGAACGGCACGTCGCCGGCCACCAGCAGCGGCACGCGTTGGGCCGGCGACAGGTTCATTTCGCCGCGAAGATTGCGGCAGGCGTCGACGGCGGCTTTCAACTGCTGCATCCAGGCTTCGTCGCCTTCGTCGATCTTGCTCATGTCGGCGACCGGATACGGCTGCACCATGATACTGGCTTCGCCCGCGGCCTTGTCGGCCGGATAGCGACCGGCGAGCGGCGCCACCTTCTGCCACAGCGCTTCGGTGATGAACGGGATGATCGGGTGTGCCAGACGCAGCACCGTTTCCAGTACGCGCAGCAGCGTGCGGCGCGTGGCGCGCTGTTGCGCCGGCGTGCCGTTCTGGATCTGCCACTTGGCCAGTTCGACGTACCAGTCGCAGTACTCGTCCCACACGAACTTGTAGATCGTGCTGGCGATGTTGTCGAAACGGTAGTCGGCAAAGCCCTTGGCCACGTCGGCTTCCACGCGCTGGAGCAGCGAGACGATCCAGCGATCGGCGCGCGAGAAGTCGAGCTGACCTTCGGGGCCGCAATCGCCCACGCACGGCGCCATCCCGCAATCTTGCCCTTCGCAGTTCATCAGCACGAAGCGCGTGGCGTTCCACAGCTTGTTGCAGAAGTTGCGATAGCCTTCGCAGCGCGCCAGATCGAAGTTGATGTTGCGCCCGAGCGTGGCCATCGACGCGAACGTGAAGCGCAGCGCATCGGTGCCGAACGGCGCGATGCCCTCCGGGAATTCCTTGCGGGTCTTCTTCTCGATGGTCGCGGCCTGCTTCGGGTTCATCAGCCCCGTGGTGCGCTTGGCGAGCAGCGTGTCGAGCGACACGCCGTCGACGATATCGATCGGATCGAGCGTGTTGCCCTTCGACTTGGACATCTTCTGGCCTTCGGCGTCGCGCACCAGCCCGTGCACATACACGGTCTTGAACGGCACCTGGCCGGTGAAGTGCGTGGTCATCATGACCATGCGCGCCACCCAGAAGAAGATGATGTCGAAGCCCGTGACCAGCACCGACGACGGCAGGAAATGCTTCAGTTCCGGCGTCTGCTGCGGCCAGCCGAGCGACGAGAACGGCACCAGTGCCGACGAGAACCACGTGTCGAGCACGTCTTCGTCGCGCTTGAGCGCGCCGGTCGAGCCGGCGGCACGCGCCTTCTCGATGGCCTCCTCTTCCGTGTGGGCGACGAACACGTTGCCGTTTTCGTCGTACCACGCCGGGATCTGATGGCCCCACCAGAGCTGACGGGAGATACACCAGTCCTGAATGTTCTCGAGCCACTGGTTGTACGTCGTCGTCCAGTTTTCGGGGACGAACTTGATCTCGCCGCTACGCACCACGTCGAGCGCGGTTTCGGTGATCGACTTGCCCGGATGGAACGTGCCTTCGGGCGCGGGCTTGGTCATCGCCACGAACCACTGGTCGGTGAGCATCGGCTCGATGACCGTGCCGGTGCGGTCGCTGCGCGGCACCATCAGCTTGTGCGCCTTGACCGATTCGAGCAGGCCGAGGGCGTCCAGATCGGCGACGATCTGCTTGCGCGCGTCGAAACGATCGAGGCCGCGGTACTTTTCCGGGGCGTTGTCGTTGATCTTCGCGTCGAGCGTGAGAATGTTGATCTGCGGCAGGTTGTGACGCTGACCGACGGCGTAGTCGTTGAAATCGTGTGCGGGCGTGACCTTCACGACGCCCGTACCGAATTCGCGGTCGACATAATCGTCCGCAATGATCGGGATTTCACGATCGCACAGCGGCAAACGGGCCGTCTTGCCGATCAGATGCTTGTAGCGCTCGTCTTCCGGATGCACCATCAGCGCGGTGTCGCCCAGCATCGTCTCCGGACGCGTGGTCGCAACCGTGAGCGTGCCCGAACCGTCGGCGAGCGGGTAGCGGATGTGCCACAGCGAGCCTTCTTCTTCCTCGCTGACGACTTCCAGATCGGACACAGCGGTGAGCAGCGTCGATTCCCAGTTCACGAGACGCTTGCCGCGATAGATCAGGCCCTGCTCATAGAGCGTGACGAACACGTCGCGCACTGCGCTGGACATCTTCTCGTCCATCGTGAAGTACTCGCGGCTCCAATCGATGGAAGCCCCGAGGCGGCGAATCTGGCCGGTGATCGTGCTGCCCGATTGTTCCTTCCACTCCCAGACGCGCTCGACGAACTTCTCGCGGCCGAGATCGTGGCGCGAGACTTTCTTGGCGTCCAGTTGACGCTCGACGACGATCTGCGTGGCGATACCGGCGTGGTCGGTGCCCGGTACCCAGAGGGTATTCGCGCCCTTCATGCGGTGGTAGCGCGTCAGACCATCCATGATCGTCTGGTTGAACGCGTGACCCATGTGCAGCGTGCCGGTAACGTTCGGCGGCGGCAACTGGATGCTGAAATCTTCACGGGCGTCGTCGAAAGTCGGCCGGGCATAGCCGCGGCGTTCCCATTCGGGGCCCCAGTGGGCTTCGACGTCCTGCGGCTCGAAGCTCTTGGCAAGCGTATTGTCGCTGTCGCTCATGGATTGAATGGACCGTGTAATGCGTGAAACCTTGAATTATAAAAGATTCGGTGCCATTTCCGTGTCGCCGCAGGATTTATAATCGGGCTTCACTCGAAATTCGTACCCGACATGCCCGATCTGCTCGCCAATCTGAACCCCGAACAACTGGCCGCCGTCACGCTTCCCGACGAGCCGGCCCTCATTCTCGCGGGCGCGGGTTCCGGCAAGACGCGCGTGCTTACGACCCGTATCGCCTGGCTGATCCAGCAAGCGCACGTCGGCCCGGCGGGCATTCTGGCGGTGACCTTTACCAACAAGGCTGCCAAGGAAATGCAGGCCCGCCTGAGCGCGATGCTGCCGATCAGCACGCGCGCCATGTGGATCGGCACCTTCCACGGGCTGTGCAACCGCATGCTGCGCGCACATTTTCGCGACGCCGGGCTGCCGCAGAGCTTTCAGATTCTGGATCAGTCCGATCAGTTGTCCGCCATCAAGCGAATGATGAAGGCGGCGAATGTCGACGATGAGAAATTTCCGCCCAAGAATCTCCAGTATTTCATCAATAACGCCAAGGAACAGGGCCTGCGGCCGCACGAGGTCGAGGCCAACGACGCCTTCAACCAGAAGTTCGTCGAGCTTTATGCGAGCTATCAGGAGCAGTGCCAGCGCGAGGGGGTGGTCGATTTCGCCGAACTGTTGCTACGCTGTTTCGAGCTGCTCAAGCATAACGAACCGCTGCGTGTGCACTATCAGTCGCGCTTCCGTCACATCCTCGTCGACGAGTTCCAGGACACCAACAAGCTCCAGTACGCATGGCTCAAGATGCTCGCCGGGACGAACGCCGCCGTGTTCGCCGTTGGTGACGACGATCAGAGCATCTACGCGTTTCGTGGTGCTAACGTCGGCAATATGGCTGACTTCGAGCGCGAATTCCGCGTTCGTCATCTGATCAAGCTGGAGCAGAACTACCGCTCGCACGGCAACATCCTCGATGCTGCCAACGCGTTGATTTCCAACAACGCGCGGCGGCTGGGCAAGAACCTGCGCACGGACGCCGGGCACGGCGAGCCGATTCGGGTGTACGAGGCGGCGACCGATTTGCAGGAGGCGAGCTGGCTCGTCGAGGAGATCAAGGCGCTGGTCGCGCAAGGGCTGTCGCGTCAGGACGTGGCGATCCTCTATCGCAGTAACGCCCAGTCGCGGGTGATGGAGCATGCGCTCGTCGGCGCGGGCATCGCCTATCGCGTGTACGGCGGTCTGCGCTTCTTCGAGCGTCAGGAAGTCAAGCATGCGCTGGCTTATCTGCGTCTGATCGAGAATCCGAACGACGACACCGCGTTCGTGCGGGTCGTCAATTTCCCCACGCGGGGGATCGGCGCTCGCTCGCTGGAGCAACTGGCCGACGCCGCGCGTCTGTACAACTGTTCGATGTACGCTGCGGTGCCTTACATGACGGGCAAGGCGGGCACCAACCTGCTGGCCTTCGTCCGGATGATCGAGCAGATGCGTCACGACACCGAGCGCCTGACGCTGCCGGAAGTGGTGACGCACGTCATCGATGCGAGCGGCCTGATCACGCATTACCAGACCGAGAAGGAAGGCCAGGACCGCATCGAGAACTTGCAGGAACTGGTGCATGCGGCCACGGCGTTCATCGCGGAGGAGGGCTACGGGCTGGACGCCCCGGCGCGCCTGATCGCCATGCGCCCTGCGTTGTCGGGCGCTCCCGACGTGCTGGCATCGCCCGATGGCGTGGTGGATGCCGATACGCCGGTCGAGATGACGCCGCTGGCGGGCTTCCTGTCGCATGCGTCGCTCGAAGCCGGCGACAATCAGGCCGAGGCAGGGCAGGACGCCGTGCAACTGATGACGGTGCACGCGGCCAAGGGCCTCGAATTCACGGCCGTGTTCGTCACCGGTCTGGAAGAAGGGCTGTTCCCGCATGAAAACAGTGCGATGGAACTCGATGGCCTCGAAGAGGAGCGACGCCTGATGTACGTGGCCATTACGCGAGCGAAGGAGCGGCTGTATTTGTCGTTCACGCAGAGCCGTATGCTGCATGGCCAGACGCGCTACAACGTGCGCTCGCGGTTCTTCGATGAAATTCCCGAGGAAGTGCTGAAGTTCCTGACGCCGCGTGCCCAGCCCGGCGCACGGCTGGGGCAGGCTGACCCGGCGTGGGGGCGCGACTGGTTTGCGCGACCGCAAACGAGCGCACCGAAAGACGAGTGGGCCGCCACGAAGTCGGAGAAGGCGCTGGCGGATCGTTCGCGGGCGTCGGAGACCGGCTTCAAACTCGGACAGGGCGTGTTCCACACCAAGTTCGGCGAAGGCAAGATCATCGGACTGGAAGGGGCGGGCGACGAGGCCCGCGCGCACGTGAAGTTCGGTCGTCACGGCGAGAAGTGGCTGGCGCTGGCCGTCGCCAAGCTTCAGCCTATCGAGTGACGACGGCCGCGGGGCACCGGTCCGCTGGCGGCCTGAATGGCATGCCGCCGGCATCTGGCCAGCGCAGGGCATGAAAAAGGGCACCCTCGGGTGCCCTTTGCTTTTGCTGCGCGTTCGAAGTCGAAGGCTTACGCCTCGGGCGGCGCCACGTTCGGATCGATGGCGCCGATCTCCTGCACACCGAAGCAACCGCGATAACTCGCATAGAACGAGCAGTACACGATGGCGGCGAACAGCAGGGACAGCGGCCAGATCACGAGCATCGCGTATTGAAAAACGCCCAGCACCGCCATGATGACCATCAGAATCATGGACGACACCATCGCGAGCAGCATCACGCACAGGCCGTAGACCACGAACGCGCGGAAGTTGCGCGTGCAGGCCGTCCAGCTGAAAAAGATGGCCTTAACCGGCGTAATGTCGTGCCACGCCACGAGCACCGGGGCGAACCAGAACAGCATGGCGACCGGAATGTAGGCGATGGCGAACGCCATGGCGGCTACCATGCCCGCGGTGCCGTTCATGACGTCGTCGCGATTCATGTTGCCGTCGAACAGCAACTTGTTGATCAGATCGCTACCGTTGAAGAGCGACGAGATCAGGTACGCGACGACCGTCGCCGCCATGTAGTAACCGCCGAGAATCAGCAGTCGGCGCGCGATTTCCTTGCCGTGGCCGCGAAACCCGTCGAGCAGGACCTGCGGCAATACCTGCTTGTTCTTGATGATGTCGCGACACGCGGCCATGAACCCCACGGACAGGCCCGGCACGAGCACCAGCGAGATGAGCCCGCCGATGACCGGCACGAAAGAGATCACCAACGTGCCGAACAGGTAGGCGAACAGCAGGCTCATGATGGCGAGCGGGTTCTTGCGGAATAGCCAGATACCCTGGCGCAGCCACACATAACCACTCTTCGGCGGGACTTCAAGCAATTGCATAGGGTTCGAATGACTCCGATTGGGCGTCGGGTTACAGCCAGGGAATGGAAACGGCTTCGATGCGTTTGCGCAGGATTCGTTCGAAATGCCCCGGATCGTGCGGCTTGAGCATTTCCGCCGCCCGCGGCAAATGGAAATCATACAGGCGCGACACCCAGAACCGCAGCGCGCCTGCACGCAGCATGTCGCGCCAGTGAGACGCCTCGATGTCCGTGAGCGGACGCACGGTTTCGTAAGCGCGCAGCATCGCGTGCACCCGGGCGTCGTCCAGCGTGCCGGTCGCCAGGTCGCAGCACCAGTCGTTGACCGTCACGGCGAGATCGAACAACCACTTGTCGCAACCGGCGAAGTAGAAGTCGAAGAAGCCGCCCAACTGGGGTGAGCCGTCTGCCGTCGTATCGAACAGCACGTTGTCACGGAACAGATCGCAATGGCATGGGCCGGCCTGCATCGCCCGGTAATCGTTCGACGCGAAAAACGCTTCCTGATGCGCCATCTCGCTTTCCAGCAGGGGGCGCTCGGCGTCGCTGAGGAACGGCAGCACCTCCGGCGTGGCGTCGCGCCACCACGGCAGGCTGCGCAGATTGGCCTGTTCGAGCGTGAAGTCGCGGCCCGCCAGATGCATGCGCGCGAGCATGGCGCCGACGTGCGCGCAATGTTCGGCCGTGGGGGCAAGCTCCGAGCGCCCCGATAATTTGGTGACGATGGTGGCAGGCTTGCCGTTGAGTTCGCCCAGAATCTCGCCGGAGCGATCCGGAATCGGATCCGGCACCGGTACGCTGTGATGCGCGAGATGCCCCATCAATTGCAGATAGAACGGCAATTGCGTGGCGGTGAGCTTTTCGAACAGCGTCAGCACGAACTCGCCGCGCTCGGTCGTCAGGAAATAATTGGTGTTCTCGATGCCCGAGCTGATGCCCCGGAAGTCGAGAACTTTCCCCAAATCGTAGCGTTGCAGCCACTGCTGAAGCTGCTCGGGCGAGACGGAAGTAAAAACGGCCATGCGTGCGTTGAGTGGATAAGACTCAGACAAACGGCCCGTGCGCGTGCAGCGGGCCGCTGGTTTGAGACAAACAGGAAGCTGGCGCGCCGCAATACCGCTAATACCGCCAGTACGACTTCGAGGGCGCGCGAATGAGTCAGATTACCAGAGTCGTCAGAACTTCAATCCGACGGACGGCAGACGATCGTTTTGCGACGTGTTGTCACGTGCGCGCGGCGCGTTGTCCGGCGGGGTCGTCAACTGGTAGTTGGTGCCGAAGCGGGAGTGCACATCGATCTCCGTGGGCTTGCCGCGATCGCGGTACTCGGTCACGGTGGTGCCCTGGTCGTTGACGTAATAGCTCGGCTTGCGTTCCTGATTGACGTCCACCGACTGTGTGCTGGTCGCGGCGGCGCGGGCATCGGCTTCGCGTTTGGCAGCCTGGGCGGCGGTTTCCTTGCCGTCCTGGGCGAACGCCTGGCCGGCGAGCAGCAGGCCGGCACCGATCAGCAGGGGCAGGGCACGGGAAAAGCGCGTTTTCATCATTATTCTCCGAGGGCGGGAACGCATCTGCGACGCACAGGCGCAAGCCGTGGCGTCGCAGTGGGTTCCAATGTGTCCATTCTATCAAACGTGCTCCACTTCGCATTGTGGAATCGCGTTGAATGCAGCGTGGTTCCTTGCCTGCGGGGCGATTGTCAGTCCGCTGTGAACGTTTCGTGACAGCGCTTCATTCCGAAATGTCGGTGCCCGGTGTGGCAGCTTGCGGCCTTCTTATTTCTTTTGGTTATAAAAAAATCACGAAACAGTCGTTTTCATCGATGCTGCCCTCTGGCACTCTGCGACGTTGTCTCAATGGGTGGCCAGGTGCCACCCATCTGCATTCTGGAGTCTGAAAGTCATGTCGTCTTCCGCCGCCCCGGCCGCCCTCAAAACCGCGCCGCCTTCCCCGTCTTCCTACAATGCCCGGCCCCTGACCGTGGCGCTGGTGCTCATCGTCATCGGTATCGTCTATCTGCAAGCGACGGTGGGGCCGAAGCAGGCCGCGCTGGCGGGTGTCGGCGCGCTGCTTGGCGTGGCGCTTTATCACGCGGCGTTCGGCTTTACCTCGGCGTGGCGCGTGTTCATCGCCGATCGTCGCGGCGCCGGATTGCGCGCGCAGATGGTGATGCTGGCCGTGGGCGTCGCGTTGTTCTTTCCGGCGTTGGCCGAAGGCACGTTGTTCGGCAATAAGGTCGTCGGGCTGGTCTCGCCGGTCGGCGTGTCGGTCGCGTTCGGTGCGTTCATCTTCGGTATCGGCATGCAGCTCGGCGGCGGCTGTGCCTCCGGCACGCTGTACACCGCCGGCGGCGGCAACACGCGCATGATCGTCACGCTCGCGGCATTCATTGTCGGCTCGGTCGTGGCGACGGCGCATCTGCCGTGGTGGGAATCGCTGCCGCACATCAAGCCGGTTTCGCTGGTGAAGGCATGGGGCCTTTGGCCCGCACTGATCGCCAACCTTGCGTTGTTCGCGGCGATCGCCGGGTTCACGCTGTGGGCCGAGAAGCGTCGGCATGGGCGTGTGGTCGGTGTGCCGATGACGCGCAGCGCGAAGGGCACGCCCGCACTGCTGCGCGGTCCGTGGCCGTTGCTCTGGGGCGCGCTGGCACTGGTGCTGCTCAACTATGCGACGCTCGCGCTGGCCGGTCGCCCGTGGGGCGTGACGTCGGCGTTCGCGCTGTGGGGCGCCAAGGCGTTCATGGCACTCGGCGTTGACGTCGCGTCGTGGCCGTACTGGGCCAAACAGGCCAACGTACTCAACGCGCCGGTCACGCAAGACGTGACGACGGTCATGGATCTTGGCATCATCCTCGGCGCGCTCGTGGCGGCCTCGCTCGCCGGCAAGTTCGCGCCGGTGTGGAAGATTCCCGTGCGCTCGCTGATCGCTGCCGTCGTGGGCGGTTTGCTGCTCGGCTACGGCGCACGTCTGGCGTACGGCTGCAATATCGGGGCGTACTTCAGCGGCATCATCTCGGGCAGCCTGCACGGTTGGCTGTGGCTGGTGGCGGCATTCTTCGGCAACGTGTTCGGCACGCGCCTGCGTCCGTTCTTCGGTCTGGAAGTCGAGACCACGCCGCGCGAAAGCGGCTGCTGATGCCTCAGGTCAGCGACTGACCGGCAGGCCGGTACCGTCTGCCCACAAAAAACGGCGCTTGCGATTGCCTCGCAGCGCCGTTCTGCATTGGCGGATGGATGCCCGCAGGGGCGCGATCCGTGCGATTACAGATAGAACATCTTCTCGCTGGTTTCCGTCTCGGGTTCGATGTGACCGTCGTAGAACGCGAACACCGCTTTGAGGATCTCGTCCGGATCGTCGATCACCTGCACGAGATCGAGGTCCTTCTCGCTGATGAGACCCATCGGCAGCATCGACGAACGCACCCAGTCGAGCAATCCCTTCCAGAACTCCGAACCCACGAGAATCACCGGTACGCGACGTGATTTCTGTGTCTGGATGAGTGTCAGGACTTCAGACAATTCGTCGAGCGTGCCGAAACCGCCGGGCATGATGACGAAGGCGTCCGAATTCTTCACGAACGTGACTTTGCGCGTGAAGAAGTGACGGAATCGCAGCGAAATGTCCTGCCACTGATTGCCCTTCTGTTCGTGCGGCAGCTCGATGTTCAGGCCGACGGTCGGGGACGCGCCGCCGTGCGCGCCCTTGTTGGCCGCTTCCATGATGCCCGGACCGCCGCCCGAGATGACGGCGAAGCCGTTATCCGAGAACTTGCGCGCAATGGTCATCGTCAGTTTGTAGAACGGCGATTTGGGTTTGATGCGCGCGCTTCCATAGATGCTCACGGCAGGCCGGATCTCGGACAGGTACTCGGTCGCCTCGATGAACTCTGCCATAATCGTGAACATCTGCCACGACGCCCGCGCCTTCTTGGCGGTGGCGCGTTCATGGTCTGCCAACATGCGCAGACTCGGTATCTCTTTTCTTCTCTTGGTCATATGTCGGAACAGCAAAGTCTGGAAGGTAAGACGCTCTTATTGGTCGATGGTTCGAGTTATCTTTATCGAGCCTATCACGCCCTGCCGGATTTGCGCGGCCCTGGCGGCGAACCTACGGGCGCGCTGCACGGCATCGTCAATATGCTGCGCCGCATGCGTAAAGACGTTCATGCAGAGTACAGCGCTTGCGTTTTCGATGCAAAGGGCAAGACGTTTCGCGACGACTGGTATCCCGAGTACAAAGCGAATCGTCCGTCGATGCCGGAAGACCTTCGCGCGCAGATCGAACCGATTCACGAAGCCGTGCGTGCGATGGGCTGGCCGCTGTTGATGATCGACGGCGTGGAAGCGGACGACGTCATCGGCACACTCGCGAAACGCGCCGCAGAGCTAGGCATGCGCGTGGTCGTCTCGACCGGCGACAAGGATCTCGCACAGCTCGTGAACGACCGCGTGACGCTCGTCAACACAATGACGAACGAAACACTGGATGCCGCCGCCGTCACCGCGAAATTCGGTGTGCCGCCCGAGCGCATCGTCGATTACCTCACGCTCGTGGGCGATACGGTCGACAACGTGCCTGGCGTCGAGAAATGCGGCCCGAAGACGGCCGTCAAGTGGCTCACGCAATATGGCGACCTCGATAATCTCGTCGCGAATGCCGCGGACATCAAAGGCGCCGTCGGCGAGAACCTACGCCGTGCGCTCGACTGGCTACCGATGGGCCGCAAGCTCGTGACGGTAGCGCTCGATTGCGATCTCGCGCCACAGGTCACGTCCATCGAAGCCAGCCTTCAGACGCAGCCGGAAGACGCTGAAGTTCTGCGCGACTTCTTCTCGCGCCACGGCTTCAAGACGTTGCTGCGCGAAGCCGAGGCCACCGTGGCGACACAAGCCGGCGAACCGGCGCCCGCACCGGCTGCCGACACCATCGAACGTCAGTACGAGGCGGTGCTGACGTGGGAGCAGTTCGATGCGTGGATGAAGATCATCGAAGCGGCTGAACTCACGGCGTTCGACACCGAGACGACCTCGCTCGACGCGATGCAGGCGCAGCTCGTGGGCTTGTCGTTCTCGTGCGAACCGGGACGCGCAGCCTACATTCCGGTCGCACATCGTGCCCCGGGTGAGGTCGAGCAGTTGCCGCGCGACGAAGTGCTCGCGCGCCTGAAGCACTGGCTCGAAAGCCCCGACCACAAGAAGGTCGGACAGAACCTGAAATACGACGCGCACGTGCTGGAGAACTACGGCATCACGTTGCGCGGTATCGCCCACGACACGCTGCTCCAGTCGTATGTCCTCGAATCGCATCGCAGTCACGACATGGACAGTCTGGCGTCGCGGCATCTGGGTGTCACCACGGTCAAGTACGAAGACGTGTGCGGCAAGGGCGCGAAGCAGATCGGCTTCGACGAAGTGAGCGTCGACCGTGCGACCGAATATGCGGCGGAAGATGCCGACATCACATTGCGTCTGCACCGCGCGCTGTATCCGGATGTGGCGCGCGAAGCCACGCTCGAATTCGTCTATCGCGATATCGAAATGCCGACGGCGCGTGTGCTTCAGCGCATGGAGCGTAACGGCGTGCTGGTCGACACGGCGCGTCTGGCCGCGCAAAGCGATGAGATCGGCCGCAAGCTGATCACGCTCGAGACCGATGCCTACGCGTTGGCCGGACAGCAGTTCAATCTGAATTCGCCCAAGCAGATCGGCGACATTTTCTTCACGCAACTGCAACTGCCGGTCGTCAAGAAGACGGCGAGCGGTGCACCGTCGACCGACGAGGAAGTGCTGCAAAAGCTTGCCGAGGACTACCCGCTGCCGAAGGTGTTGCTGGAGTATCGCGGCCTCGCGAAGCTGAAGTCGACGTACACCGACAAGTTGCCGAAGATGGTCAATCCGTCGACGGGGCGCGTGCATACGAACTACGCGCAGGCGGTCGCCATCACCGGGCGTCTCGCGTCGAACGATCCGAACTTGCAGAACATTCCCGTGCGCACCGCCGAAGGCCGTCGTATTCGTGAAGCGTTCGTGGCGCCGCCGGGCAGCCAGCTCGTGTCCGCCGACTACTCGCAGATCGAGTTGCGCATCATGGCCCACATCTCGGGCGATGAAAGCCTGCTGCGGGCGTTCGCGAACGGCGAGGACATTCACCGTGCGACGGCCGCGGAGATTTTCGCAGTCACGCCGCTGGAAGTCTCTTCCGAGCAGCGCCGCTATGCCAAGGTCATCAACTTCGGTCTGATCTACGGCATGAGCGCGTTCGGGCTTGCAGCGAACCTCGGGATCGAGCGCGACGCCGCCAAGCAATACATCGATCGCTACTTCATGCGCTATCCGGGCGTGGCGCGATACATGGACGAGACGCGCAAGAGCGCCAAGGCGCGCGGTTACGTCGAGACGGTGTTCGGCCGTCGTCTGTGGCTGCCGGACATCAACGGTGGCAATGGTCCGCGTCGTCAGGCTGCCGAGCGTGCCGCCATCAATGCGCCGATGCAGGGCACGGCAGCCGACCTCATCAAGCTTTCCATGATTGCGGTGCAGCGCTGGCTGGACGATAGTGGTTTGCAGACACGTCAGATCATGCAGGTGCACGACGAACTGGTGCTCGAAGTGCCGGATCACGAGTTGGCCGAGGTTCGCAAGCGTCTGCCGGAGTTGATGTGCGGGGTGGCAAAGCTGAAGGTGCCGCTCATCGCAGAAGTCGGCGTCGGCGAAAATTGGGAACAAGCGCACTAAAAATGCAGGAGAAATGCCCAAAGTGCGCTGATGGATGCAGATCCCAGCACGCTTTGGGTGGTGCCACGATTCTGTTCACGCAATAGCGGAAATAGGGTGGCGGGTATACCCTAAGTCCGCACTCTGCGGTATGGTGAACGCTATCGCTGGTCGCGCTGATAGCCGACCGGTCGGACGGTTTTCCAAGCACGGGGAGTTATCGTGAGTGTGCATCGTATCGTTGTGGTCGGCGGCGGCGCCGGCGGTCTCGAACTCGTCACCCGGTTGGGCGACAAGTACGGGCGTGGCAAAGACGTTCAGGTAACGTTGGTCGACCGTTCTTTGTCGCACATCTGGAAACCGCTGCTGCATGAGGTGGCTGCGGGTGTCATGGATACGGCGACGCATCAGCTCTCCTATGTCGCGCAAGCGAACTGGCACCACTTCGAGTTCGCGACGGGCGAGATGATCGGGCTGGATCGGCAAGCCAAGACGATCCGCCTCGCTGCGGTGCCCGCTGCGGCTGACGAAGGCGTGGGCGATCTGTTGCCCGAGCGTACGCTGCCGTACGACACGCTGGTGCTCGCCATCGGCAGCACCACCAATTTCTTCGGCGTGGCCGGCGCGCAGGAAAACACCATTGCACTCGATACGGTCGAGCAGGCCGAACGGTTCCGGCGTCGCCTGATGGCCGCCTGCGTTCGCGCGCAGAACGCCGCCGAGACACCGGTCGCGGCTGCGGCTGCTTCGGCGTCGCCCGGGGCTCAGCCCGGCGGTGCGCTGCTGTCGCCGCCTGCGGCGCAACGTCCCAAGGTGAATCTGGTGATCGTGGGGGCCGGGGCGACGGGCGTCGAGTTGTCGGCGGAGTTGCGCAATACGGCGGAAGTGTTGCGCTCGTACGGTCTGAAGCTCGATCCGCGCAAGGACGTGCGCATCACCATCATCGAGTCGAGTCCGCGCATTCTGAAGGCGTTGCCGGAGCGGGTGTCGGGCGCAGTCGCCGGGTTGCTCACGAAGCTCGACGTCGACATTCTGTGTGGCGATTCGGTGGCGGAGGTGCGTCCCAACGAGGTGACGACCACGAGCGGCAAGGTGTTGCCCGCGGACATCACGGTATGGTCGGCCGGCATTACTGCGCCGTCGGTGCTGGGCACGCTGGGGCTCGCCGTCAACCGCCTGAATCAGATCGAAGTGCTGCCCACGCTGCAAAGCAAGTCCGATCCGGACATCTTCGCGTTCGGCGACTGCGCAAGCTGCGAATGGCCGGAGCATGGCTTCGTGCCGCCGCGTGCACAGGCGGCGCACCAGCAGGCGAGCTTTCTGGTGAAGGCCATCGAGGCGCGCCTGAAAGGGCAAAGCCTGCCGACGTTCACGTATCGCGATTTCGGGTCGCTCGTCTCGCTGGGCAAGTTCAGCGCCGTGGGCAATCTGATGGGCGGGCTGATCGGCGGCAGCATGTTCATCGAAGGGCTGTTCGCGCGGGTGATGTACACGTCGCTCTATCGGATGCACGTGGCGGCGCTGCACGGCGTCTGGCGCATGATGCTCGACACGGTGGCGAACCGGCTGCGTCGGTCCACGGTGCCGCGTGTGAAGCTGCACTGACGCACGTATCGCCGAACGCGCCCGGGCTTGCTAGTGTTGGGTGATATTTTTCGGCACAAGGGCCGCTCAGGTTTTCTGCCTGTGCGGCCCTTGTGGCTTTGGGGTGTGTGACGGCTCCCGGTGGCGGTCACGCCTCGTCGTTGCGGGTCGACCGAGGGTGAATTTCCCTGGTCTTCGTTCTTTGTGCACGGGGCTTCACGCCTTTTCAGACAGTTCCGAGCGCCGATGTGCCGCTGTCTGAGTGCAAGCCGTTGGGCTCTCTAGTAATATCCGAACGTCCGGCTTCAGGCCGGCGGCTCATCACGCTTTCCCCGTTGGCAGAATTCCTGACCATTCTTTCATTGACGCTTTCTCCTGGAGTGCGACATGTCGCAAGCGGATCTGGATAGTCTCGTGCCCGAAGTGGCGCCGCGTAACCGTCGTGATTTTCTGAAGACCGCCGTCGGCTCGGCATTCGCGCTGGCCGTGTTGCCGGTGGCGGCCGAAACGATCACTACCGATACCCAGGGACTGGACGCCGGCGAGCACATGCTCGACGTGCCGGGTATCAAAATGCCGGTGTACTACGCGAAGCCGGCCGGGAAGACGCATCTGCCGACGATCGTCGTGGTCTCGGAGATTTTCGGGGTGCATCAGCACATTGCCGACATCTGCCGTCGTTTTGCCAAGCTCGGCTATCTCGCTGTCGCGCCGGAGCTGTTCGCGCGCGCGGGCGATCCGCAGTCGCTGGGCACCATTGCCGAGATTCAGTCGCAGATCGTCGCGAAGACGCCGGACAAGCAGGTGCTGAGCGACATCGACGCAACGGTCAAATGGGCGGTGGCGAACGGCGGTGACGAGAAGCGTCTGGGCATTACCGGTTTCTGCTGGGGCGGGCGGGTGGCATGGCTGTACGACGCGCACAATCCGAACGTCAAGGCGGCGGTGGCCTGGTACGGGCGCATCGTCGGCGACAAGAGCGAGAACTTCCCTTACAACCCGATCGATATCGCTGGCAAGCTGCATGGTCCGCTGCTCGGACTGTATGGCGGTAAGGACACGGGCATTCCGGTGGCGAGCGTTGAGCAGGCGCGCGAGGCGCTGGCCAAGGGCAACGCGGCGTCGAAGGGCTCGGAGTTGAAAGTCTTCCCGAACTCGGGGCACGCGTTCTTCGCGGACTATCGTGCGAGCTACGTCGAAGCCGATGCGAAGGAAGGCTGGGCGCTTGCGCAGGCGTGGTTCCGCAAGCACGGCGTTGCCTGATGGCGTGCATGGGGCATGTGTGCCGTTGCATCGCGTGGGCCGACGGTTTGCCTGACGCGGTAAAAGCTGGTTAAATCGCCGGCTTGCCTGCGGGAGAATCACCATCGACGCCATCTTTCTTTTCATCGTTATCGCCACGCTGGCTTCCGGCGTGCTGAGCCTCTTCGGGGCGGCGTCGTTGTCGCTTGGTCTGCTCTCGAAGCTCATCGACAAGATGGTCAGCTTCTCGGCAGGCGTGCTGCTCGGCACGGCGTTACTGCACTTGCTGCCCGAGAGTCTGGAAGCGCATGTCGACGCGCACGTCATCACTCGCTGGCTGTTGGGTGGATTGCTGGGGTTCTTCCTGCTGGAAAAGCTGGCGTTGCTTCGGCACAGCCATCATCACGAAGGCGACGGGCATCATCACGAGCACGGCCACGATGCGCATGAGGCGGGCAAAGGCGGCTGGATGATTCTGGTCGGCAGCGCGATTCACAATTTTGCCGATGGCGTGGTGATCGCGGCGGCGTTTCTGACGGACCCGCGCCTGGGTGTGGCAGCGACGGTGTCGATCACGGTGCACGAAGTCGCACACAAGCTCGGTGACTTCATGGTGCTGCTCAATGCGGGTTTCAAGCGTCGCAAAGCGCTGGTGCTTACGCTGGCGTCGAGTCTGACGGCGTTGCTGGGCGGTGTGCTCGGCTATTTCATGCTCGACCGCCTGCAAAGCCTGATTCCCTATTTGCTGGCGCTGGCCGCGAGTAGCTTCATCTACATTGCCGTGTCGGACCTGATGCCGCAGATGCAGCGTCGGACGTCCCCACGCGATGCGCTGCCCCAGATCCTGCTGATCGCCGTGGGGCTGGCGCTGGTTGTGTGGCTTAACGGTCACGATCATGAGCATGACCATGGGCACGATCACGACAAGGGCGGGAGCGCGCTTGCGATGTCTGAGCGTGGGGCGACATCGTCAGAGATTGCAAGGCCGAATTGACCGGGTGCCGGAGTGCGCCTGCCATGTCGGCTTGGACAAGTGTGCTGCCTGCTGATGGTCGTCAACCCTCACGGCTGACGACCATCGGGACCGACCGTCAGCGGTATCGGCGGTGGTGAGTGGTCGCTGGCGGGCCGCGTGCCGAGGGGCCGCTTTCGCATCACCATGAGGACATGGCACACGGTTCGCAAAAAAGCCGCTTCGATGGATTTCGAAGCGGCTTTTTTTTGCGCGGCGTCGGTGGCCGGTACGTGGCTCGTCGGTGCGGCAGGGATCGCCGTCCCGATATCCCCCGGCAGATTGCTTACGGCTGTGCGCCTGTCGCCACGGGGCGGCGCTTGTCGGCGCACCATTCGCTCCACGATCCCGGATAGAGGCTGGCACCGTGCAGGCCGGCGACTTCCATGGCAAGCAAGTTATGGCAAGCCGTCACGCCGGAGCCGCATTGAGAAATGACGCGCTCGGGCAAGCGATCATGGCCGATCACCTGGACGAATTCCTCTCGCAGCGTCGCAGCCGGTTTGAAGCGGCCGTCCGGCCCGAGGTTGTCCTTGAAGAACCGGTTGGCGGCACCCGGGATATGGCCTCCGATCGGGTCGAGCGTTTCGTTCTCGCCGCGATAGCGGTCCGGCGCACGCGCATCGATGACGAGACGCTCATGTGACGTAAGGTTGCGCTCGATGGCGGCCGCATCGGCGGTCGTCGCGAGCGGCTCACCCGGTGCGAAGTTGCCCGGGGGCGGTTCCTCGGGCGGGGCAGCGTCGAGTTTGTAGCCCGCGGCTTCCCAGCCTTGCAGACCACCGTCAAGGACCGCGACCGACTCGTGGCCCAGCCAGCGCAGCAGCCACCACAGACGCGCGGCATACATACCGCCTTGCGCATCGTAAGCGACAACCTGCTGTCCCTTCGACAGGCCACATGCCGCAAGGTGGCGCACCAGCGTGTCGCGATCAGGCAGGGGGTGACGGCCATTCTTGCCGGTTGTCTTGCCGGAAAGGTCACGTTCGAGATGCGCGTAGAACGCGCCGAAGAGGTGGCCGTTCACGTAGGCCGCTTCGCCGGCTGCCGGATTGGCAAGATCGAACCGGCAATCGAAGATGACCACCGGGGCGCCGCCACCGGCGGCGGTTTGCATCAGCGCACCGAGATTTTGCGGACTGATGAGCGTGGTGAAGTGCGTGTGAATCATGACGTCTCCGCAGACGGGCGTGGGGGGAATCGTGCTACGGCGATCAGGCGGAGGGTGACGGTCGACGAAGTGCGGTCATGCCGCTCGCAACGATGAGCAACATGCCGATCCAGCCGGCCATCGCGGGCCAGTCGCCCCAGACAAGCATGCTGATCAGTGTAGCGAAGATTACGCCCGAGTACTGGAGATTCGCGGTGACTAAGGTATTGCCCAAACTGAACGCCCGGGTGAGCGCGGTCTGGGCGATGAGCGCCGCGATACCCACACCGAGCATCAAGCCGGCCCCGCGCCAGGTCAGCGCGTGCATGCCATCGATGGCGACCCATCCGAGTCCCAGCAAGACCCCGCCTGCCGAAAAATAGAAGACGATGCGCCAGTCGGGTTCGCCCGCTGCGCCAAGTTCCTTGACCTGCATGTAGGCGATGGCCGAGAACACGCCGGACACCACGCCTGCGACCCCGCCGCCCCATGCCTGACTGTCGATGGTGGGCTGCAACAGCAGGGCAACGCCGACAAATCCCGCGAAAATCGCTGCAACCAGACGGAAGTCGGTGCGCAAGCTGCCGCGAATGGCCGCCGTACCCATGACGATCAGGGAGATCCAGATCGGTGACATGTAGTTGAGCGTCATGGCCGTCGATAGCGGCAGTTGCGTGAGCGAATAGAACCAGAGGCCGAGAGAAACCACGCCGGCGGTGCTGCGCTTGATGTGCGAGCCAATGTGACGCGTGCGAATCGTCTGTCCACGCATGCGCGCAATCGCCAGCAGCACGATCACGCCAATAAGACTACGGTAAAGGACGATTTCGCCGGTGTTGTATTCGTTTGCCGCCAGCTTGATGAAGAGCCCCATCAACGTGAACATGAAGGCGGAGACCAACATCCAGAGCGATTGCATGGCGAATTGTGGCCAGTGACGGCGAGAGGGGGCAAGAGGAGCGGTTAGCCGACGATGGGACGAACGCGCGTATTTCGGTATTTTGTGCCGAACGCCGGTGACCGCACGGCATCAAGGTCTTATGCGCGGTCATATCGAAAGCATGGAGACGATTCTAACGAAAACGGCGGGCACTTGGCCCGCCGTTTCGCGAATTTTCGGCAAATATTTAATTCAGTCTCGCAGCCGCCACAGCGCGGTGCAAAAAGTGCCGCCATGGTCCTCAACCGAATGCTGCCGGCTTCTCATCGGGTGAGACCGCCGGCGATCCGATCCTCAGAAATCGCCCATCTGGCGACGCAGGAATTCATGGAAGTGCTGCATGCCGTCTTCCATCGGGCTCTGGTAGGGGCCGACTTCGGAGATGCCGCGATTGAACAGGGCGCGGCGACCGGCGTCCATGCGCTCGGCGATCTCGTCGTCTTCGCGGGCGGTTTCCATGTAGGCGGCACGTTCAGCCTCGATGAATTCGCGCTCGAATAGGGCAATTTCCTCGGGGTAATAGAACTCGACGATATTCGTCGTCTTCTGCGGGCCACGGGGAATCAGCCATGATACGACCAGCACGTGCGGATACCACTCGATCATCAGATGCGGGTAGTACACCATCCATATCGCACCGAAGTCCGGCGGAACACCCTCGCGGTAGCGCAGCAGCACGTCGTGCCACTGGCGATAGATCGGGCTGCCCGGCTTGGCGAGACCGTCGTGTACGCCTACGGTCTGGACGCTGTACCAGTCGCCGAATTCCCAGCTGAGGTCTTCGCACGAAACGAAGCTGCCCAGACCCGGATGGAACGGCACGACATGGTAGTCCTCGAGGTAGACCTCGATGAACGTCTTCCAGTTGTAGTTACATTCGTGCACTTCGACGTGATCGAACATGAAGTTCGAGAAGTCGAGGTGATGCTTCACGCCAAGACGTGCGAGATCTTTCTGCACATCGCGGCCTTCGGCTTCGAACAGCAGCCCATTCCAGCGTTGCAGCGGGAATTTGCCGAGGTTCAGGCACGGTTTTTCCGGAAAATGCGGCGCGCCGAGCAGTTCGCCCTTCGTGTCGTACGTCCAGCGGTGGAGCGGACATACGATATTGGGCGTGTTCCCACGCCCATTGAGCATGACCGCCTGGCGATGACGGCAGACGTTCGAGAGCAGTTCGATGCCGTTGTGCTCGCCCGCGCCATTGCGGACCAGCATGCGACCTTCCTGCTCGGCCGGGAGGGCGAAGTAATCGCCGGCTTCCGGGACCATCAGTTCATGGCCCACGTAACGCGGGCCATGTTTGAAAAGGACTTCACGCTCGCGGGCGAGGAGTGCCTCGTCGAAATACGTGTAGACCGGCAATTGGCTCGAGGCCGGTTTCAGTTGCAAAGCGCTGCTTAGATTGGACATTCCCACTCCCGTCTAGCTTGAAAGCAGTGAACAACCCAACCATCGAAAAATCGATTTAGGGGAACCGACGATTATACCCGGTCTAGACACCCGGGGGCTGCTAAGTCCATGATTTACGTTAAATAATGTCCGAAAATTGTCGACGCGACCCGATTTGAGGCAATTTACGCTCTGCGAGCTAGTGCGCTTTTGCCGTAAAATGGAACATTCGACCCGAATTTTGCGTTTATGGCCAAGACTGCAAAGTCGCAAGACGCGGCACCCGACGTGCCGCAAGACCTGCCCGAGACCTATGAGGCTGCACTCGCCGAGCTGGAAACGCTCGTCGGACGCATGGAGGGCGGGGAGCTGGGGCTGGAAGATTCGCTTGGCGCCTACCGGCGCGGCGCCGTCCTGGTGAAATACTGCCAGGGCCTGCTCGAGAAGGTGGAGCAGCAGGTCAAGGTGCTCGAAGGCGAGACGCTCAAGCCGCTCGAAGCGACACGCGACGAGTTCTAGGCGGCGCGCCCGAATTCGGCGATACAGCAACACGGCAAGGCGACCCACGACCCAGAGCGTTCCCGCGACACCGGGGCGCTTCAATAACACGCACGGCCCAAGGGGTACGTGCAGGATGAAGACGATGGCGGATCAGAATATCAAGGCCTGGATGCAGGCAGTGCAGGCCCGTGTGGAACAGGCGCTCGATGCAGCGCTGCCGCAAGCCGTAGACGGCGGCTCGGCGCGACTCAACGAATCGATGCGTTACGCCGTGCTCGGTGGCGGCAAGCGCGTGCGTCCGCTGCTGTGCTTTGCTGCGGGTGAGGTCACGCAGGCGAGCGAGGCGGCGCTGGACCGCGCAGCATGCGCCGTCGAAATGATTCATGCCTATTCGCTGGTGCACGACGATCTGCCGTGCATGGACGACGACGATCTGCGTCGCGGCAAGCCGACGGTTCACGTGCAATACGACGAAGCGACCGGGCTGCTCGCCGGCGATGGTCTGCAAACGCAGGCGTTCGTCCTGCTGGGCGAGGCGACCGGTGACCTGAGCGCCGCGCAATCGCTCGCGCTGGTGCGCGAACTGGCGCTGGCTTCCGGCGCACTCGGCATGGCGGGTGGGCAGGCGATCGATCTGGAGAGCGTGGGCATCAAGCTCACGCAGTCGCAACTGGAAAACATGCACCGTCTGAAGACGGGCGCGTTGCTGCGTGCATCGCTGCGCATGGGCGCGATCTGTGGCCGTGCGCTGTCGGACGACGAGACCGTCGCGCTCGACGCGTATGCCGCCGCTGTCGGTCTGGCCTTCCAGGTCGTGGACGACATTCTCGATGCAACGGCCGATTCGGCCACGCTGGGGAAGACGGCAGGCAAGGACGCCGCGAACGACAAGCCGACGTATGTGTCGCTCATGGGTCTGGACGGTGCGCGCGACTATGCTGAGAAGCTGCGCGCCGATGCGCATGCCGCGAGCACCTCGCTCGGCAACGCAGATCGTCTGCGTGCGCTGGCCGACTACGTGGTCGATCGGATCAATTGATGGACGTAGGCTGGCAGTTCGCCGTGGAAGCGGTGAAACGCCGGCCAGCGTTGCCAAGTCACACATGGTTTTCTGAACGGCCTCGCCAACACGTCAGTCACGTTTTGACGGGGCGGTAGCAGTAGCGATAAGCAAGGGGCAAGGAGGGTCGGCGCGATCTCCCCACAGAACGCACCGGCAGGAGATCGGGAACAGCGCACAGGGGGTGCTGCCCGATAAAGAACGCCTATATATGGAACGACGATGTACGAACTTCTAAATACTATCGATGACCCGGCCGATCTTCGGCGTCTGGAGCGTCGCCAACTCGCGCCGCTGGCCGAGGAGTTGCGTGCTTTCGTGCTCGAAAGCGTGTCGCGCACGGGCGGCCACCTGTCGTCCAATCTCGGGACGGTCGAGCTGACGATCGCGTTGCACTACGTCTTCAACACGCCGGAAGATCGCATCGTTTGGGACGTCGGCCATCAGAGCTATCCGCACAAGATCCTGACGGGTCGTCGCGAGCAAATGGGCTCGCTACGTCAATTCGGCGGTATCTCGGGCTTCCCGAAGCGCGACGAGTCGCCTTACGACACGTTCGGCACGGCGCACTCGAGCACGTCGATTTCGGCGGCGCTCGGCATGGCGCTCGGCGCACGCACGAAGGGTGAGAACCGTTTCGGCATCGCGGTGATCGGTGACGGTTCGATGACGGCCGGTATGGCGTTCGAGGCGATGAACAATGCCGGGGTGCATGAAGATGCGCCGCTGCTCGTCATCCTGAACGACAACGATATGTCGATCTCGCCGCCGGTCGGCGCGCTCAATCGCTATCTCGCCCGCCTGATGTCGGGGCGCTTCTACGCCGCGGCGAAGAAGGGCGTGGAGAAGGTGCTGAGCGTGGCGCCGCCGGTGCTGGAACTGGCGCGGAAGTTCGAAGAGCACGCCAAGGGAATGGTCGTTCCGGCCACGATGTTCGAAGAGTTCGGCTTCAACTACATCGGCCCGATCGACGGTCATGACCTCGATTCGCTGATCCCGACGCTCGAGAACATCAAGAATCTGAAGGGCCCGCAATTCCTGCACGTCGTCACGCGCAAGGGTTACGGCTACAAGCTCGCCGAAGCGGATCCGGTGCTGTACCACGGCCCGGGCAAGTTCAATCCGGCCGAGGGCATCAAGCCGAGCACGAGCAGCAAGAAGACGTACACGCAGGTGTTCAGCGACTGGTTGTGTGACATGGCAGCCATGGACAAGCGCATCGTGGGCATCACCCCGGCCATGCGCGAAGGCTCCGGCCTCGTCGAATTCGAAAAGCGTTTCCCGGATCGTTATTACGACGTGGGCATCGCCGAACAGCACGCGGTCACGTTTGCGGGCGGTATGGCGACGGAAGGTCTCAAGCCCGTCGTCGCCATCTATTCGACGTTCCTGCAACGTGGCTACGACCAGTTGATTCACGATGTGGCATTGCAGAATCTGCCGGTCGTGTTTGCGCTGGATCGTTCGGGCCTCGTCGGTGCCGACGGTGCCACGCACGCGGGCGCCTACGATATTCCGTTCGTGCGCTGTATTCCGAACATGGTCGTGATGACGCCGTCCGACGAGAACGAGTGCCGTCAGATGCTGTACACCGGCGTGCAGATCGACGGCCCGTCGGCGGTGCGTTATCCGCGCGGCGCTGGCACGGGCGCGGTAATCGAGCAGACGATGACGGCGCTGCCGATCGGCAAGGGTATCGTGCGTCGCGAAAGCCAGGCGGAAGCCGGCCATCGCATCGCGATTCTCGCGTTCGGCAGCATGGTCGCGCCGTCGCTGGCTGCGGCGCAAAAGCTCGACGCCACCGTGGCCGACATGCGTTTCGTCAAGCCGATCGACGACGAACTGATTGCCCGCCTGGCGCAGACGCACGATTACCTCGTGACGGTTGAAGAGGGCAGCATCATGGGTGGCGCCGGTTCCGCTGTTGCCGAATCCCTGCTGGCCAGCGGCGGCCATCGACCCATACTACAATTGGGTCTGCCCGATCTTTTCATCGATCATGGCGATCCGGCACAGCTTCTGTCGGGGCTGGGTCTCGACGCCGCAGGCATCGCCAAGTCGATCTGGGAGCGCTTCGATATTCAGCCGGCGGATGCCTCGCAGGCCACCGAAAAGGTGACGACGAAGCTCGTCGCCTGAACGACGTCGGTGTCCTGAGTGTCAGAACGATCCGGCTTGCGCGCCGGATCGTTTCGTTTTGCATAGCGCATTCTTCGTCCTGTGCCGGGGCCTCCGGCACATTCCCGTTGGCACTCGCCAGAGGCTCATGAGCCGTGCGACGGGTACGTTTTGCCCATTGCCTCCCCCCAGTCGGCTTGCCGGCAAAGAAGGAAACCTGATGAACCAGATGAACCCCGCTTTCGTTATGCCGGACGTGCAGAGCAGCGTCGATACCCGGCAGATCCCGATTCAGCGCGTTGGTGTGCGCGGTGTGCGTCATCCGTTGTCGGTGCGTCTGGCCGACGGCAACGCGCAAGCCACTGTCGGCCTGTTCAATCTCGACGTGCATTTGCCGGCCGATCAGAAAGGCACGCACATGTCGCGGTTCGTGGCGTTGCTCGAAGCGAATCGTGAGCCGCTGGATGTCGCGGGCTTTCGCGCGATGCTCGATAGCATGCTGGAAAAGCTTGAAGCCGAAGCCGGTCGCATCGAAGTGACGTTCCCGTACTTCATCAACAAGACGGCGCCGGTCTCCGGCGTGCAGAGCCTGATGGATTACGAAGTGACGCTCACGGGCGACGTTCGCAACGGCGAGACGCGTGTGTGGCTCAAGGTGCTCGTGCCGGTCACGAGCCTGTGCCCGTGCTCGAAGAAGATTTCGCAGTATGGCGCGCACAATCAGCGTTCGCATATCACCATCGACGCCGAAATCGTGGGCGATATCGCGGTTGAGGCACTGGTGCGCATGGCTGAGGAAGAGGCGTCGTGCGAACTGTGGGGGCTGCTCAAGCGTCCGGACGAAAAGTATGTGACCGAGCGCGCCTACGAGAATCCGAAGTTCGTGGAAGATCTGGTGCGTGACGTGGCAACGCGTCTGAATGACGAGCCGCGTATCGCGGCTTACGTGCTTCAGGCCGAAAACTTCGAGTCGATCCACAATCACAGCGCCTACGCGGTGATCGAGCGCGACAAGCGAATTGCCGCCTGATCGATCGATGCCGTCGGCCAGCGACAGCCAGTGACAAAAAAACCGCTCCTCGGAGCGGTTTTTTCATGGGCGTCTGCCTGAGCGTGGCGGCGATCGATCAGGCGCTTCGTACGATATCGGCCAGATCCCAGCGCGGGCGCACGGTGTAAGCGTATTCGCTGTCGGCCTCGTCGGGCCAGTGCTTGAGACGCATGGCACCCGCAAACGCGATCATCGCACCGTTGTCCGTGCAGAACGCGAGGTCGGGGTAATGCACGCGATAACCGCGACGGCGTGCGGCCTCGTTCAGCCCCGCGCGCAATTGGGCGTTCGCGCCGACACCGCCCGCGACGACCAGCGTCTTCATGCCGGTTTGCTTGAGCGCGGCCATCGATTTGGCGACGAGCACCTCGACGATGGCGTCGACGAACCCGCGTGCAAGATCCGCTTTTGCCTGCTCACAGACGTTGCCGCCAAGATTGCGCACCTGGGTGAGCACTGCGGTTTTCAGGCCGCTGAAGCTGAAGTCGAGATTGCCCGAATGCTTCATCGGGCGTGGCAGGTCGTAGCGCCCGGGGGTGCCGAACTCGGCCAGACGAGAGACGGCGGGGCCGCCCGGATAGCCGAGGCCGAGCAGCTTGGCCGTCTTGTCGAAGGCTTCGCCTGCCGCGTCGTCCAGCGTTTCGCCGAGCATCGCGTACTGACCGAAGGCGCGCACTTCCATCAACTGCGTGTGGCCGCCGGAGACCAGCAGGGCGACGAACGGGAAGTCGGGCGCGTCCGGCGCGAGCAGCGGGGACAGCAAGTGGCCTTCGAGGTGATGCACGCCGACGACAGGTCGATCCAGCGCGAAAGCCAGCGCATTGGCGACGCTTGCGCCGACTAGCAGCGCGCCGGCCAGTCCGGGGCCTTGGGTGTAGGCAATGGCATCCACCGCGCTGAGCGGCTTGCCCGCCTGTGCCAGCACTTCTTCGGCCAGCGGCAGAGCGCGACGAATGTGATCGCGCGACGCCAGTTCCGGTACGACGCCGCCGTATTCGCGGTGCATCGCAATCTGCGAATGCAGTGCGTGCGAGAGCAGGCCCGCCTCGGTGTCATAGAGGGCGAGTCCGGTTTCGTCGCAAGAGCTTTCAATGCCTAGAACCAGCATGGCGGGAGGAGATGCGCGCGGCGTCAATGTCGATGGGGAACCGGGAAGTATACCAGTCGACCCCATCGGCTGCCGGTTACAATGCGCGCCATGGAAAAGTTCGATGTAGCGATCGTGGGTGCCGGCGCGGCCGGTCTGATGTGCGCGGCTGTGGCCGGGCAATTGGGCTTGCGCGTGGTGCTGATCGATCATGCGACGCGTCTGGCGGAGAAAATCCGCATTTCGGGCGGCGGCCGCTGCAATTTCACCAATATCAATGCCGGACCGGCGAATTACCTGTCGGAGAATCCGCGTTTTTGCCGGTCAGCGCTCGCACGCTATACGCCGCGCGACTTTCTGGACCTGCTCAAGCGTCACCGTATTGCGTGGCATGAAAAGCATCGCGGGCAGCTCTTCTGCGACGAAAGCGCCGAAGACATCATCGAAATGCTGCGAAATGAGTGTGCTGCGGGGCATGTGCACTGGCGCATGCCGTGCGCCGTGCACACAGTGGCGCATACGACCGCCGGCGGTGCGCATCCCTATCATCTGACGACAGACGCTGGGCATATCGCGGCCAAACGGCTCGTCGTGGCGACGGGTGGTCTGTCGATTCCGAAAATCGGGGCGACGGACTGGGGCTACCGGATCGCGCGCCAGTTCGGGCTGGATATCGTCGAGCCGCGCCCGGCGCTCGTGCCACTCATGTTCGATGCATCGACGTGGGCGCCGTTCGCGGGCTTGTCCGGACTGTCGCTGGAAGTCGACGTCAGCACAGGTAAGGGGAAGGACGCCGGTAACTTTCTTGAGGATCTGTTGTTCACGCACCGCGGGCTGTCCGGGCCCGCGATTCTTCAGATTTCCAGCTTCTGGACGCCGGGCCAGCCGATCACGCTCGATCTCGCGCCCTCGTCCGATATCGAGGCGGCGCTGTTCGAGGCGAAGGCGACGTCCAAACGTCAGTTGAGCAATCTGTTGGCGCAGTGGGTGCCGGCACGTCTGGCAGACGCCTGGGTGGCCAACAGCGGCCTGTCGCCGCAGGCTCGCGTTCAGGAGCTGCCGGATAAGGCGCTGCGCGCTCTGGCGCAAGCGTTCTCGGGGTGGACGCTCAAGCCCTGCGGCTCGGAGGGATGGCGCAAGGCGGAAGTGACGCGCGGTGGCGTCGATACCCGGGCGTTGTCGTCGGCCACGCTGGAGGCACGTGCGCAGCCTGGACTGCACTTCGTGGGTGAAGTCGTCGACGTCACGGGATGGCTTGGCGGCTACAACTTCCAGTGGGCGTGGGCCTCAGCCGTGGCGTGCGCGCGGGGGATGTCCGAAAGTATCCAGTCGGCCAAGGCTGGCGACAGCGTCGCCTGAGGGCGCAGGG
Organism: Pandoraea sp. ISTKB; assembly: GCF_001721285.1. NCBI lineage: Bacteria > Pseudomonadati > Pseudomonadota > Betaproteobacteria > Burkholderiales > Burkholderiaceae > Pandoraea > Pandoraea sp. ISTKB. The sequence goes on from NZ_MAOS01000061.1 coordinate 149,652, forward strand.
CGCTACGTCTGAGCGAGATCCGGAGAGGCTGAGTGCCGGTAAGGCGACGCACTGTCGTAGACGGCCACTAGTGCGCCGTGCTACGCTCTCTCCTTCGTGGAGACGGCGCCATTTCAGCAGTACCGGTCGTTTCGGCAGGTGTTCGAAGACTCGTTTGAGACGCCTCCGAGGGATTGTTTGCGATATTGCGTCCGACACGTCATCGATGACGAGCGTACGAGAGGGCTTGTGTCGTGACGATCCGAGTCTCCGGCGAGCCCGCTTGTGATCGCATGTGTGATCGTTACCTCAAGCGGGTTTTTGTGCTTTGTGCCCCTGTAATCCTGCGCCAGCCTACCGGCCGCGGTGCGGGGCGGATCGAAGCACACCGTCGCCGTCCTTTTCTTTGGGACGGCATGCACTACACTGAAACGTAATCGAATTCCGGAATCCCTGCTCATGAGTCTGAAAGAACGCATCAACGAAGACATGAAGACGGCCATGCGTGCCAAGGCCGCCGATAAACTGGGGACCATCCGTCTGCTGCTCGCGGCAATCAAACAAAAGGAAGTCGACGAGCGCATCACGCTCGACGATACGGCTACGATCGCCATCGTCGACAAGCTGATCAAACAGCGCAAGGATTCCATCAGCCAGTTCCAGGCTGCCGGCCGCACCGATCTGGCCGACAAGGAGGCCGCTGAACTCGAAGTGCTCATGGTCTATATGCCGCAGCAGCTCTCGGCAGACGAAGTCGCGCAGGCGGTCAAGGCGGCAGTGGCGCAAACGGGCGCAGCCGGTCCGCAGGACATGGGCAAGGTGATGGGCGTGCTCAAAGGCCTGCTGGCAGGGCGTGCCGACATGACGGTCGTGTCGGCGCAAGTGAAGGCGGCGTTGGCTGCGTAATCCAGTGGTGCGGTACGGCGCCGTTGCGCATGCGACGGCCCGGCACTGCGTTGCGATGGCACCGATCCAGTGATTCCCCAGTCGTTTTTGCAGGATTTGCTCAACCGCGTCGATATTGTCGAGGTGGTGGGCCGTTACGTTCAGTTGAAAAAGGGTGGGGCGAACTTCATGGGGCTGTGCCCCTTTCATAACGAGAAGTCGCCCTCATTTACGGTAAGTCCCACCAAGCAGTTCTATCACTGCTTTGGGTGTGGCGCGCACGGCAGCGCGATCAGCTTCCTGATGGAGCATGCCGGACTCGGATTTGTCGAAGCTGTCGAGGAGTTGGCCCGTAATGTCGGGCTGGATGTGCCGCGTGAGGCGCCGATGCCGGGCGCGCCGGCACCTGCCGCGCAACGTGCGCAAACCCTCGGGCTGGTCGACGTGATGACGCGTGCGTGCGACTACTACCGCAAGCAATTGCGCGGTGCGCCCGTGGCCATCGACTATTTGAAGCGACGCGGGCTGACCGGCGAAATCGCTGCGCATTTCGGGCTGGGCTATGCCCCCGACGCGTGGCAGAACCTCGAAGCCGCGTTCGAGAACTACCGGGACGACCAGTTGCTCGACGCCGGTCTCGTCATCGAGAGCGAGAAGGGCGAGGCGGGCGGCACGAAGCGACGCTATGACCGCTTCCGCGACCGGATCATGTTCCCGATCCGCAATACGAAGGGGCAGGTGATTGCCTTCGGCGGACGCGTGCTGGACAAAGGCGAACCCAAGTATCTGAACTCTCCCGAAACGCCGCTCTTCAGCAAGGGCAGCGAGCTTTATGGGCTGTTCGAGGCGCGTCTCGGTATTCGGGATGCGGGCTACGTGCTGGTCGTCGAAGGGTATATGGACGTAGTGGCGCTCGCGCAGCTGGGATTTCCGCAGGCGGTCGCCACGCTGGGCACGGCCTGTACGCCGATGCACGTGCAGAAACTGCTGCGCCAGACGGAAACGGTGGTGTTCAGCTTCGACGGCGATGCGGCAGGCCGCCGCGCGGCGCGTCGTGCGCTCGAAGCCTGTTTGCCGCATGCCGACGACAACCGGAGTTTCAAGTTCCTGTTTCTGCCGAGCGAGCACGATCCGGACAGTTATGTGCGCGAACACGGCACGCAGGCGTTTGCCGACGAGGTGTCGCACGCCATGCCGATGTCGCAGTTCCTGATTGGCGAAGTGACGGCAGGCAAGGAGATGCACCAGCCAGAAGGCCGGGCGAGGGCGTTGTTCGAAGCGAAGCCGCTTTTGCAGCAGATGCCGGCGAATGCGTTGCGCGGCCAGATTATCCACGCGTTGGCGGAGCGGGTGGGAAGTTCGGTGGAAGAAGTGGCCGAGTTGTGCGAATTGCACATTGGCGCGGCACGCCGTCAGAACGCATGGGACAAGGCGCCCGCCAAGCGCGAGAAACGTCGTGTGGTGGGCACCGAACACCGGGCTTTGCAGAATTTGTTGATGTTCCCGGCGCTCGGAAACGAATTGACCGAAGAAGAGACCAAGATTTTGCGGGAGAAGGGTCACCACGGCGAGATTTTCTCGGAAGTGCTGACGCTTTGCCGCGAAATGGGCGCACAGGCCGACTTCCGTTACATGTCGGATCGGCTGCGAATTTCGCCAAACTGGGCGAGTTTCGACGACATCATTCGCGAAATCCTCTCGTTTGAGGAAAATGCGCGCGATCTGATGCTGTTCGACCCGGCGGACGAAACACAGGTCGAGCGCCGTGAAGAGCAAATCGCCTTGCGACTCACCGAGTTGCGTAGTGCGATCCGGCGCTTGCAGTACGACCGGTTGTGCGAAGAACTGGAGACGATTTTCAAGCGGACGTCGCTGACGTCCGATGAATTGCGTCACGCGCAGGCGCTATCGCGCGAGCGTGACGAATTGAAGCGGATGCTGGCTACGGTCGGCACAGGGGGCGCGCGAAGTTGAGGTAAGCCCGCGTGCTATAATGGAAAGTTTTCAGTGGGCTGTTTTCTGGCAAGCGAGATCGCTATGGCAAAGATGACAACGACCAGCGGAAAAAAGACGGTTATCCCTTCACCGACGGCAAAGCGCGCGACCAGCGCGGCGGCGGCATCTGGTGGAAAGGGGGCGTCTCGATCTGCGAAAGCTGGCGTTGGAGGAAAGGCCGGTGCGGTGTCGCAAGCGACGAAGAAAACAGCCAGCCAGGCAAGTTCGGCGAAACGTACTACGCAAACCAAGGCAGCCGCCGGTGCCACGAAGGCGACCGGCAAGACGGCTGCGAAGGTGACCGATGTCACCAAGCGCAAGAGTGCGACCGCCACGACGGTGGGGGCTGCGAAGGCAGTCAGGCCGACGGTGAAGTCCGAGCCGCCCGCGAAGGTCAAAGCGACCGGGGCGGCAACGGCCACGAAGGCGACGGCAGGCGGGAAACCGCAGGCCCGACAACCCGCTGAAAAAAGCGCGAAGAGCGCAACTACCGCCAAGGCTTCGAGCCTGGCGGGCCGCAGTACACCTGCGACGAAAGCCCCACGCAAGACCGGGGCTTCCAGCAAACCGGAGGCAGTGGTGGAGGTTACGCCGACAGCAGTTGGGTCGGTCGTCCCAAAAGCACGTGGCAGAGCCGCGAAGACCGCGACCCCGGTGGAGCAAAACGTTGCAGCGAATACTAATGATCAACCCGTGAACGAAGATCAGACCAAAGTGGAAAAGCAGAAGGCGCGTGATCGCCGGGCAAAAGAGAAAGCACTGCTCAAGGACGCATTTTCCTCGCACCAGCCCGGTACGGCCGAGGAACTTGAGGAACGTCGTGGCAAGCTGCGGACACTGATCAAGCTGGGCAAGGAACGAGGCTTCCTGACCTTTGCAGAGATCAACGACCACCTCCCTGACGATGTGGTGGAAGGCGACGCGCTGGAAGGCGTGATCGCAACGTTTAACGACATGGGCGTTGCCGTCTACGAGCAGGCGCCTGATGCCGAGACGCTGCTGCTCAACGACAACGCGCCGAACGCTGCGACGGACGATGAAGTCGAGGAGCAGGCGGAAGCTGCGCTTTCGACCGTCGATTCCGAGTTTGGCCGCACGACCGATCCGGTGCGTATGTACATGCGCGAAATGGGTACGGTCGAGCTGCTGACGCGCGAAGGTGAAATCGAGATCGCGAAGCGCATCGAAGAAGGCCTGAAGCACATGGTGCAGGCCATCTCCGCATGCCCGACGACGATCGCCGAGATCCTGGCGATGGCCGAGAAGGTCGAGCGCGAAGAAATGCGTATCGACGAAGTGGTCGATGGCTTGATCGATCCGAATGCGGAAGCCAACGCAGCGGCCGCTGCCTCCGATGACGAAGACTTCGACGCCGATGCGGACGAAGACGAGGAAGAAGAGGAAGAGGAAGAAGGCGACGACGAAGAAGATAGCGGCAGCGGCGGCGGTGCTTCGGCAGCGCAGGTCGAGCAGCTCAAGCGTGATTCGCTCGCCAAGTTCGCCGTGATCGCCGACTGGTTCGGCAAGATGCGTCGTGCGTTCGAGAAGGAAGGCTACCAGTCCAAGCCGTATGTGAAGGCTGGCGAAGCGATCCAGACCGAGCTGATGACGATCCGCTTCACGGCGCGTACGGTCGAGCGTCTGTGCGACACGCTGCGTTCGCAAGTGGACGAAGTGCGTAACATCGAGCGCGCCATCCTGAACATCGTGGTCGACAAGTGCGGCATGCCGCGCGCCGATTTCGTGTCGCGTTTCCCGGGCAACGAAACCAATCTCGACTGGATTTACACCGTCGTGGCCGATAACAAGGCTTACAGCTCGGTGGTCGAGCGTAACGTGCCGGCCGTGCAGGAACTGCAACAGAAGCTGATCGACCTGCAAGCGCGTGTGGTGTTGCCGCTGACCGAGTTGAAGGACGTCAATCGCAAGATGTCGGAAGGCGAGCGCCGTGCCCGCAAGGCAAAGCGCGAGATGACCGAAGCGAACTTGCGTCTGGTGATTTCGATTGCGAAGAAGTACACGAACCGTGGCCTGCAATTCCTGGATCTTATTCAGGAAGGCAACATCGGCCTGATGAAGGCGGTGGACAAGTTCGAATACCGTCGTGGTTACAAGTTCTCGACGTACGCGACGTGGTGGATCCGTCAGGCCATCACGCGCTCGATCGCGGATCAGGCACGTACCATCCGTATTCCGGTGCACATGATCGAAACGATCAACAAGATGAACCGGATCTCGCGTCAGATTCTGCAGGAAACCGGTGTCGAACCGGATCCGGCGACGCTGGCCGAGAAGATGGAAATGCCCGAGGACAAGATCCGCAAGATCATGAAGATCGCGAAGGAACCGATCTCCATGGAAACGCCGATCGGTGACGACGACGATTCGCATTTGGGCGATTTCATTGAAGATACCGGCACGGTAGCCCCTGCGGACGCCGCATTGCATGGTAGTATGCGCGACGTCGTGAAGGACGTGCTCGACTCGCTGACGCCGCGTGAAGCCAAGGTGCTGCGTATGCGTTTCGGTATCGAGATGAGCACGGACCACACGCTCGAGGAAGTGGGCAAGCAGTTCGACGTGACGCGTGAGCGTATTCGTCAGATCGAAGCCAAGGCGTTGCGCAAGCTGCGTCACCCGAGCCGTTCCGACAAGCTCAAGTCGTTCCTCGAAGGCAATTGATTGCTGCTGAGCGAGCGCCGGTAGTTAAGGGCCGTTAGCTCAGCGGTTAGAGCAGGGGACTCATAATCCCTTGGTCGCTGGTTCGAACCCAGCACGGCCTACCAGGAATAGGGCCAGCAGATGAAAATCTGCTGGCCCTTTTTTGTGCCCATTTGTCTGACACCATCCAGATAAATTCGCGGCGATTCTCCCCCTCGAAGTACCGCAGCAGCGCGCACTCGTGCGACAGACATCCCGTCGCCGGCGTGCTTTCGCCACGCGCGCAAAAGTATGAAAAAAAGCGATTTTAATGAATAAAAAAATATCGTTTTTAGACATTTCTTCTGCGTGAAACAATGCGTCCTCGGTCATTGACCTCGCGCAGAAATCGCTGGAATCGCGGGTCGACCGTATCTAAAAAATACATGGAGATAGCGAGATGAAGCGATTCATGGCTTGCGTAGGCGCGACGGTATTGGGCGCGTCTTTCATCGGAGCGAGCGTGGCACATGCCGACCAGCTTGCGGACATCAAGAAGCGCCAGACCCTGGTGTGCGGCATCGTCAGCAACAACCCGCCGTTTGGATTTCAAAACCCGGAGACGCGCGAAATCATCGGATATGACGTTGATTTCTGCAAAGGCGTGGCGAAACAACTTGGCGTTGCATCGGAGCTGAAAGTCCTGTCGCTCGACGCGCGGATTCCCGAGCTCACGCAGGGGCGTATCGACATTCTGACGGCCTCGCTCACGTACAACGCGCAGCGCGCGCAGCAGGTCGATTTTTCACACATGTACTTCGTCAGCAACGAAGTGATCGCGACCTCGGCGACCGGGCCGTACAAGACGGTCAACGATCTGGCCGGCAAACGCATCAGCACCGTGAAAGGTTCGAGCGATATTCCGGCAGTGCTGAAGTTGCTGCCCACGGCGCAGATGGTGAGCTATGACGATCCGCCCTCGGCGTTCATGGCGCTCACGCAGCGCAAGGTCGACGGCTATGTGATGTCCGAAAGCATCATGCGTCGCTTTGTCGACCGTCTTGGCGCCAACGCGAAGTCGATCGCCATTCTGGCGCCGCCGATCGACCGCCAGTACTGGGGGTTGGGGATGAAGAAGGGCGAGCCCGCGCTTGTCGCCGCGATCAACCAGGCGCTCGGCGCGATGGAGTCGTCCGGACAGTCGCAGCAGATCTTCGATAAATGGCTTGGTACTGCATCGGCATACAAGATGAAACGCGACTTCACCGCCGCGCCGATTCCTGAGTAAGTCATCGAGAGGCGCCCCCACGCCTGAGGAGTAGAACGTGTTTGATCATCTCGATTTCGGTGCAGTTTTCGCTGGGCCATTCGCAAGTCTTCTGCTGTCTGCTGTCGTCACGACTGCCAAGTTGACCGTGGTCAGCTGGCTGCTTGCCATTGGGCTTGGAACGGTGCTGGCCGTTTTGCGTGCATCGGGGGTCACCCCGCTGCGCAAAGCGGTCGAGGCTTTTGTTTCTTACCACCAGAACATTCCCCTGCTCGCGCAGATTTTTCTTTGGTACTTCGGTGTGCCGACACTCTTGCCCGACGGCGTTCAATCGTGGATTAACGCCCACGATGGCGAAGTCATCTATGCGTCGATCGCCATCGGCCTATGTATGTCGGCATTCTTTTCGGAGGACATTCGCAGTGGCCTGCGCTCGGTGCCTCACGGTCAGTACGAGGCATCCCGATCGCTCGGTTTCAGTTTCTTCGCCACGATGCGCTTCGTGACATTCCCATTGGCATTCAGGAGCGCGCTGCCGTCGTTCGTGAATCACACGGTGATGATGTTCAAAGACACGAGTCTGGCGATGGCGATCGGTGCAGCCGAGATGACTTATGTGGTGCGTCAGATCGAGAACGAGACGTTCCGGACTTTCGAGGCGTATGCAGTGGCAACGGCGTTTTATCTCGCCGTGTCGTTGGGGTTGATGTGGATGGGGGCCATGGTTGGCAAACGCATCCAGATAAAGGCGAGATAAGACATGTCGGAAATCGTGCACGAATATGGATTGCTGCTTCTCGTCGGGCAATTTCCAAATGGACCGCTTGGCGGGCTCGCGCTCACGCTGGTGCTTTCGGTATTGGGGCTTGCGCTGTCTTTCCCCTTAAGTATCGCGATCGCGCTATGCCGGTTGTCGCCTATCCGGGTGTTCTACGTCGCATCCACCGTACTGGTGTACGTGGTCCGTGGCGTTCCGCTGGTGATGTTCGTCTTCTGGGGGTACTTCCTCGTTCCCATTCTCGTCGGCCACAGCGTGACCGCCTTTACGGCAATGATTTGCACGCTGGTCGTTTATCAATCGGCCTACTTGTCCGAGGTGATTCGTGCGGGCATCGAAGCGCTTCCGAAAGGGCAGATGGAAGCGTCCCGGGCGCTGGGGCTCGGCTACTGGAGAACGTACGTCTGGGTGATTCTGCCGCAAGCGCTTTACAACATGGTGCCGAGCATCATCAGTCAACTGGTCTCGCTGATCAAGGAAACCTCGATTGGCTACGTGATCAGTGTGCAGGAGCTGACGTTCGAAGCGAACCAGGTCAACAACGCCCTGCTGACAAGGCCGTTCGAGGTGTTTCTGATTCTCGTCATTCTCTATTTTGTCGTCTGTTTCGTGCTCACGAAGTGCGCAAACTATCTGGAACGCAATGTAACGCGTAAGCGGTCGCCGAAGGCGGTAGTGCAAAGGAGCATTGAAAGTGATTCGATTTTCGAAGGTTAATAAGTGGTATGGCGAGTATCACGCGCTCGCCGACGTGAGTGCGGAAGTCCGGGCAGGAGAAGTCGTCGTCGTTTGCGGCCCGTCGGGTTCGGGCAAGTCGACCTTGATCCGCACGATCAACCGGCTTGAGGAAATCCAGTCGGGAACGATTCACGTCAATAACCAGGACATTCATGCGAAGAGCCTGAATATCAATGACTTCCGCTGCGGCATCGGCTTTGTGTTTCAGTCGTTCAACCTGTTTCCGCATCTGTCCGTGCTCGAAAACGTGTGCCTTGCACCCGTTCGGATTGCAGGGAAATCGACGGCGGACGCGAAAGATCAGGCCATGACGCTGCTTGCCCGCGTGGGGCTCGCCAACAAGGCCACGGCTTATCCGCATCAGTTGTCGGGCGGTCAACAGCAACGGGTGGCGATCGCCCGAGCGCTGGCGATGGAGCCGCCGATCATGTTGTTCGACGAGCCGACCAGCGCACTGGATCCTGAAATGGTGGGTGAAGTGCTGAGTGTCATGCGCTCGCTCGCGCGTGACGGCATGACGATGGTCTGCGTGACGCACGAAATGGGCTTTGCTCGTGAAGTGAGCGATCGTGTTTGGTTCATGGATAAAGGCGTCATCCTCGAAGAGAACTCTCCCGACGCGTTTTTCCGTGCGCCTCAGCACGCGAGAGCCAAAGCTTTCCTCTCGGATATCAGGGCGAGCTAGTCGTGACGAACCACACAGTACTTGCATCCAATGACCGGTAACCCGCTTCGCTTCCTGAGCGCTACGGAAGCTCAGAAATTGATGGCCGCCAAGGAATTGAGCGCGCTTGAGTATGTGGTGGCCTTGCTCGATGGCATTGCCGCCGAGAACAGCACGCTGTGCGCCTTTCTCGATGTCTACCGTGATGAGGCCATTGTCGCCGCGCGTCAGGCAGATGCCCGCATGGCGCGCGGTGAAGCGACAGGCGTGCTGCACGGGGTGCCGTTTGCCGTCAAGGATCTGATCGACGTCGAGGGCAAGCCGACCACGGCGCAGTCGAGCGTGTTGCGCAATCGCGTTGCGAGGCGGGATGCCGAGGTGGTTCGGCAACTGTGCGCTGCGGGCGGCATCCTGATAGGAAAGCTGAGCCTGGAGGAGTTTGGTATCGGTTCGCCGTCGGACACGCTGGCATGGCCGCCGGCGCGCAATCCGTGGGATATCGAACGCATTCCCGGCGGGTCGTCGAGCGGCTGCGGTGTCGCACTGGCCGCTGGACAGGTACCGCTGACGATCGGCTCCGATACGGCCGGCTCCGTCCGAAATCCCGCTGCGATGTGCGGTGTCATCGGACTGAAGCCCACGTACGAGCTGATCAGCCGGCAGGGCGTGTTTCCGCTGGCGCCGTCGCTGGATCACGTCGGACTGATGACACGAAGTGCCGAAGACTGTGCGCTGATGCTCGGTGCGCTCAAGCGTCGTCCCTTTGATGCCATCGCCGACGACGCTTCGGAACGCAAGCTGCTGCTGGGTTTGCGCGTCGGGGTGCTCTCGCATTTCTATCGCCGGGACATCGTCGCGGACGAAGCGACCCGTTCGGCGATTGCGCTTGCCGCCGATGAGATCGCTCGACTTGGCGCGAGACTGGAGGATGTCGATGCCGGGGATCTCGAATCGTTCCGGCAATGCGGTTCGACGCTGTTACGCGTCGAGGCCTATGCGGTTCATCGCGATTTTCTTGCGCAATCCCCTGAGCGCTACGGCGCGCGGTGTCGCGAGGTGCTGTTGAACGGTGCGTCGATCTCTGCGCAAGCGTATGTCGATGCGAAACGACAGCAGCTTGATCTCACCGATCGAATCGACCAGTTGCTGGAGACATCGGAGGTCTTGCTGACCGGCGTATCCGCACACCCAGCCGCGCGGTTCGATGATGAGGACGCCGTCAATCGACCGGCCAACCAGATGCGCGTGCCTTTCAACGTCACCGGACATCCGGCGCTGTCGTTCTGTGTCGGGTTCTCGCCCGATGGCCTGCCCATCGGAGCGCAACTGATCGGGCGACGCTACGAAGAGGAGAAGCTGCTCGCTGTCGCGGCGGCCTACCAACGCGTGACCGCATGGCATTTACGGCATCCGCGCATCGCATTGGGTCAACGTGATGACGTCTAACCGTAAGGTCGCGGCATGACACAGAACACTGGTATGCAGATGGGGATGACGCAATGACCAACAGCAACGCCCGCAATCCTTACAGCGCGCTCGTGAATTCGGCGCTGGATGCCGCATCGATGCACGGTACGGCGTTCACGCAAATCTACCGAGATACGGCAATGGCGCATGCCGCCGCCGTGGATGCCCGCTTCGCGGGCCGTGGTGCCGAGTGGCCGATGCCGCTGGCGGGCGTGCCCGTGACGATCAAGGACAACATCGATGTCGCGGGTGAGCCCACCGCGGCCGGTTCGCCTGCCGTGATGGAAGCGGCGTCTCCGGCCGCGACCGATGCTGACGTGGTGCGGCGCCTGCGCACGGCGGGCGCCATCATCCTCGGCAAAACGGCGATGTCGGAACTCGCATTGTCCTCGGTCGGCCTCATCGAGCAAACGCAACGTCTTCCCAATCCCCTCGATCCCCGACGTGTTCCCGGTGGATCGTCCTGCGGGGCGGCGGTGTCGGTGGCTGTCGGCGCGGCGTGGGCGGCGCTTGGCACCGACACCGGCGGGTCCGTGCAGATTCCTGCTGCGCTATGCGGGCTCGTCGGTTTCAAACCCAGCGCATCGCAGATTTCGCGTGACGGTGTCTTTCCTCTCTCGCAGCATCTCGATTCGGTTGGGGTGATCGCAAAGTCTGCGCGACGGTGTCGGATGGTCTACGACGTGATCGCGCAGCAGGCGCCGAAGCGTCTGCCCAATTCGATGCCGCGCCCGATCAAAGGGTTGAGGTTCGCCGTACCGAAGAACTATGTTCTGACGGACCTCGAACCTACGGTGGCAAAAGCTTTCGAGCAGACGCTGAGCCTCCTGTCGGCGCAGGGTGCCGTGCTGGAGGATATTCATCTGCCTGCGCTCGATCGCGTTCCTGATGTCTATCTGGGGGGCGGTTTCTCGATGGCCGAACTCTACGCACGGTTACGGTCGCGCGGAGCGCTGGCGAAGTCGTTGATTTCGTCGCGTGCCTTCTCGCGAATCGAGCAGGGTGGTGTGCTATTGGCCGCCGATATGATCGACAGGCTCGCGCTGCGTGCGTCACTTGTCGAGAGTGCGGCCAACCAGACACGCGATTGGGACGCGCTGTTGATGCCCACCTGCCCGATACCGGCACCGCTCATCAGCGCGGTCGCCGATGACGCCGGGTATGGTCATCACAACATGCTTCTGATGCGCAACACACGGGCCGCCAATGTGCTCGATCGTTGTGCCATTACGCTGCCGGCCGATCGCCGCGAAAGGTTACCCGTCGGCGTCACGCTCATGGGGCTTCACGGGCAGGATGAGGCGCTTCTGGAGATTGCTGAAGCGCTCGAGGGGCTTCTCCCCGGACGAGGCGCTTTGTAGTCGGTAACTCTCAAACCACGGAACGGCCGCTACCTGGGGGGATGGTCACCCTGGCGCCAGCGGCATTGCTTCCATCGTCGGTGCCGCACGCGTCCATGCCATCTCCCCCATCTTCCCAGCAAGGAATCTCCAAAGGCATTCTCTGGGACAACGACGGTGTCCTGTCGGACACCGAGCGCCTGTTCTATGAAGCCAATCGCGATGTGCTTGCCGAGCATGGCGTGGCGCTGAGCCGTGAGCGCTACGTCGACTGGTTTCTGGTGGCCAATCGCGGGGCATGGCACATGCTCAGCGAGAAGGGATACCCGGAGATGGCGCTGGCGAAGCTGCGCGCCGAGCGGAACCGGCGCTACACCGATGCCCTGTCGGCGGCCAACGGCCTCACGAGACCGGGCGTCGTGCCTTTGCTGGCGCGCATGAAAGGCCGGGCGCGCATGGCTATCGTGACCGCCTCCTTTCGTGAGCACCTTAGGCTGGCGCACGCACACGGCACTTTCTTTGAACACTTTGAAGCGATATTCACACGCGAGACGTCGGGCCGGCCCAAGCCGGCGCCGGACTGCTATCTGAAGGCGCTGGACGCACTGCAATTGACTCGCGACAGGTGTGTGGTGGTCGAAGACTCTCCCCGAGGCCTTGCGGCTGCCCGTGCGGCAGGGCTGGCGTGCATCGTCATCAGAAGTGAGCTACTGCACGACTATCCGTTCGTCGGCGCATCGGCCGTCGTTGACGACATGACGGCGCTGGAGCGCGCACTGGAAGCGTTTCTCGCTTCGTAGTCGGCTGCCGCATCAAGTAAAAGCCTCGAGCCAGAGCTTCAGATTGAAGCCTCAAATCCCCCTGCGATTCCCGTCTCAATTCATCGAATTAAGTGATCTTAAATTAGCTATTTAATTCGCTTTTTCTATATTTTCGCTTGTCTTAGAGTGACAACAAACGATTCAGGGGACCTGAGCCGCATCGCGTAGCCAAGCGTTCGCGAGGTGGTGTCTTCCCCGGTTCGTCCCAGTGGCGGTGCGTCAATTCGCACGTTTGTTCATCAATTCTAGGAAAGCAAAAAATGATCGGTCTTCAGATTCTGGAGCGTAAGCGCCAAGTGTCCTCATCGGTGGTGGAAGCCTTTCGCTCGGTTCCCGTTGCGAACGTCAGCGACTGCATGTGGCGCATGACCGCCGGCGGCGCTGGCCTGCGCCCGTATCACGATGGCACGGTGCTGGCGGGGCCGGCATTGACGGTCAAAGTGCGTCCGGGCGACAACCTGATGATTCACAAGGCGCTGCATCTCGCCAAGCCCGGCGACGTCATCGTGGTTGACGGCGGCGGCGATCTCACCAATTCGCTGATCGGCGAATTGATGGTCACGACCGCCATCAAGCGCGGGATCGCTGGCTTTGTGATGAACGGCGCCATCCGCGATGTCGATGCGATCAAGGCAGGCTCGTTCCCGGTCTACGCCGCCGGTGTCAGTCACCGTGGTCCGTACAAGGACGGCCCGGGCGAAATCAACGTGCCGATTTCCCTGAATGGCATGGTGATCAATCCCGGCGACCTGATTCTGGGCGACGCCGACGGCTTGCTGAGCGTGCCGTTCGAAGCCACCGAAGAGATTCTGGAAGCAGCGCGCAAGAAGTCGGCGGCCGAGAAGGTGACCTTCAAGGAAATCGACGACGGGACGCTGGACATCACCTGGATCGAAGCCGCTCTCGCGCGTCTGGGCTACAAGGGCTGACGGCATGAAGATTGTGTTTTTGGACCGCGGCACGCTGTCTGCCCAAACCGTCTTCCGCGCGCCGGCGTTTGCGCATGAGTTGATCACCTACGATCAGACAACGCCTGAGCAGGTCTCAGCCCGTATCGCTGATGCCGACATCGTCGTGCTGAACAAGGTGAAGCTGCCCCGCGACGTGATCGCCGATGCAAAGAAACTCCGTATGGTGGCGGTGGCGGCCACGGGCTACGACAACGTCGACGTTGCCGCCTGCAAGGCGCAGGGCATCGTTGTCAGCAATATCCGCAACTACGCCGTCAATACGGTTCCCGAGCATACCTTTGCGTTGATTTTCGCGCTGCGCCGGAGCATCTGCGCGTATCAGGATGCGGTGCGCGCCGGTCGTTGGCAGGCATCGGGCCAGTTCTGCTTCTTCGATTTCCCCATCAAGGACCTGGCGGGGTCGACACTCGGCGTGATCGGTGACGGCGTACTCGGCCAGGCGGTGGCGAACATGGGGCGCGCGCTCGGCATGCGGGTCATCTTCGCAGGCTACAAGGGCTATGCGAATCAGGGGTCTCTCTACGTGCCGTTCGAGAAAGCGTTGGCAGAGGCCGATATTCTGACGTTGCACTGTCCGTTGATGCCGGAGACCCGCAACATGATTGGTGCAACGGAGTTCGCGCTGATGAAGCGTCGTCCGTTGTTGATCAATACGGCGAGAGGTGGGTTGGTCGACGAGGCTGCCGTGGGCTCGGCGCTGGAGGCGGGGCAGATTTCCGGTGCGGCCTTCGACGTCGTGGCGACAGAGCCGCCGTCGCAGGATCACCCGTTCATGAAACTCGTGAATCGAAGCAACTTCCTCCTGACGCCGCACGTTGCATGGGCCAGCGATGAAGCGGTGCAAGGCCTGACGGATCAACTGGTCGACAACATCGAAGCGTTCGTTCGCGGCGAGCCCCGGAACCTCGTCGGGAGTTGAGTCGCATCCGCCAAAAAAGGCCTCTGGCCAAAATTCATTAGCGCTCCTTTTTCTATCATGGCATTCATCTCCGACTCTCTGTCCCGTATCAAGCCGTCCGCCACCATCGCGATTTCCGACAAAGCGCGCGATCTGGCCGCGCAGGGCCGCAACATCATTGCCCTGAGCGCCGGTCAGCCGGATTTCGATACCCCGGACAACATCAAGCAAGCGGCCTACGATGCGATTCGCCGCGGTGAAACCAAGTACACGTCCGTGCTGGGCATCACCGAGCTTCGCGAAGCGATCGTCGCCAAGTTCAAGCGTGAAAATCATCTCGACTACAAGGTCGCACAAACGATCGTCTCCAGTGGCGGCAAGCAGGTCATTGCCAACGCCCTGATGGCGACCGTCAATCCCGGCGATGAAGTCATCATCCCGGCACCTTACTGGGTCTCATATCCGGAGCTGGTGTCGCTGTGCGGCGGCATTCCCGTGTTTGTGACGACGTCCATCGAAAGCCACTTCAAGCTGCGTCCGGAAGATCTGGAAAAGGCCATTACGCCGCGCACGAAATGGTTGCTTTTCAATTCGCCCTCGAACCCGAGTGGTGCGGCCTATACCGAAGACGAATTGAAGGCGCTCATGGAAGTGGTGAAGCGTCATCCGCACGTCTGGATTCTGACCGACGACATCTACGAGCATCTGGTCTACGACGGTTTCAAGTACACCACGCCCGCGCAAATCGCCCCTGAGCTGTACGACCGTACGCTCACGATGAACGGCGTTTCCAAAGCCTATGCGATGACGGGATGGCGAATCGGTTATGCGGCCGGCCCGGTCGAGCTGATCAATGCCATGGAGAAAATCCAGGGGCAGACCACCTCCGGCGCGAGTTCGGTGTCGCAGTGGGCGGCCGTCGAGGCGTTGAATGGTCCGCAGGACTACATCCACAACAGTCGAACGGTCTTCCAGACGCGTCGCAATATGGTCGTTTCCATGCTGAACGACGCGCAGGGGCTCGACTGTCCGATGCCTGACGGCGCGTTCTACGTTTTCCCTTCGCTGGCCCGTCTGATCGGCAAGTCCACCGAAGGCGGCAAGCGTATCGACAGCGATGAGACTTTCGTCTCCGAGTTGCTGCAGTCCGAAGGGGTTGCGCTGGTGCACGGTTCGGCCTTTGGTCTGGGGCCTGGCTTCCGTCTTTCGTACGCAGACGACACCGAACGCCTGCGCGACGCGTGCACGCGTGTTCAACGCTTCTGCGCCAGCCTGCGGTAATTACGTCGCGTATCACGGCATTTTTTCTTCGCCGGATAGCATCAAAAAAGGGCTGCGACACATTGGTGTCGCAGCCCTTTCTCCTTTCGTATCAGTGTTTATGTGCTTATCCGCTTCTTATCCGCTATTGCGCAAGCCTGCGGCGACGCCATTGATCGTGAGGTGGATCCCTCGCTGCACACGATCTTCCGGTGCTTCCCCTTCTGCCAACGCCGTCCGGTGACGCTTGAGCAGCTCGACCTGCAAATGGTTCAACGGGTCGAGGTAAGCGAAACGGTTCTTGATCGATCTGGCGAGCACGGGGTTGGTCGCAAGCCGCTCGCGGTTGCCGGTAATGGTCGCCAGCATCTCACAGGTCCGATCGTGCTCATCAGCAAAACGACTGAAGATCGCGTTGCGCAGTTCGCGTTCAGGCACCAGGCTGGCGTAGCGCGATGCGACGGCGAGATCGGTCTTTGCCAGGACCATGTCCATATTGGACAGAAGGGCACCGAAGAAAGGCCAGTCCCGGCTCATCGAACGTAGCGTATCGAGCCGTTGCGACCTATCCGATGCGTCGGCCGCATTCGCGAGCCAATCCGAGACGGCACTGCCGAAGCCATACCAGCCGGGGAGCAAGAGGCGGCACTGTCCCCACGAGAATCCCCATGGAATGGCGCGCAGGTCTTCGATACGACGAGACGCCTTTCTCGAGGCGGGGCGGGAGCCGATGTTCAACTGCGCAATCTCGGCAATCGGCGTCGCGGCAAAGAAATAGTCGGTAAATCCCGGGGTGTCGTAGACGAGGTTCCGGTAGGTGCGGTATGCCCGTTCGGAGAGCTCATCCATCACCGCCTCGTAGCGCGCGACGGCTTGTGGCGGTTGGCTTTCCTGAGTGGGCGGCATCAGACTGGCTTCCAGGGTGGCCGATACCAGCAATTCCAGATTGCGTCGCCCGATGTCCGGGTTGGAGAACTTGGACGCGATGATTTCCCCTTGCTCCGTCACACGGATCTGGCCGTTCACGGTTCCCGGAGGCTGCGCCAGAATGGCCTGATAGCTCGGTCCGCCGCCACGTCCGACGGTGCCGCCGCGACCGTGAAAGAGACGAAGCGTGACGCCAACCTCGTTGAACAGGGCAACCAGTTCGTTTTCCGCCTTGTACAGCTCCCAGTTGGAGGTCAGGAAGCCACCGTCCTTGTTGGAGTCGGAGTAACCCAGCATCACCTCTTGCAGCTTGTCCTGTTTGGCGATGAGCGGTGCAATCTGCGAAAGCGTCAGCCATTGGCGCATGATGCTGGCGGCGCAGCGCAAGTCCGGAATCGTCTCGAACAGGGGGACGACCATCAGGTCAAGCGCCGTCAGCCGATTGCCATCGGTGTGAAGCAGCCCCGCTTCTTTCTGGAGCAGGAGGACTTCGAGAAGATCCGACAGCGTTTCCGTGTGCGAGATGATGTAGTTGCGGACGGCACGCTTGCCGTAACGATGGCGAATGTCACGGGCGGCATGCAGGACACCCAGTTCCGAGTGGGTCTCGTCCGTGTACTCCATGAACGGCGAAAACAACAGCCGCGGTTTGGCCAGTTCGGAGAGCAGCAGATCGATCTTGCCGGCTTCGGTCAGGCTGGCGTAGTCGCTCTCCACCCGGGCCTTGGACAACAGCTCGCTCAGAACACGCTCATGGATATCTGAGCTCTGGCGCATATCCAGCGTCGCCAGATGGAAACCGAAGATCTCCGAGGCGCGTTTCAGACTTGCCAGACGTGGCTTGACCAGCGCGGCGCCGTGATTGGCGTGTAGCGACGCGACGAGGGTGCTGAGGTCGTCGCTGAATTCCGCTGAGGTGCCGTAGGGCGCGGCAGTCCCGACTTCCTGACGAAGGATGTCGTTTGCGCCGAGCGAACGTGCGGTGGCGGCCAACCGGGCATAGATGCCGATCAAGGCACGCCGATAGGGTTCGTCGGCGCGATGTTCGGAGCGGTCTGGAGATTGCGTCGCCAACGCCATCAGGTCCGGACTCGCATCGACCATCAGGCTGGAGAGGGGAAGTTCGGCGCCCAACGCATGAATTTCTTCGAGGTAGTAGTCGAATAGCGTTGCCGACTGACGCGCCAGCGCGTGTCGCATGGTGCTGGCGTTGACATTCGGATTGCCGTCGCGGTCTCCGCCAATCCAGCTGCCCATCTGCAAATATGAGGCGGGTGCGTCCAGTGGATCATGGACCGTATCTTCGGCGGGGAACCGGGTTTCGATCTCGGTGGCGACGTCGTCATAGAGGGCGGGCAGTTCGCTCAGGAACGTGATTCGGTAGTACGACAGCGCATTCTCGATTTCGTCGGCTACCGTCAACTTTGTGAAGCGAAGCATGCGTGTCTGCCAGAGCGTCGCAATGCGCGCCCGCAGCCGCTCGGTATTGCGGCGCAGCTCGCTGGATGTCATCGGCAGGTCGCGCGCGGCGACAAGGCGAGCGACTTCGCGTTCTGCATCCAGAATGCTCTTGCGCTGGACCTCCGTGGGATGGGCGGTCAGCACCGGGGAAATCAACGAGGTCTGCAAGAACTGCCGAATCTGGGGGCCGGATACGCCGGCCTCGTCGAGGCGCGACAACGCATGGGCCACGCTGCCCGGCTGGGCAGGCGCGCTCGTCAGGAGGTGGGCGCGGCGTTGACGGTTGTGATGCTGATCCTCCGCGATATTGGCCAGGTGCGAGAAATACGAAAAGGCGCGCACTACGGCGTTGGTTTCATCGCGGCTCAGCTTTTTCAGCAGCTTGTCGAGCGTATCGCCGGCGATCGGGTCCGACTCGCGACGAAATCGAACGGCTGTCTGGCGAATGTTTTCGACGACATCGAAGACTTGCTGACCTTCCTGTTCAAGCACGACCTCGCCGAGCAACCTGCCGAGGAGCCGGATATCTTCCTTGAGCGGTTCGTCATGGTCGCTGGAACGAACGGGCGACTTGTCGGATGCGCCGGTCTCGGGCGTGAGCCCGCGGGCTTTGCGGTTGCTGGGGGTGGAATTTGCCATGAGAGTAGAAGCTAGGGGATTAGAGACAATCGAGCTGCAAGGCGAGGTACAGCAGGATGTAGTCTTTCGTGCATGAGAGGGTCAGGCCGCTCAGTTCCTCGATTCGCCGCAGCCGCTTGTCGAGCGTATTTCTGTGGATACCCAGTTCGGCGGATGTTTCATTGGCCTGGCGCGCGTGGCGGTACCAGACGTTGAGCGTTTCCAGCAGTTCTCCGCCGGAGCGGTCACGCGCCTTGAGCTGCTCAAGCGGTCGGAGAATCTCCCGGGCCTGCCATGTGCCGTCCCACGATGACAGCGCCGAGAAGAGTCGATGGTCATAGAACGAAAAGCACCGTTCGTGAGAATGGGTGACGCTTGCTGTCCCTGCACGGAGGGTCGCCCGCGCGCTCTTCCATGAATGATTGAACGCAGTAATGCCTGTCAGGCCTACGCCAATCGCGACTTTGAACGGGAGCTGGCATGCCGAGTCGAGAAGACTCTCAACGGTGCAGAGCTTCTCTTTGGCGAGGTCTGCGACGTCACGCTGATCAACTGCCGTTGTTGCCGTCCGGTCCAGAATGACGAGTTCTCGCTGTGAAATTCTGGCCGACAGGCTGTCTGGAAAGCGTTGACTCAGTTTCGATTGCGCATTGGCTGCGGCGTCGATCAGGTCATTGAGCGGTGCTTGGGGCGAGGCGAATTCGCACAGGATGACAAACCAGAACGCCGAGAAATCGACGCCGAACCGATTGGCCATGTTCTCCAGTTCGGTCTCGGAGAATGACTGCTGCGCGTTGATGAGATGAAGCACCAGGTCTTCGCGGTGCCGGTGATTTCGCTGGAGTTCGACGGTCAGCATTTCCCGCTCGAGGATCATCTGCGCAAGCACCTGTATCAGCTTTCCATACTGGCGGACCTCGTCGGGATTTCCCGTCAGCCCGATGGCGCCCCAGATCTCGCCATTCACGACGAGCGGCATATTGACGCCAGGCTTCACCTTCGGCGTTCGCATGGCCATTGCGGCATCGACTTCCCAGTCACTGCCGTTGCTCAAGGCGATTTGCGCCCCACGGTGCAGTGAGCCGATTCGGCTCAGGTCGGAGCTGGCGAGAATGGACCCCGTTTCATCCATCACGTTGACGTCGAATGGGAGAACGCGTGTGGCCTCGGCAACAATTTGTTCTGCCAGCCGGCTATCGATTTGACGTCTCATGGCGTATCCGGCCGATGGCTCAGGCCAACGTCCGGCCAATGCGGATTGCCGCCGCAATGTTCTTGGCGCTGGCTTGCAGGTTGCGATAGGCGTGGCGCATGGCGTCTTCGACGGTACAGGGTGCGCGCACGGCGCCGAAGACCGCATCGATACCGGCGTCATACAGGAGTTCATCGTCGTGGCTCACCGAGCCGCCCAGCGCGATGACGGGCACACGATGCTGGCGAGCGATGCGTGTCACGCCGGCGGGCGCTTTGCCGCGAACCGTCTGGCTGTCGATACGACCTTCACCCGTGATGACCAGCGACGCGCCGTCAATGGCGGTTTCCAGACGACAGGCCTCTGCGATGATGTCGGTGCCTGCGCGCAGCCGCGCCCCGAATACGGCACTTAGCGTGGCTCCCATGCCACCGGCGGCGCCGCCACCCGGGACGGCGGCAAGCCCGGACTTCACGCCGAGGTCTCGCTCCAGCACCTTGGCAAAGTGCTCAAGTGCGTTGTCCAGCAACGCGACGTGTTCGGGCGTTGCGCCTTTCTGAGGACCGAAGACGGCAGACGCGCCGTGCTCGCCGCAAAGCGGATTGTCGACGTCACATGCCAGTTCGATCGCACACTCGCGCAAGCGCGGATCCAGTCGGGAAACATCGATATGCGCGACGGCGCCAAGACTCGCACCGCCGGGGGCCACGTCGTCGCCATTGTCATCGAGCAGGCGAGCGCCCAGCGCGCAGAGGATGCCGTGTCCGGCATCGTTCGTCGCACTGCCCCCCAGTCCAATCACGAAGCGGCGTAAGCCTGCATTCAGGGCCGCCAGCATCAGTTCGCCTGTGCCACGGCTCGACGTCACCAGCGGATTGCGCTCGGCGGACGTCAGGAGCGCGAGGCCGCTGGCTGCCGCGACTTCGATCAGGGCAACGCCGTCCGGCGTGACACCGTATTGCGCGTCGACCCAACGCCCCAGCGGGTCGGACACCCGTTCGCTCCGGTACTCGCCACCCAGCGCATGCACCAAGGTGGCAACGGTGCCTTCTCCTCCATCCGCGATGGGCACCAGGACAAATTCCGCGTGAGGAAAGATGGCCGAGAATCCAGCTTGAATGGCGTTTGCGGCTTCGGTTGCGCGAAGGCTTTCCTTGAACGAATCAGGTGCGATGACGACTTTCACGGCGAGGGCTTTCAATGAAGAAATCGGAATTCGATTGAAAGAGAGAATAGGGGGGCGCCGCTATCTCGCCTATGGGCAAATGCACACTGTTGCCGGAATTAAATTCATATGAGGTGGGCGAAAGCCTGATGTATCGCGTTCGCGCGAGGCGCAGATCTCATGGCATCAAGGCTGACGTTTCATACCCGGCTTCTGCGTTGTGAGGTGCCCCTGAAAGGCATTGGAGAAGTCGCAGCATTCCTGCACAAGCTTCAATACCGAGGAAACGAAGCTGCTCTTGCGCTCGGCGCGATATAGCGCGACATAGTTGATGTCGGGCAGTTTTGGCGTGGTCTGGATGATCTCGAGCACGCCGTTGTCGATGAGCGAGCTGAACGGGAGGTAGGGGAGATAACTGATCCCCATGCCTGCAGCGGTCAGGCCAACGAGCGCCACCATGCTGGTGCAACTCATGGCGCGATTCGGGAACTGGCAGTGAGAGCGAATCCACCGGTCGTAGATGATGCCCGTACCGGATTGGCTTCCCTGCGTCAGGATGGTGTACGGCGCCAGCTCGTGAAGGCGAAGGGGCTTCTTTTGTTCGGCCACCAGTCCCGGTTTGGCAACCCAGACGTTCTTGACGCTTGCCAGCGGCATGGCGATCGTGCCGTGATCGGCGAACGCATCGGGGACGATGATGGTGTCCATCTCATCGTTGAGAAGCTTCTCCATCAACTGGGCGCTATTGTCGACATCGGGCTCGATGACCACGCGCGGGTAATGCTGGTTTATCGACTGGACCAACTTCGGAAGCCATGTCATGGCGGTGAGTTCGGTCACGCCGATGCGAAGCCGTCGCTCGATGACTTCGGGTTTGCTGAATTGCTCCACGGCCTCGTCTCGCTGCTCCAGCAGACGCCGCGCAATCATCATCATTTCCTCGCCCTTCTCATTGAGGCGAGCCTGCCGTAGCTCCCGGTCGAACAGCGGCGTATCGAAAGTCTCTTCCAGTTCCTGGATGCGTTTGGAAATGGCGGATTGCGTGGTATTCAGCCTGCGGGCCGCCTGCGAGAAACCGCCAAGCGTGCCAATCCAGTAAAGCGCTTCAAGCTGTTTGAACGAAAACATCGGTCGTCCCTTTCGGAGGTATTTCTGTAGACGATACGCGAAAAAGCGTCTGAATAACATTCATAATTTAGATGTGTATGGATCGTTAAATATCGCTTTTTTTGTGATTTTCGACGACCTATGATTTGCAAAACGCCAGCTGCCGTGGCGGGGACTCACATGCAATTGATGAAGACGTGAATTCGCCCGGCGACCTGTCACGAGAAGAAAGAAGCGATGCCAGGGCATCGAGTGAGTCGAGATTTGAAGGTTATGACGTTACCGAAAAAAACTACAGGAGACATGGCGCCACCTCCATGGACAAGTCGTCTGGATAACGGCTCGGTGCCGGTTTCGATGGCAGGGGTCGGCGGCTTGCTGCTGAATCCTTCAAACGGAACGTTCGACATCGTCATTCAGGAGCGCCTCCTGGACCTCGCCGCGACGCTTCGCGACAAGGCAAATATTGCGCGAGGTGTTCGTCAAACCATCCTCGGGGTGAACAACCTCCTGTTGAAATTCGACCCGCTGGTCCTGCACCCGAACGCGGCCTGCGAGATGTTGCTCGGCCTTTGGGCGAAGTCATCGCCCAGAGGGGCGAAGGGGAAGACGTTTGAGTTTCAGGTGGATTACGGCGCAGAGCAGGGGCCTGACCTGATCCCGGTGGCGGAGCAGTTGGGGATGAGCGTTGCCAACGTGGTAAAGCTGCACAGCGAGGCGAACTATCGGGTCGCCGCAGTCGGGTCGATGCCCGGGTATGCCTACATGGTAGGGCTGCCGCCTGAGCTGACACTGAAACGGCGAGACGTTCCGCGAGTGAGCTTGCCGAAGGGCTCGGTCATCATCGCCGGCGTTCAGGCTTCCGTCTTTCCCATGGCGGGACCGTGCGGCTGGCACGCACTCGGTCAAACCACCGCGACGTTGTTCGACCCCCATTCGAGCCATCCGTGCCTGCTTGCGCCGGGCGATGTCGTGCGCTTCAAAGTCGGAAAGGTGAACGCATGATCGAGGTGATGAGTAGCGGCGCGTTGAATCTCGTCGTGGACAAAGGCCGTGAAGACGCGGTGCCGCTGGGCGTGAGCGTCGGTGGGGCCATGGATACCCTCGCGCTGAGTATTGCGAATCTGATGGTCGGCAATGCCGAGGATTGCGCAGGCATTGAAGTCACCATGTATCCCTTCCGGCTCCGATTCGAGGAGGACCGACTGGTCGCCGTTACCGGCGCCTTCGCCAACGTTCTGGTCGGGGACAAACGACTTCCGCCGTACTGGAGCCACTGGGTTCGGGCGGGCGAAGTGCTGACGATCGAACCGCCACAGTCCGGCGCCAGAAGTTACGTGGCGATTGCCGGTGGTGTCGATACGCCTCAGGTGCTGGGTTCGCGTTCCACCGATATTCGGGCGGGCTTCGGCGGTGTCGATGGACGCGGCCTGAAGCGTGGCGACAGGCTGGCGATCGGCAATGATCAGGTGAGCCCGCGACGCAAGCCGCAACGCCGGGGTGGCTTCGGTGTCGCGCCTGACGTTATCACCGATTACTTCGCCAGTTTGTCGAGCAATGTCATCGAGTTGCGTTGCGTGCCGGCTTCCGAGGTGCTGCTGTTTCAGGACGCTGCGCTGGAGACGTTCACGAGCACCGAATATGCGATTCAACCTGAATCGAACCGCATGGGTTATCGACTGGGGGGCCAAAGCCTGCCATTGCGGGCGCCCGTCGAACTGCTTTCCTACGGCGTAGTCCCCGGAACCGTTCAGGTGCCGCCGTCAGGGCAGCCGATCATTCAATTGGCTGACGGCAATACCTGCGGCGGATATCCCAAGATCGCAACCGTCATCGAGTCGGATTTGTGGCGCCTGGCACAGGCCCGCGCGGGTGTTGGCCTGCGCTTCAGATTCCTGACGTTAGACGACGCCATGGCGGCGCTATCGGAGCACAGCCGGGTGGTGCGCCAACTGAAGCACAGCATTGAACTGATGGCGGTGCGCGTTTGACGCGTCGTTTCACGATTGAGCGGCCCTGAGCGGGGCGCGTGCATAGACGGAATCAAGGAAATAACGTGTCTGAAACAAGCATGTCACAGCGATTGGAAGACATTCGGAAGCTCGCTGAAGTCTTCAGCAAAACGAATCTGGCCGAAATGGAAATGGAGGCGCAGGGATTCTCGCTGAAGCTCAAGCGCGGCGCGCCGGACGCCGGGACGACAGGCCAGCCGGGCGTCATGACAAGCGCATTGCCTGCCGCGGCTGGCTCGCCGGAAGCGGTCGTAGCGTCTGTCGCTCCCGTGGCATCCGCTGCCTCCGCTGCTTCCACGCGGCGTGATGCGTCGGTAAAAATCGTCAGGAGCGGGATGAATGGCAATTTCTTCCGCGCATCGGCGCCGGGCGAGGCGCCGTTTGTCCAGACGGGCGACAGGATCGACGTCGGTCAGAAGCTCTGCGTGATCGAAGCGATGAAGATGCTCAACGAGGTCGACAGCGACTGGTCCGGCACCGTCAAGGAAATTCTGGGAGAGGACGGCAGTGTCGTGATTGTCGGCACGCCGCTATTCGTCATCGAGGTGAACAGCGATGTTTGACACGATTCTCATCGCGAATCGTGGCGAGATTGCCTTACGCATTCAGCGCGCCGCCAGCCATCTCGGCCTCAAGACCGTTGCCGTTTTTTCTGAAGCCGACGCCACACTGCCGCACGTCAAGCTGGCAGACGAAGCGATTTGCATCGGACCGGCGTCTGCGCAAGCGAGCTATCTGAATCCGCACGAGATTCTGATGGCCGCGAGGCTCACCGGGGCACAGGCCATTCATCCCGGGTACGGATTCCTGGCGGAGAACGCCGATTTTGCCGAAATGATCGAAAGGCACGGACTCACGTTCATTGGGCCGACGTCCAGCGCCATTCGCTGCATGGGCGACAAGGTTCGCGCCAAGCAGGCCATGCGCATGGCCTGCGTTCCCTGTGTACCGGGCTCGGAGGGCGAACTGCCCGAGGCCGCAGACGAGATTCTCCGCATTGGCGCTCAGGTGGGATACCCGCTCATCGTGAAGGCAGCAGGGGGTGGTGGCGGGAAAGGCATGCGCGTGGTGACGACCGAGGCGGATCTGGTCGAGTCGGTGGCGCTGACCCGACAAGAGGCGCAACGCTCGTTCAATAACGCGGCGGTCTACATGGAGCGCTTCTTGCAGCACCCGCGCCACGTGGAAATTCAGGTGCTGGCCGACAACTACGGCAAGGCCATCTGGCTAGGTGCGCGGGACTGCTCGTTGCAACGCCGTCATCAGAAAGTCCTTGAAGAATCGCCTGCCCCGAAGATCGATGCGCGCGCGATTGCGGCGATCGGTGAGCGCTGTGTCGAGGCTTGTCGGCAGATCGGGTATCGCGGTGCGGGGACCTTCGAATTTCTCTACGAAGACGGGGAATTCTTCTTCATCGAGATGAACACCCGTGTGCAGGTCGAGCACCCGGTCACCGAGATGGTCACAGGCGTGGACATCGTGGCCGAGCAGATCCGGATAGCGATGGGCATTCCTTTGTCCATCGACCAGGAAGACGTGACGTTTACCGGTCATGCCATCGAATGCCGGATCAACGCCGAGAACGCGTGGAACTTCATGCCTTCACCCGGAACCGTGACGACCTGGCTACCGCCCGGCGGCCCTGGAATTCGCGTCGATTCGCATCTGTTTGCCGGCTACGCCGTTCCGCCGAACTACGACTCTCTCGTCGCGAAGGTGATCGCTTATGGCAAGGACCGGGAGCAAGCCATGTCGCGTATGCGTCAGGCGCTGAGTGAGATGGTGATCGAGGGCATCGATACGAACATCGGTCTTCACCGGGAAGTGCTGAAGCTGGACGGCGTGGTCGACGGCGGTTTCAACATCCATTTCCTTGAACAGTGGCTGGCGGGTCGCAGTCAGCGAGGAGCGCAGCAATGAACGTCGACTTCGCAATCGAATTGATGCGTTGGTTCTCGACTGCCGAGCCGACAGCACTCGACTACCAGGACCCGGGCATTCGCCTGGTACTGAAGAAGGACGCAGTGCCAGTCGCGCGAGTCGAGACAGGACAGCCGCAAGCGACATCGGTCGCACCTGATGTGCCGGCCTTCAAGGCCCCGGCCACCGGGCGCTTTCTGCACAAGCATCCCATGGATGGCATCCCGTTAGCGGTGACGGGGCGCAAGGTCGCGCTCGGGGAAGTCATTGGCTACCTGCAGATCGGCGACGCCTTGAGTGCCGTCGAAGCCCCGTTTGCCGCAGAGGTGGCGGACGTCAGGATGCGCGACGGCACGGTAGCCGAATTCGGCGAGGTGCTGATGTCTGTCGCCGCGAGCCGATCGCTGTAGTGGCTCGTGACTTGCGGCGACACATCTGCGCGTGGATCGACGTCGGGCAATGACTTTGCTGGCCGATGCCGATCGACTACGGGGGAGGGGACTCGCATGGCGAATGCGACCGTAGTGAAAAATCGATATGAAGGGGAGTGTATGGAAACGTCTGCAGTAGGTACTCAAGAATCGCCGTCGGCGCATGCCGGCACCGGCGCAGCGGCCGGCGGCGAGAAGCTGTCGCCCTGGCGGGTGTCCATCATCGCGTCCATGGGGTCCGCCGTCGAATACTTCGACTTCGCGCTCTATGGCGTGTTGGCGGTGATGATGAGCGGTCACTTTTTCCCGACGACGGACGGGCTGGATGCCTTGCTGGGAACGCTCGGTATTTTCGCCAGCGCATTTTTCGTTCGTCCGCTGGGCGGCGTCTTTTTTGGCTGGCTGGGGGATCGGTTCGGCCGCAAGAAAACGCTGCTGACCACGGTGTTGGGGATGGGGGCCGCCAGCGCCTGTGTCGGCCTGCTTCCCACGTACAGCACCGCAGGTATCTGGGCGCCAATCCTGCTGCTGGTGTGTCGCGTGACCCAGGGTTTCTTCGCGGGGGGCGAAGTCAGTGGGGCCGTGACCTACATTGCGGAAGTGGCGCCGGCAAACCGCCGGGGCATGTTCGGTTCGTTCAACCCGGCCGGCGTGGGTATCGGTACCGGTAGTGCGGCGTTGGTGGCCGGGATTGTCGGCCTCATCCTCGGTGCCGACGACATGCGCGAATGGGGCTGGCGCATTCCTTTTCTGCTGTGCTTCCCGCTGATTCTGCTGACGGTGTGGGCGCGTCAGCATCTGGAGGAATCGCCGAAGTTCAAGGGCGCCCAGAAAGGCCATGAACCCGTCAAGGCACCGCTTAGCGACGTGCTCTCGAACCATGGGAAATCGTTGTTCTGTGTCGTCGTCATCGCCACTGCGCAGAACGCCTGTGCCTACCTGGGGCTCGTCTATTTCAACATCCATCTGACCAAGGTGATGCACTACCCCAGTCAGGTGGTGTATTGGCTGATGGCGGCGGGGCCCATTCTGTCTGCGCTGCTGATGCCGTTCTTCGGCCGCCTGTCCGATTCGGTGGGGCGCCGCCCCGTGCTGATTGCCGGCTACATCGCCTACGTCATCTTCACGCCGCTCGCACTCTGGATGACGTCGCAAGGCGACTTCAACATGGCCATTGCCGCGGTGTTGCTCGTGTTCTTTGCCTTCGCTATGGTGCAGGCCGTGGGCTACCCGTTGTATGGGGAAATGTTCCCGACGCACGTGCGCTACACAGGCGTATCCGTGGGCTTTAATATCGGTGCCATTCTCGGGGGCGCGTCGACCCCCTACGTGTCTACCTGGCTGGTTCAGCAGACGGGCGACAAAACTTCGCCGGCTTATTTCGTCATGGCAACCGCAGTGTGCGCACTGATTGTGTTCTTCACCATGCGCGAGACGGCACGAGAAAACCTCGAAGACTAAGGTCCACTATGAAGACGATCGATATCAATTCCGATATGGGGGAGGGCTTCGGCTCGTACACCATCGGTTCCGACATGGAGATGTTGTCCATTGCGTCCACTGCCAATATGGCGTGCGGCTTGCACGCCGGGGATCCGCTGATCATGGCGTCGCTGTGCGCCGCGGCAAAGGCGCGTAACGTTGCCGTTGGCGCGCACCCCGGCTATCCCGATCTCGTCGGCTTCGGCCGTCGTCATATGGACATGAGCCCGACTGAGCTGGAGGCGTATCTCGTCTATCAGATCGGGGCGGCCGATGCGATGGCCAAGGCCGCCGGACATCGCCTGACCCACGTCAAGGCGCATGGCGCGATGGGACATCTCGTGGCCGACGATGAAGCCTCGGCGGAGATTTTCATCAAGGCCATTCGCAAGCTGAACCCGGAACTCATTCTTTCCGCCATGGCCGCGACACCGTTGTGGCACGTGGGCATGCAAAGCGGCCTGCGTGTGATCTCCGAAATCTATGCCGACCGTGCCTATACCGATGACTTCAAACTGAAGTCGCGGAAATTGCCGGGTGCCGTCATCCACGACGCTGAACAGTCGGCAAAGCATGTGCTTGCGATGGTGACCGAAGGTTGCATCATCGCGGAGAGCGGCAAGCGACTAAAGGTCGATATCGACACGGTTTGCGTTCACGGCGATAGCCCCAACGCCATCGGTATGGCCGGTGCGGTTCGCGCGGCGCTGGAAGGCATCGGTTACAAAATCGCGCCGTACGCGGATATCAGCTAAGCCGTAGGGGGCACAAGCGTAGCGCGCATTGCCGCTGACGATGGGGGGCGCTGTGCCCCTCAAGCCGGCTGTTGCTGTGTGGTGCAGTGAATTCCGCCGCCCCCGCCTGCAATGCCGTCGATATTGAGCTGGACGATTTCCCGTTTGGGAAACAGGTCCCGCAAGGTGTCCCGAGTGCTGTTATCCGTCTCGCGATCGCCGAATTGCGGGGCGATGACGGCACCGTTGCACACATAAAAGTTGACATACCCGGCGGCGAATTCGTCCGACTCATACGTGTTGCGCACGCTGTCGGGGCCGGGCAGAACGACCACTTGCAGTGGGCGTCCGGCGGCATCGGTCGCGTGACGCAGGATGTCGAGATGACGCTTCGTGACGGCATGATCGTAAGACGACGTGTCGTTATCCAGATGCGCGATCACCACGCCCGGACGGACGAATCTCGCATAGAAGTCGGTATGGCCATCGGTGATGTCCTTCCCGGCGATCCCCGGCAACCAGATGATCTTGCGCAGCCCGAGCAAGCGCATTAACTCGGCTTCGCAAGCTGTCTTGCTGAGTCCCGGATTGCGATTGCGGTTCAGCACGCAACTCTCCGTGATGATCGCGGTGCCGTCTCCATCGACCTCGATGCCGCCGCCTTCGAGCACCAGACGCGTTGTCAGTCGGCGCACACCGGCCTTTCCCGTAACGAACCTGGCGACTTCGGCATCGTCCTCGCACGTCTGCTTGCCGCCCCAGCCGTTGAAGTTGAAGTCGATCCCGGCCAGTTCGCCCCGACGAGTGCGTACGAAGACGGGGCCGGTGTCGCGCATCCAGAGATCGTCGATGGGCTGGACGATCAGGTTCACCTTGTTGCCGCACATGCGGTGCGCGACGTCGTAGTCGTCTTCCCGAACCAGCATGTTGACGGGTTCGAAACTGCCGATGGCTTGCGCGATGCGGGCCAGTCCTTCCTGCGCCGCGCGCTGAAGGCGGCGCCCCCATACGTCTTCGCTCGGACCGAATGCCATCCATGTTGCGGCATGACGCTCGCCTTCGTCCGGCATGGTCCATTCGGACGACGATGTCCCGGCGGCGAACGCAGCACCCGTCAGTCCGCTACCCAAAGCGCTCGCGAGCATCGTCGCCCCGGATACCGTCAGTCCTGTTTTCATAAACCCTCGCCGTGTCGGCATGACCTGATTCTCTTGATGATGTTGCGCACGATGACGCCATGAAGTGACCGCGTGTGCGTCGGCGGGTCAGGCAGTTCACGCAGTTTGAGGCACATCATCGATAAATTAAAACGAGATGTTTTGCTATTATCGATCAACTTTTCTCATATCTCGGGGCGTGCGATGCATCGTCAGCGAATTCCCTCCCTGAAATTGCTCATGGGTTTCGAAGCGGCGGCGCGCCACGGCAATTTCTCGCGTGCGGCGGACGAATTGCACGTCAGCCAGTCGGCGATCAGTCATCAGGTGCAGCAACTGGAGGAGGAGATCGGGCAGCCGTTGTTCCGGCGCGTGGGGCGTGGTGTCGAGTTGACGGTGGCGGGGGAGGTGTTGCAGCGTAGCGTGCAGCGCTCGGTGGATACGTTGCGCAGCGGGCTGGGGCGCATTGCCACGTATCTGGACCCCGGACTGGTAGTCATCGTGGGACCGGCGCAGGTGTTGCACGGCTGGCTGAGCCCGCGTCTCGACGATCTGCTGGCCCGTATTCCATCGCTATGCCCGATGCTGTCGACGGACGAATCGGCGCGTTTCATCGACGAGATGGACATTGATATCGCCATCAGCGACCGTCCGCTTCAGCAAACCGGGTTGACGCAGACGCCATGGCTGCAAGACGAGTGGGTGATCGTGGCCGAGGCGACGTTGGCGGATCGCCTGACGCGCGTGCCGCTGTCAGCGCATGCGCAGGCGACATCGTTGCTCTGTCTCGAAGAGAGCTTCACGCGCGACGACACGGCATCGCTGTTTCGGGAGCGGCTGGCGTCGTTTCGCAAGCATACGATCTACGACGACGAGCGCTTGCTGCTCGACGCGGCGCTACGGGGCCGGGGCATCGCATGCATTTCACGATTGCTGGCCGATGAGGCGCTGCGACAAGGGCGTCTGTGTCGGCTCGACGGTTATCCGAGCCTCGAAGGCCGCACATGGTGGATCTCCCGCGTCGCCGGAGAACTGCGCTCGCCGGCGGTCAAGGAAGTCTTCGATTGGTTGACGCTCGAAGCGCGAGGCGTCTAGCGTATTCATGGGTGAAATGCCGGCGGCATTCGATCCTGCCACCGGCATTGTCCGGGACTCGCGCCCCACGATAGCTGTCAGACCGCCACTGTCTTACCGTCAGGGCGTCCGAGCTTCGGTCCGACGCCGGGTTTCACCTGCAACATCGCGAAGACGCCGATTGCCGTCGCGACCGCCGTGGCGATGAACATTGACGAGTAGCCGTACTTCGCCGACAGAATGCCCGCCAGGGTCGGTGCGAGCACGGATGCAATGTTCGCGATGAAGTGCATCAGGCCGCTGAACGTACCCACCCGCGACGGCGCCGTGTCGATCACGACGGCCCAGTACACCGAGTTCGGCAGCGCATTGAGCGCATTGCCCAGCGTCATCAGGGCGATCACGGCCCACACGCTCTGCGCTTGCGACACCAGCAGGAAACACAGCGTCGTGCACGTCAGCGACGCGGCGGCGAACCAGCTGCGCGCGATCACCAGTTTGCCGGTCTTGCGGTACAGCCAGTCGGAGATGCGCCCGCCGAGCAGCACCGTCACGCACGCCCCCGTCCACGGAATCATGCCGATGTACCACAGCGACGACAGCGTGAAATGGAACTCGTCCGCGAGGTACTTCGGTGTCCAGGTCAGCAACATGAAGTTGACGTAGATGAACGCGAAATACCCGATCGAGTTGAACACCAGCGTCTTGCTCTTGAAGAAGCTCCACCACGGCATTTCGCTGGCCGCAGCAGCGGACGACGACGGCTGCGCCGGGCGTCCCGCCTGAATCAGCGCGACCTCGGCCGCATTCACGCGGGGATTGTCTTCCGGACGATTCGTGTAGACGCGGGCAAACAGTGCGATCAGCACGAAGCCGGCCACGCCGAGCACCACATACATCGTGCGCCAGCTATCGGTGAGCAGCAGCAGACCAACCGCCACCGGGGCCGTGAGCAGCGCGCCCAGCGGCGTGCTCAGCAGCCCGATCGACACCGCGAAACCGCGCTCGGACGGCGACGCCCACGCCGACATCGTCTTGTTGATGATGGAGTACGCCGGTCCTTCGGCGAAGCCGAACAGCACGCGAATCGTGGCGAAGCCCGTGAGCGCCGAGCCGCCGAAGACCGCCACGCCGATGTCGCCCGCCCAGATCATCGCGATGGCAAAGGCCGACCACGCGATACCGGCGATCACCCATACCTTCTTTGCGCCGAGCCGGTCGGCCAGCGCACCGCCGAACAGTGCGCCGAACATATAGCCGTAGCCGAAATAGCCGAGCACGGCCCCCCATCCCGCCCGATCGAAGCCGTATTCCGCCGTGATCTGGGCGGCCGAGTACGAAATCGCGCCCCGGTCGATGTAGTTCACGAGGGCGATCACGACAATGAGTGCGAATACCGCGAACCGGTATCGGGTCGCCCCGGCGGCCGGATGGCCCACAGTGGTTGGTTGCATGACATCTCCTGATATGGGTTTTCTCTGGGGGAGCGCCGCGAAGCGCACAATGCCCTTCGCAAACGATTGTCGATTATATATAATGCACAATGCATAGCAACCGAAATTAAAATCACCTCCACTCACCTGATCCCTCTGCCATGATCGACTCGTCTTCCACGCCCGCCACGCCTGCCATGCCCACAATCCCTGCTTCGCTTCCGACGGTCGCCGTCGCCTCGCTCGGCGGCACGATCAGCATGACGCCCTCCGATGCGGCCGGTGGTGTCGTCCCGACGCTCGATGCCACGCAACTCGCCCGCTCGGTACCGGGCCTGGCCGAGGTGGCGGTCATCCGCACGACATCGTTGCGTCAGTTGCCGAGTGCCTCGCTGGGCTACGACGATCTGATGGCGGCGCTGGCGTGGGCCGAGCAGGAGATCGAGGCGGGGGCGAGCGGTGTCGTGCTCACGCAGGGCACCGATACGCTGGAGGAGACGGCCTTTCTGCTGGATCTGTTCTGGAAGTCACCGGCACCGCTGATCGTGACCGGGGCGATGCGCGCGCCGCAGGCGGCCGGTGCCGACGGTCCTGCCAACTTGCTGGCGGCGGTGCGTACGGCCTGTCATCCGGACAGTGCCGGTCGCGGCGTACTCGTGGTGATGAACGACACGGTGCATTACGCACGCTGGGTCAGCAAGAGCGATGCGCTTGCCGTGCAGGCGTTCGCGTCGCTCGACGGGGGTGTCGCGGCGCGCCTCGTCGAAGGGCGTCCCACGTATTTTCATGGCGCCGCCATGCGCGCGCAGCCGTTGCCCCGACCCGTGCGGGCGTGGCCGAAAGTCGCGCTGGTGACGGCCGTCCTCGGCGATGACGGCGAACTGGCGGAGATGGCGGTCGAGGGCGGTTACGAGGCGCTCGTGGTTGCCGCACAGGGGGCGGGGCACGTCTCGTTCGGCTTCGCGCAGCGCATCGGCACGCTGACGTCGCGGGTGCCGGTGGTGATCGCCAGTCGTGCGGCAAGCGGCTCGACGGCGTCGCAAACGTACGGCTACGTCGGTTCGGAAATCGATCTCGCGCGACGTGGCGCCCATCTGTCGGGCTGGTTGTCGCCGCTGAAGACGCGACTGCTCGTGACGGCGCTTCTGGCCTCGGGCACGGCGGCTGGTGACCTTGGAGAGGCGCTGGCAAATTGGAGTAAACTCACGCGTCGATAAATCCTCACACGGCCTTCCTTTGAAAAGCACGTCCTCCGCATCCGGCGCCGTCGGCTCGTCTGCCACTTCGGGCCGCCGCCGACTCACCGCGTATCAATATGCCATCGAGACCTTGCGCACCGAGATTCTGCAAGGTCGTCTGAAGGCGGGGGACCGGTTGCGTCAGGACGATCTCGCGCGCCGTCTCGACATGTCGACGACGCCCGTGCGCGAAGCCTTGCGCACGCTGGTCTCCGAAGGGCTGGTGTTTTTCGATGTGCATCGCGGTGCCGTGGTGCGCGGTCTCACGATCGACGACGTCAACGAGATCTACCGCTTGCGCATGACGCTGGAGCCGATGATGGCCGAGCAGGCGATGGCGACGATGCGCGAGGAAGATATCGCGCACGCGCAAGCGCTGCATGCCGAGATGCTGGCGACGACGGACGTCGTCAAGTGGACCGAACTGAATCAGGCGTTTCACGCGGCGCTGTGGGCGTCGCAGGACAACTCCCGTCTCGCGCATCTGATCAAGACATTGCGCGATGCGTCCGGGCCTTACATCGCCTTGTCGCTCTACATGCGGCCCGTGCACGTGGACGTGAGCAATCGTGAGCACGAGACCATGCTCGACGAGTACCGCACGCGCGACGTTGCAGCAGCCCGCAAGCACACGCAGGCGCATCTCGACGCGACGCTGCGCATCATCGTTCAGGCCATCGAGCAGACCGAAGCCGAAGCGGCGGCGAACGACTGACGGACATGTCTGCTGGCATGGCATGGCATGGCATTGCGCTGTGCCGGTGGACTTCTCATCTACCGCATTCCCTTGCCTTCCCGGCATATCCCTTTGCACACCATATGTTTTGCTATCCGTAGCGATTTCGGATGGCACGTTCGGACGCTATTTCGGGTTAACACCTAAAGTTTTCCCTCCGCCGGCCGTAACGTCTTAGGTGGATTCTCCCACCTCGTGGAGCCGGTAGCCTGGGTGCCGGTCTTCTGTCTTTCGATCCCCCTAGCCGCAGGCCTGCCTCGACAGCATGACAGTATCTTCGCTTAGAACACGCATCATTCTGATCGCGTGTGCCACCGTCATTGGTGCACTGATCCTCTCCGGCATTACCACTTACGTCATCGTGCGCAACAGCATGATGTCCACCATCTCCGACACGCTCGACGCCGTCGCCAGTGGCAACACGCTGGCCGTGGAACGCTGGGCCGCCGCCAAGGGCCAGTCGGTCGTGGGCAGCGCCGCCGCCGTCGAAAAGGGCGAGCAGGGCGTGGCCCTCACGAAGCTGCTTGGCGCGACCAACGGCTTCCCGATTTCCAGCATTGGCTGGAGCGACAAGTCGTATTTCTCCAGCGGCCCCACGCCGCCCGATTACGACCCGACCGCACGCCCCTGGTACAAGGGCGCCACGTCTGCCGGCAAGCTCACGGTCGTCAAGCCTTACGCCGACATTGCCTCGGGCAAGCTCTACGTGTCGTTCGCCGCACCGATTCTGCGTGACGGTCAGACGCTCGGTGCGGTGAGCGGCGCAGTCCCGCTCGACGCGGTGCAGGACGTCGTCAAGGCCGTGCACCCCACGCCGTCGAGCCTCGCCTTCGTGGTCTCGCGCGACGGTCTCGTGATCGCGCATCCGGACGAAAAGCTCATGCTCAAGCAGTCGAGCGATCTCGCAGCCGCACTCACGCCCGACGCGCTGGGCAAGATGGAGCACGCCGCCAACCCCACGGAAGTCGAACTCGGCGGTGCGGCAAAGCTGGTCAAGGCGCAGCCGGTGCCGGGCACCGACTGGCTGTTCGTCGTCGCCCTCGACAAGGCGGAAGCCACCACCGGGCTGTCGCGCGTGCTGAGCGGCACGCTCATCTCGCTGATCGTGCTCACGTTGTGCGCCATCGGCATCGCAAGCTTCTTCACGTCGCAGGCCTTCCGTCGTCTGTCGCAAGTGCGCGACGCCATGGACACCATCGGTTCGGGCGGCGGCGATCTGACGCGTCGCCTCGATGTCATCGGGCACGACGAAGTCGCGCAGATATCGAAGTCGTTCAACGCGTTCGTCGACAAGATCAGCACGGTCATGGTCGACGTGCGCTCGGGCGTTCACGGCATGACCTCGGCGACGAGCGAGATCGAGATGGGCAACCGCGATCTGTCGCAGCGCACCGAGGCATCGGCCGGCACGCTGCAGGAGACGTCG
The DNA here is from genome assembly GCF_001721285.1 of Pandoraea sp. ISTKB. Classification (NCBI taxonomy): domain Bacteria; kingdom Pseudomonadati; phylum Pseudomonadota; class Betaproteobacteria; order Burkholderiales; family Burkholderiaceae; genus Pandoraea; species Pandoraea sp. ISTKB. Next base: position 185,468 of record NZ_MAOS01000061.1, read on the forward strand.
GCGGCGCTCACCGAACTGACGGCGAGCGTCAAGCAGACGGCCGAGGCGGCCGAGCATGCCACGCGTCTGGCCAACGATGCGAGCGACGCCGCAGCGCGTGGCGGCGACGTCGTCACGGGGGCCGTCACGACGATGAGCCAGATTGCGAAGTCGTCGGAGCGCATTACCGAAATCATCGGCGTGATCGACGGCATTGCGTTCCAGACGAACATCCTCGCGCTCAACGCGGCCGTGGAAGCCGCTCGCGCGGGCGAGCAGGGGCGTGGTTTCGCAGTCGTGGCCGGGGAGGTGCGTACGCTGGCGCAACGTAGTGCCGCCGCCGCGCAGGAAATCAAGACGCTTATCGAAGCCTCGGTGCAGAACGTCAAGAGCGGCACGCAACGCGTGCAGGCGGCGGGCGACACGATGGGTGAAATCGTCGACGGCATCGCACGCGTGCGGCGTCTGATCAGCGAGATTCATACGGCCATGATGGAGCAGAGCACCGGCATCAGCCAGATCGACCGCAGCGTGGCCGAGATGGATCAGTCGACGCAGCAGAACGCCGCGCTGGTGGAAGAATCGGCCGCCGCCTCCGCCATGCTCAGCGAGCAGGCGCGCAATCTGGCCGAGACGGTGGCGCTATTCCAGTTGCGCGAGCACAGCCGTCATGGTGTGACGGTCATGCACACGCAGCACGGCGGCCGCCCGCCGCGTCGCGACGAGCCGGCACTCGCGGCCTGAGCGCCCTGGCGCGCTGAGTCACTGAGCGTCTTGATGCGCTGAGTCAACTTCGCAGACTCACCTCCCTCGTTCGACACGACCGGCGCTGGTGCCGGTCGCTGCCCGCCCGCCGGATTCTGTCGCACAATAGACCGCACGCCGGCGGCGCTTTTCCCCATCTCGCATGAACGCGGCAATTCCGATGCGCAGTCCACGTCGGGATCGTCCGCATTGCGACGTCATTTTCCGCTGGCGATCATTCCATCATCTGGAGGAGAGACGTCATGGCGAATCAGCAATATTCGGGCGGATGTCATTGCGGTGATTTGCGCTTCACTGCAAATATTGATTTGTCCAAAACAATTACGTGCAATTGTTCCATCTGCAAAAAGCGCGGATTGATTCTCGCATTTACGCCTGTCGCGGAATTCTCTCAAACGGCAGGCGATGGGAAGGCGCGGGAATACCTTTTCAACAAGCATGTGATTCGTCACCAGTTCTGTCCGAATTGCGGTGTCGAAGCGTTTGCGTTCGGTCAGATGCCCGACGGCACGAAGATGGCAGCGGTGAACGTGCGTTGCATCGACGACATCGATCTCGATACGGTGCATCCGACGCCGATCGATGGTGCGAGTCGGTAATCTGGTATTTCAATCGATAGATTATTAAATATATGTTAATGGATATTTATTGATCGTTAGTTTGTCAGGAGAAACGGGCATCGTAAAACTATCGATATGCAATTGATTTTCGGTCTTTTGAAATGTTTCGAAAGTCATTGCGTGAGAATCAAGGGGTTATTGGCTCAAGATTGTCGAATGCTCACCCGTTATGGCATGCGATTGTTATCGTTTTGTCGCATATGGAGTGGGCATGAAGTTCTTGGGTAGTCTCAAAATCGGCACACGGTTGAGCGTCGGGTTCGCCATCACGTTGATTCTGTTGTGCATCGTGGGCGGCATGGCTGTCTTCCAGGCGTCGCGCATCTACGGCGGTACGCGCGACCTCGCCGATAACTGGCTGCCCAGCGTGCAAACGCTCGGCACGGCGCAGGCGGCAGCCAACGCCACACGTCGCGCTACGCTCGCGCTGCTGCTGTCCACCGACGAGACGACGCACTCGGACGAGACGGCCAAACGTCAGGCGGCCATCGACAGCATGAACAAGACGCTGGACGCCTACAAGGGCATGATCGCGTCGGACGAGGATCGTGTGGCCTATGAGGCCGTGCGTGACGCCTGGACCACCTATCTGGCCGTGGACAACCGCGTCGCCGAGCTGGAAAAGGGCGACAGCGACTCGAAGGTGCTGGCACGTTCCGTCGCCATGGCCGAGGCGACCAAGCCGTTCGCGGTGCTCGCCGAGAAGCTGAGAGCCCATGTGGAAGTCAATCGTGCAGGCGCCGCGCGGGCGACTGAAGCGGCCGCCAGCAGCTATCACGCAGCGTTCATCGCCACGATCGTCCTGATTCTGCTGGCGCTGGCCGTGGCAACGCTCATCGCCTGGCTGATTACGCGCTCGATCACGGTGCCTATCGGTCGCTGCGTGGAAATTGCGCAGACGGTCGCGCGCGGCGATCTCAGCTCGCGTATCGTCGTACAGGGACAGGACGAACTCGCCCAATTGCTCGGCTCGCTGCGCGACATGAACACCAAGCTCGCGCAGGTCGTGGGGCAGGTGCGCAATACCAGTGAAAGCATCGCCACCGGCTCGGCACAGATCGCGGCGGGCAACACCGATCTGTCGTCGCGCACCGAGCAGCAGGCCGCTTCGCTGGAGGAAACGGCCGCGAGCATGGAAGAGCTTACGACCACCGTCAAGCAGAACGCGGACAACGCCGAGCAGGGCAATGTACTGGCCTCGAATGCGTCGCAAATCGCCCAGCGTGGCGGCGAAGTGGTGCGTCAGGTCGTCGAGACGATGCGCGGGATCTCGGACGGCTCCGCACGCGTGGCCGACATCACGAGCGTGATCGAAGGCATCGCCTTCCAGACCAACATCCTGGCGCTCAACGCGGCGGTCGAGGCGGCGCGCGCAGGGGAGCAGGGACGTGGTTTCGCTGTCGTTGCAGGCGAAGTGCGGACGCTCGCGCAGCGCAGTGCGAATGCCGCGAAGGAGATCAAGGAGTTGATCGACGCCTCGACGCGGCAAGTCAGCGACGGCACGAAGCTGGTGGCCGAAGCCGGCGGCACGATGGACGAAGTGGTCCACGCCGTGAAACGCGTCACCGATCTGATGGCGGAAATCGCGGCGGCGTCGACTGAGCAGCGCACAGGCATCGAGCAGGTCAATCAGGCCGTGATGCAGATGGATACCGTCACGCAGCAGAATGCGGCGTTGGTGGAAGAAGCCTCGGCGGCGGCCCAGTCGATGGCGGCCCAATCGAGCGGGCTTCGCGAACTGGTGTCGATCTTCCGGATCGACGGCACGACCGCTCAGGCGTCGCGAATGATCGCGTGATGGCACAGGGTCCGTACGGTGGCGGCTGTCGTTGAGACGTGCTGCCGGACCGTAAAAAACGGCTCGCCCGCGGGTGCCGGCGAGCCGTGAATGCCGGAACGCTCTCACCAGCGTCCGGCCCATGAGACCGCATGCGTCTCACGTTCTTCTCGGCACCGGCGAGTCTTGTGGACTGCGCCGATGCCGGCCAACCGGTGTCCGGCCGCCCGCCCCCCGGCGATGGCGTCCGGCACCGATGTCGGTGATGTCACCCGGCTGTGTCAGCCGTTGGCTTCATCCGATCGTCTCGATCGCTTCCGTCGTTCCCGACGTCCCCGTTGCTCCGATTACTTGCCTGCCAGCATCGAGCCACGCTCGCGCAGGTTGACGTGCAGATCGAAGGCGTGCTCCAGCGCGTGAGGCGTCTGGCCGCCGTAGCGCTGCGCGTCGCGGTAATACTCGCGCAGCACGTCGCGGTAGCTCGGATGCGCGCAGTTGTCGATGACAAGATTCACACGCTCGCGCGGCGCCAGCGTGCGCAGATCGGCCAGCCCTTGTTCGGTCACGATGATGTCGACGTCGTGCTCGTTATGGTCGACGTGCGGCACCATCGGCACGATGCTCGAAATCTTGCCCTCCTTGGCGATGGACTTCGTCGCGAAGATGGCCATGCGGGCATTGCGGGCGAAGTCACCGGAGCCGCCGATGCCGTTCATCATGTGCGTGCCGCCGACATGCGTCGAATTCACGTTGCCGTAGATATCCACTTCGAGCGCGGTGTTCAGGGCGATCAGACCCAGACGACGGATGACCTCCGGGTGGTTGCTGACCTCCTGCGGGCGCAGCACCAGCTTGTCGCGGTAACGCTCCAGATGCTTGAACACGCGGTCCTGAACCGCCTGCGACACCGTGATCGACGAGCCCGAGGCGAACACCATCTTGCCGGCGTCCATCAGATCGAACGTCGAGTCCTGAAGCACTTCCGAGTACATCGTCAGGTCTTCGAACGGCGAATCGATGAAGCCGGTGAGCACGGCGTTGGCGATCGTGCCGATGCCCGACTGGATCGCGGGCAGCGTGCGGGGCAGACGTCCGCGCGAGACCTCGTGCTGGAAGAATTCGATGAGATGGCCGGCGATGCGCTGCGTGTCGGCGTCGGGCGGCAGCGCATTGGAGGCGCTGTCCGGCGTATCGGTGATGACGATGGCCGCGATCTTCTCTGGCGCAATCTTCACCACGTTCGTGCCAACGCGGTCACGCACGTCGACGATGGGCAGCGGCGCACGGTGCGGGCGCTGACCCGGAATCCAGATGTCGTGCATGCCCTCGAACGCGAGCGGCTGCGCGAGGTTGATCTCCACGATCACCTTCTCCGCGAGGATCGCGAAGCTCGCCGAGTTGCCGACCGACGAACTCGGCACGAGTCCGCCGTCTTCCGTAATGGCGACAGCCTCGATCACTGCGACATCCAGCTTGCCGAACTGGCCGGTGCGCAGGAATTCGACGGTCTCGGAAAGGTGCTGATCGACGAACATCACTTCGCCGCGATTGATCGCGCTGCGCAACGTGGTGTCGACCTGGAACGGCAGACGTTTGGCCAGTACGCCAGCTTCCGTGAGGGTCTTGTCCGAGTCGTGCCCCAGCGATGCCCCGGTGATCAGGGTGATTTTCATCGGGTTGGCTTTCGCCCGTCGGGCCAGAGCGATCGGCATGTCCTTGGCGTCGCCGGCGCGGGTAAATCCGCTCATGCCGACCACCATGCCGTCGCCAACGAGCTTGGCAGCGTCGTCTGCGCTCATCACCCGGTCGCGTAGCGACGCCAGGCGGATGCGATCTTCAAACATCGTGAGGCTCCTCGTGTCTCTTCTCTAAGTCTCTTTTTCGAATCTCTTGAATTCTCGGCGCGACCGCTTTGGGGGAGCCGGTTTGCGCTTGACTCGAAGTGTATTGACCCATCGGTCACATTTCCAATATATTGAACAAGCAATTTGCATACTTTTTATGTATTGATTGGGAAAAGCCCGACGGCATCGGGCTGACCGGGGAGTGGTTATGGAATTGCGGCATCTGCAATATTTCATTGCTGTCGCGCAGGAGCGTCATTTCACGCGGGCGGCGGCGCGAGTCGGGATTCAGCAGCCTCCGCTGAGCTTGCAGATCCGGCAGTTGGAAGCGGAACTGGGCGGCCCGTTGTTCGTGCGCTTGCCGCGCGATGTCGTGCTTACGGAGCTCGGTGAGGCATTTCTGCCCGAGGCACAGCAAATTCTCGAGCGCGTGGCGCGGACCAAACGGCGCATGCAGCAGATTTCACGCGGCGAAGCGGGCCAGATCCGTATCGGCTTTGCCGGTGCGACGTATTTCGAGCCGCGGATTCCGGCGTGGATTCGCGACTTCCGGGCGCGTTATCCCGAGGTGCAACTGCATCCGCAGCAGAGCAACACCGCGAGTTTGCTGAGCGCGCTGCTGGACGACGCCGTCGATGCCGCTTTTATCCGCACGCCGTTCGAGGTGCCCGACGGAATTGTGAGTGTGCGTGTGGTCGACGAGCCGATGGTGCTGGTGTTGCCGCTGGGGCATCCGATGAGCGGGCGTGAGCGAGTGCCGCTCGCCGCACTCGCGCAGGACGAGTTCATCCTGCTGCCGCGCGACATCAGTCCGGCGTTGTACGACCGTACGATTGCGGCATGTGAGGCAGCGGGGTTTCGCCCGAAATTGGGGCAGGAGGCGCCACAGATCACGTCCATCGTCCCGATGGTCGCGGCGGGCTTCGGGGTGTCGCTGGTCCCGGCGTCGGTGAGTCAGATCCGCACGCCCGGCATGGGGTTCTGGCCGATCGAAGCCCCGGCGGGAGAGGTGCCGTTAGCGCCCATCAGTCTGGCGTATCGCGCCGATCACGGTTCGGCGGCGCTCGATCGCTTCATTGCGATGATGCCCGCAGACGCCGCCGGGAATGCGGGCGTCCACGATGCGAGTCAGTGATAGCCGCGCTGACGCGGACCCGGCAGGGCATCGCCGTCTGTCGGCTCCCAGCCGTTCGCACGCAACCGGCCGATGAGCAGCGGATGGATCATGACCGCGTAAAGCAGGCACGTCGCGGGCAGCGAAAGCGCCAGTAGCGACTCTTTCCAGAGCAGCGCCGGGCCGATGGCGAGCAGCGTCCACAGCAGCGCGTGCCACGTGAAGCCATACGCCAGCAGGTAGAGCGGGCCGAGGAAGAAGGCCGCGATGCAGGACAGATACGATATCTCGATGACGTCAGCGTTCGCCGGATTGCGAAATTTGAGTGTCATGGCGAGGTCCGATGTCGTATCGAGAATGCGGGAGTCGGCAAGGTAACCGAGTGCCGACCCCCTATCGTCCCACTCAACAATCCCCGTGGCGCGCGGCGCAGCACACGATTGTCTGGCAATCCGATGTATCGCCCGGGCAGTGCGCTACACTGCGGACAAGCCCCGGCAAGGGGCACTATCGTGGACGCCACTCTCCATGCAAACGCTCAGAAGGCTGACCCGCTGGTTGCCGGTGCTTGTCGGGGCCCTGGCGGGCATGCTGGTCATGCTGTTGATGGGTCAGGTCGCGCAGACCCGTGTCGACGATTTTCGCCTGCGAAACTATGCGCAGGACATCATGGGCTTCATGGGCGACGCGTCGATTTCCAGTCGCAACGCGTTGCAGGACGCCATGTACAGTGGCGCGCTGCCCTGTACCGACGCCGACATCCTCTCTCTGCGCCGTGTTGCCATGCGCAGCCCTTATTTCCATGACATCGGTCGCGTTCATAACTCGCGCCTGTTGTGTTCCGCCGTGGCCGGCAGGTTGGACCCCGCTCCCGAATTGCCGCCGCCGAGTCATGAGACGCGCACGGGCGTGAAGCTCTGGCACACGCTGACCGGCATTGTCACGCCGGGCGTACAGGTCAATGCCATCGGTATGGGCGACGTCGTGGTGTTCAGCCCGCCGTTATTGCCGGCACGGCTCGGCACCCCGGCGCCGGGGTTCGCGTCGGTGGCGTCGACAGGCGATATGCGCTTCCAGTTCTGGCGCGCGGGCAAGTTCGAGGACCAGCAGCGCATCACCCTCGGGCAGACCTCACGCTGGCTCGACATCGGTTCGCTGCGTCAGTATTCGATGTGTTCCAGCAGCGTGGACGTCTGTGTGTCGGCTGTCTACGCGTCGTCGCGACTGGTAGCGAACCCCTGGGGGCTGTTGTTCGCGCTGCTGACGGGTGCGGTCGCCGGTGGCGCGGTGGGGATGTCGTGGCGTTCGCGCCGGCGGTACCGCATGTCCATCGACTGGGTGACGCAGCAGGCCGCCGAGTCGGGCGGCATCCACCTTGTCTACCAGCCACTGGTGCGTTTGCGTGACGGCAAGATGGTCGGTGTGGAAGCACTGGCGCGCCTTAACGACAGTGCGGGCAACCCGATTTCGCCGGACATCTTCATCCCGATTGCCGAGCGGCAGGGGTTGATCGGGCTGATCACGCGGCAGGTGGCGCGCAAGGCGTTGATCGAGATGCACGGGCGCGTGCTGGCGGATCCGGAGTTCCACCTGAGCATCAATCTCGCGGCGACGGATGTCGTCGACCGGACCTTCCACACGTATCTGAACCACATGGCGGCATCGCTGCGCGTGCCGCGCGCGCAGATCGCGCTTGAAGTGACGGAGCGCTCGACCGACAGCATGGCGAAACTGCGCGAAGCGCTGGACCGGCTGCGCATCGATGGCTATCAGATTCACATCGACGACTTCGGCACCGGCTTTTCCAACCTCGCCTATCTGTCGACGCTGAACGTCGATGCACTGAAGATCGACCGCATGTTCACGCAGGCGATCGGCAAGGACACCGTGGGCAGCGCCATCGTCGATCAGATCTGCAAGATGGCCACGCTGCTCGGCGTGGACGTCATCGTGGAAGGGTTGGAAACGCAAGCGCAGGCCGACTACATGCTTGCGATTCATCCGGACGCGATCGGTCAGGGATGGCTGTTCGGCAAGGCGGTCGCTGCCGACGATCTGTCGCCGGAGCCGGGGATGGCAGTGCAGGCCTGACGCAACAGATTAGGCAAATTACCGAGAATAACGACAACGATTCGGGACTACAGTGAAATCACCGTGGTCCTGATGTGCCCCCGACCTCCACGGACTGTCCGGCTCGCCTCTCTGGCGAGCCGCTTTTTTTTTCGACCGTCAGTCGACATTCATGAACATGTTACGATTTCTCCAAAAAGCAGCGTTGGCGAACCGGTCCACAGCTGCCGTTTGAAAGAAGGGGACATATGACAGATTCGTTCAAATTCAACTGGCACTACGTCAGTCATACGCCGCCGGGGCGCCCATTCGACCTGGCAGGCGCCATTACGCCGCGTGCCGACAAGCGCTTCGATGGCGCGGTCGATGCGTATTGCGACGGCGATTACATCGGTCGATGCGAATTTTCGAGCATCGACGCCGATTGCGCGTCCGATGCCGCAGCGCAGATTCGAAAACGTATCGAGTGCCGCATCGAGGATCGCGTCGCGAAGGAACGTCAGACGTCGCACTGAGATTGCGCTGGCCACGCTGCCTGAACTGTCGACGACGGTTCAGCGCCAGCGGTGGCAGCAACGACCTCCCCATCCGCCCCAACCGCGCCCCCACGACACGGAAAACGACACGTTGCTGAGCCAGGGCGACGGGGCGAACGCCGGGTAGACCGGTGCGTATGCCGGATAAGCCGGGTAGGCCACGGGGTAAGTCGCGTACGCCGGATAGGCGGGATAAACGGGATAAGACGAATACGCGGGATAGGTCGCGTAAGCGGGGTCTGCTACATAAGCGGCCGAACTTGCGGCGCCGCCCGGCACGGCTCTCGACGACGGTGGCGGGACGTAATCCGGCGGCACCGGCGATCCGTTCGGATAGTTCGGGTAGCGCGGATTGGCGGCTGGCTGCGCTTGCGGCCGATAGTCCGGGGGTACCGGTGAGCCGTTGCCCGGCTCGAAGTCGGGCGGGACGGGCGAGCCGTTCGGATACTGCGGTGGCGGCGTTGCACGCACTGGAGCGGCGACAACGTTAGGCGTCGGGATCGGCGCCGTTGTCACGTCGGTGCTACCGATCGACCCCGGCGCGGCACGCATGGCTTGCGGCGCAGTGGGTGTGGGCGAAAGCGTCAATGCGCCGCCCGGATACTGCACGACATAGCAGCCGGCGAGCGGCAAAACACAAAGCAGGGTGGCGAGTGGCGCGATTTTCATGGCGTCGAGTGTAGCGCAGGAATTCATGCGCGCTGCATCGCTGCCCGCGCGATCGCATTACGTTCCGTTAGCCCATCCGCCTCGTTCCCCACGAATCTGCCCTCACGATATCGACAGGCAAAAAAACGGCCAGCGCGTTGCTGGCCGTGAAATCCACCAGGAGGAGGTGGAGGAGACAGGTGCAACTATATCAGGGAAATCCCTAGACGGGTAAACCTTTGGCAAAAAAATCTGTAGAAAAACCACATCTGCGACAATTCGCCGCTTTTTTCCGCGCCGATCGCCCATTTCCCCGCCCCGTATAGCCTTTGCATACATCAGGCGGGCGTTCTCCTATCGTTCGTATGGAGAAAAACCACAAAAACGCGTGCCGTTTGCCAAGGCGATGCATCCGGCATCGTCCCGTGACGCTTTCCTCCGCCCCGACCTTGGCATCCGACGAGAATTCGGCCCGCCTCTAAGTGTTAACACCAAGCATTGATTTACGTTGGGAGAGATAAACTTCCGCAAAGCGTAATTTATGTGCGCGAGTGGACGGCATCGTTTGTCCTTCGATCCTCGGCACGAAATGCCACGCTGCCCGAACGGGGCGGCGCGGTGCCCGCGAGGCAACGTCAGTCATCAGCAGTCAGAAAGCCGGCGCCTCGACCGGGACGCAATACCACGAAGTTGCGAGAACGTTTGGAGACAGCATGAAAGCAGCAGAAGTGAATGTGGGCGCATTGATCGACGACAGTCGACTGGGCGCTTATCAGTGGTGGGTGATCGCGTTGTGCGCGATGTGTCTGGTGGTCGATGGTTTCGACGTGCAGGCCATGGGTTACGTGGCCCCGGTGGTGATTCGCGAGTGGGGCATTGCCAAGGAAACGCTTTCGCCGGTGTTCGGCGCGGGGCTGTTCGGCATGCTCGTCGGTTCGCTTACGTTTTCGGCGCTGGCCGACAAATTGGGGCGTCGTCCGGTGCTGATCGGCGCGACGCTGTTCTTCTCGGTGTGCATGATCGTCACGGGATTCGCCAACACGATCACCGAACTGGTCGTCTGGCGCTTTGTCGCCGGTCTGGGGCTGGGTTGCATCATGCCCAACGCGATGGCGCTGGCCGGTGAGTACAGCCCGCGCCGCATCCGCGTCTCGCTGATGATGATCGTGTCGTGCGGCTTTACGCTGGGCGGTGTGGTCGGCGGCCTGATTACTGCGGCGATCATTCCGAGCCTCGGCTGGCGCGCCGTGTTCTACATCGGCGGCGCAATTCCGCTGGTGCTGGGCGTGCTGATGTGGATCTCGCTGCCCGAATCGATCCAGTTCCTGATGTTCAGGAAGAGCGACCGTGCGCGTATCCGCAAGCAACTGTTGCGCGTTGCACCGACGGCGAATGTGCCGGCCGACGCCCACTTCGTGCTCAACGAACAAAAAGCCAAGGGCGTGCCCTTCATCGAACTGTTCAAGGACGGTCGCGCCCGTGTGACAGTCCTGCTGTGGGTCATCAACTTCGCCAACCTGCTCGACATGTACTTCCTGTCGAACTGGCTGCCGACGGTGATTCGCGACGCCGGCTATTCGACGCAGGTCGCCGTGATGGCGGGGACTGCCCTGTGGGCGGGCGGCGTGATCGGCACGCTGCTGCTGGGCCGTGTGATCGACCGCGTGGGCTTCACGAGCGTGCTGGCCGTCACGTTCCTGATCGCGATTGCCGCGACGGCCGCGATCGGCAATCCGGTGGTGATGGTGTCGATGGTGGCGGTCTTCATCGCGATCTTCTTCGCGGGCTTCTCGATCATCGGCGGTCAGCCGGCGCTCAACGCGCTGGCAGCCACTTACTACCCGACGTCCCTGCGCTCGACGGGCATTGGCTGGAGCCTCGGCATCGGCCGTATCGGATCGGTGCTGGGCCCGGTGCTCGGCGGTGCGCTGATGCATCTGCAATGGTCGTCGTCGTCGCTGTTCCTCGCGGCGGCCGTGCCGGCGTGTGTCTCGCTGATCGGTGTGCTCGCCATCGCTCGTACGCAACGCAGCGACGGCGGCAATCTGCGCGCGGCCACGGCAAGCTGAGCCTTCGATGGTGGACGATTGATGTGGTGAGGCGGTGAGGCGGTGACACGGTCACGCGAGCGACCGATCCCATGTCACGCCATAAGCATCGGTTAGGTTTGCGATAACCATCGAGTATGAAAGGGCGACGCCCGCCGGCGTTATCATGGCGGGCGTCGTCGTTTTCGCGAAATCTCTCGCGGCGCCGACGGGATTCGCACAAAAAATCAGAACGATAAATGATCTCGACGTCCGAACTCTCTCCCGCCTTGCCTTCCGAGCGTGTGCTGTTGGGCATTCTCGGTTTGTTCATGATGATTGCGCCTGCGTCCACGGATATGTATCTGCCGGGGCTGCCGACGATGCGGCATGAGCTGGGCGCGAGTGCGGCGGCCACGCAGCTCACGCTGTCGTATTTCTTCCTGGGTTTTGCCTTCGGCCAGTTGGTCTGGGGGCCGCTTGCCGATCGCTTCGGACGCCGCAAGCCCATGGCCGCCGGCATTGCGTTGTACATCTTCGGCAGCATCGGCTGTGCGTTCGCCGACAGCATCGATCACATGATGATGTGGCGCTTCGTGCAGGCGCTGGGCGGGTGCGCCATGCCGGTGATCGCGCAGGCCATCGTGCGTGACGTCTACGGGCCGCGCAACAGCGCGCGCGCCTTTTCGATCATGCTGCTTGTGATGAGCGTCGCACCGATCGTCGCGCCGCTGGTCGGCGGGCAGATGCTGCGCTTCACGACATGGCGCGTGATCTTCGGCATTCTCGCGGTCTTCGGTGTCGGCGCGTTGCTGGCGCTGTGGCGTCTGCCGGAAACGGGCAACGTGAACGGTCGCCAGTCGGGCGGCCCGCGCGCCATTCTGATGTCCTACTGGCATTTGCTACGCGACGCCCATTTCGTCGGTTATATGGTGGCGGGCGGTGCGGTGTTCGGCGCGTCGTTCACCTACATCACGGGCACACCGCTGGTGTACATGGAGTATTTCCACGTGTCGCCGCAGTTCTTCGGCGTGCTGTTCGGCATCAATATCGTGGGTATGGCGGCGATGACGATGTTCAATTCGCGTCGCGTCGGGCAGCTCGGCGCGTACCGGTTGATGCGTGTGGGGATCATCGGCTGTGCGATCGTCACGTCGGCGCTGTGCGCAGCCGTCTGGCTGGGGCTCGTGCTGTTGCCGTTGATGGTCGTGATGCTGTTCCTGTTCATGTCGCTGCGCGGCATCATCACGGCGAACTCGGTGGCGGGCGCGCTCGCGAATCACCCGACGCGGGCAGGGGCGGCGGCGGCGCTCGTCGGCAGCGTGCAGTACGGGTTCGGCTTTGCGGCGGGCGGCTTGCTCGGTCTGCTCAACGACGGCTCGCCGCGGCCCCTCGTGAGCGTCATGTGCGGCTTCGCCCTGCTGGCGCTGATTGCGCTGTCGACGATGCTGCGCAAGCCGCAGAACGCGCACTGAACGTGCGGGCGCGCTCAGGATTCCTGGCCGCGCTCTCCGAACATCTTGGCCCCACACACGCCGTCTTCGCATGACGGCGGCAGCCCCGACAATCCCGAAGGACGCACGCGCAGCCAGCGCGACACCCGCATGCGGTGCCGGGCGAAGGTCCGATACAGCACGCGAGCCGCAGGGCGCAGTGCGCGCACGCGCAGCGGCGCGACCAACCAGCCCCGACCGGTGAGCGTGTAAGCGGCGAGGAGGGCATCGATGCCGATGACGCACTCGCCCTCGGCGGTCCACCCGTGCATCAGCGTATTGAGCGCATCCAGACTCACCCCCAACGGTGCCGGATCGAATTCCGCACGGGCAATGTCCACGAAGGCCAACGCTCCCTCACGGTCGCGTGTCTGCAATTGCCGCACTTCCGCCATGCAGATGGGGCAGTTGCCGTCGACGTACAGCGTTAGCCGGGGGATGGGGGCGAGGGTTGCCATCACAGCGCTCCTGAATAGGGTTGTTTCAGTTGTTTCTGTTAAGACAGAAATTAAGCGTGAGTGTTACGCGCGTCAAGTGAAATTTCGGTGTTGACAGAAATTTCCGTAATGAATAGATTCCGAACCATGGAACTTACACCGATCACCGAACGCTTCGTGCTCCACTGGGGCGAGATGGGCTCGCGCTGGGGCGTCAATCGCACCGTCGCGCAGATTCATGCGCTGCTGTACCTCGCGGGGCGTCCTGTGCCGGCAGACGAAATCACCGATACGCTTCAGGTGGCGCGCTCCAACGTGAGCACGAGCATCAAGGAATTGCAGTCGTGGCGACTGGTGCGTACGGTCCACGTGATGGGCGACCGGCGCGAGCATTTCGAGACGTCGACTGACATCTGGGAGTTGTTCAAGCTGATCGTGGAAGGGCGCCGGCAGCGCGAGATCGACCCCACACTCACGATGTTGCGAGACACGCTGATGAGTCCGGAAATGTCGTCGGAGAGCAAGGAGACGGAGCGGCGCATGCGCGACACGCTCGATTTTCTCGAGACGCTCACGACGTGGTCCGACGAAATGCTGCGGCTCAAGCCCGATACGCTGATGAAGACGTTGGGCATGGGCGCGAAGATCAGCCGCACGATGCGCGGCAAGAAGACGTAATTGAGTGGCCGCGAGTGATCGCGCGTGACCGGCACCGGGCCGGTCGGAAAAGCATAAGCGAAGGGGGCGCCGTGGCGCCCCCTTCGTATTTCCGTGCAGCGCTGCTTCAGGTGTGGCCCTTACAGCGCCAGCACCAGCTTCTTGCCGCAGGCACGTGAACAGCAGGACATCATCTTCGTGTTGGCATCGCGCTCGGCGCGTGTGAGCACCACGTCGCGGTGATCCACGTCGCCCTCCAGCACCTGCACTTCGCACGAGCCGCACAGCCCTTCTTCGCAATCGCTCTGCACGTCGATGTTCGCGGCGCGCAAGGCGGTGAGCAAGGTCTGATCGGCCGGCACCATGACGGTAATGCCCGAGTCCTTAAGCGTGACTTCGAACGCCTGTTCCTTTTCGGGATCGAGCGTGCCGAGCTGCGACTGGAAGTGTTCGACCCGCAGCGTGTCATCCGGCCAGTGCGCGCTGCACTGTGCGAGTGCGTCGAGCATGCGCACCGGACCGCAGGCATAGACTTGCGTGCCGTTCTGCGGCGTGGCGAGCAGGCTCGCGTAGTCGGCGCGTTGTCCTTCGTCCTTGACCCACAGATGCAGGCGCTCGCCGTGCAGCGCCTGAAGCTCGTCGATCAACGCCATCGTGCGACGGCTGCGACCGCTGTAGTGAATCTCGTAATCGATGCCCAGCGCTCTGGCGCGACGGGCCATCGCGGCAATCGGCGTCACGCCGATGCCACCGGCCACGAAAATCGCGCGCGGCGTCGTCTCGTCCAGACGGAAGTGATTGCGTGGGCCACGAATGCGCAACCGGTCGCCCACGCTCACCTGCGTGTGCACCCAGTTCGAACCGCCGCGGCCTTCCGGCTCATGCAGCACGGCAATCTCCAGCGCACCGGCGTCTGCCGGATCGCCGCAAAGCGAGTACTGGCGCGACAGACCTGTCTCACCGCATTCGATATCGATGTGCGAGCCCGGCGCCCAGCGCGGCATGGCGCGGCCGTCCGGCGCGACGAGGCGCAGCTTGACGATGCCCTCGGCGACCGGCGTCACGGCTTCGACCACGACCGGACGCGTGACGCTGTGTCCCGACGGCTCGCCGATACGCACCGGCGACTGACGCGTCAGCACCGCAGGATCGTCACGCTCCGGATTGTGCGCCGGATCCCACTCGACGAAGACGTGCTCGGGGCCACGGAACGACGTGTTCGGCACATACGTGAACGTCTGCTCCGCGAGCTTCATGTGCGGCAGACGGCGCGTGAATTCTTCGAGGAAGATCTGCATCTCCATGCGGGCGAGGTTCTTGCCCATGCACTGATGCGAGCCGTAACCGAAGGTCAGTTGATCGCTGGCGTTCTCCCGGCGGATATCGAACAGGTCGGCGTCGGCGAAATGCCCTTCGTCATGGTTGGCGGACGACGTCACGATCAGCAGCTTCGATCCGGCGGCGATGTCGATGCCGCCGATGTTGACGTCCTTCGTCGCCAGGCGCCGCCACGCCGCGACCGAGCCGTTATGGCGCAGACATTCTTCCACCGCGTTAGGAATCAGCGAGGGGTCTTCACAGATTTCACGCCACACGTCAGGGTGCGAGAGCAGCAGCTTCATCGCGTTGGCGGTCGCGTTGGCCGTCGTTTCGTGGGCGGCCACGATCCCCGCCATCATCATCGAATGGAGGTACGAATCGGTCACGACTTCCGGGTGTTCCTTCTGCTTGCGAATCCCGTATTGCATCCAGCCCGGGCCGTCCGGGTTCTGACGCATCTTGTCGAGAATCTTGCCCGCCAGTTGCCAGAAGTTGCCCACAGCGTGCGCCACGGCGACCTGCTCCTCGGGCTTCGGACGTCCCCACGTGTTCACGGTGTGCGCAATCGAGTACTCGCGCAGCTTGTCCATGTCTTCTTCGGGCACGCCGAGAAAGTGCAGCGCCACCGTGAGAGGCACTTCCCACAGCATCTGGTCGACGAGATCGGCGCGGCCGTCGTTGACGAAGCGGTCGACGTATTCACGCGCGAGCTGACGCACCAGCGGTTCGTGATGCTTGAGATGCTCCGGCGTGAACGGCTCCATCAGCACGCGGCGGCGCGGCATGTGCGCGGGCTCGTCTTCGTTGACCAGCGTGCGGTTCAGCGCGAAGCCGTATGAGGCGAGCACGGCGTTGGCTTCCGGCCCGGTCGGTGTGATCTTCTCGAGCGCGATCGACGGGCTGAAGGTCAGGTTGTCACGGAAGATCGCCTTGATGTCGTCGTAGCGCGTAACGACCCAGTAGCCCAGCTTCGGGCTGTAGAACACCGGCTCCTGCTCACGTGCCCAGCGCACGTATTCCGGCGGATCTTGCTGATAGCCGTCCTCGAACGGATCGAAGTCAGCCGCGCGGGCGCTCACCGGGCAGCCATTCGGGGCTGTCTGCGCCGTCGATGCCGACGTCTGGTGGAAGGGGCAACCGCTCGCGCCGGCAGGCGCGCCGGTCGTGGCATTCGGGGTGGGGGAAATCGTCTGGCTCATCCGCTCGCTCTCTGAGGCTCTCTGTTGCCTGTCGCCCGGGCTTTGTCGGGGCTTTATCAAGGCTTTATCAGGCTATCGTGCGTCGGCGAGTCTTGCAGGACACCACCGGACACACACAATAGATCCAGTGTAGAGGAGCGTTGCCATCCGGGCAGTGTGCATCGGGCGATGGCCGGCACAGCTACCCAAAATCGGCAGGGTCGTCTCCTCGGTTCGATGTGATACTCCGCATGCGGAGGGAAGCCCGGCACGCTGACACATTCTCTGAATCTGTTAAGCGTAAATATAATACGCATAGCGTAAATTAGTGGACTGGGGTTAACCTCTAGACTGGTCGATACGAGGCAACGATGATTTGCATCTTAAAATCTCGCCGATGACGACAAGCAAACGACCCACAGCAGGCCGCCCGCGAAGCGCGGCCGCGCTTTCCCGCACGACACACGGAACGGATGGCGCCGACGCCGCCGCGCAGGATGCCATCGACGCGCCGCGTGAGCGCGGGCGCCGACAGCGCGTGCAGTCGGCCGAGACCGGCATGGTCGTGCTCAAGGGGCTGGCTCGCCTGGGCGGCCGCGCGAGCCTCACCGCGCTTGCCCTGCATGTGCAGCAGAGTCCCGCTAAGGTCCACCGCTATCTGATGAGTCTCGTGGAAGAAGGGCTCGTCGCGCAGGACGCCGACTCGCAGCAATACTTCCTCGGACTCGAAGCCATGCTCATCGGCGTGGCAGCCATGCGGCAGGCCGATCCGGTGCGGGCTGCCGAACCGGCGCTCGTGCGTCTGCGCGAGGCGTTCGACGTCACCTGTTTCATCGCCGTCATGGGCAATAAGGGGCCGACCATCGTCCGCTTCGAAGAGCCGGGCCTGCCGGTCACGATCAACGTGCGAATCGGTTCGGTGATGTCGGTGCTCTGGTCCGCCGCCGGTCGCGTCTTTCTGGGGCTGCTCGACGATCCGCAGGTGCTGGCGATGGCGGAGAGCGAGTGGGCACATGCCACCCCGGAACATCGCGCACAACTCGATGCCAACGATCCTATCGGCACGTTGCGGGCGTCGGTGCGTGCGGTGCAGGGGGCGAGCGTGCGCGACACGAATCTCACGGGCATCAGCGCGATTGCCGCGCCGGTCTTCAATTACGACGGGCGGCTCGTGGGCGTGATCACGGCACTCGGCGCGACGGGTGGCTTCGATCCCCGCATCGACAGTCCCATCGGTCAGGCCGTGCGTCGCGAGGCGCTGGCGGCCAGTCACGCACTGGGCTACCGGCCGCCACTGCCTGCCAGCGCCTGATCTCCGGCTTTCCCGTTCCCCGCATATCGCTTTCACGCCTCTCATCCGCGTATCTGTTCCGAAGGGCGGATGAAATCGACGAGCCGAGGCGCTCAAGAAGATGGCGGTCGCGCAAGCGGCCGCATCTCCTGCTGTGGCGCGGCGTCTGATCTGCCAAATCGGGTGCATTCCCAAGCATTTGTCACTCCTTTAGCGTAGACGCTTGTGCTATCATTTGATAATGATTCTCATTACCAAATGAGTGATTTCCGATAGCCCTGCGCAAAGCGGGGTGAGTCATCGGGAATCACGTCTGTGGAGGTCGTAATTGTTGATGTTGAAACGAACGGTCGAATCGACACCGCGCGTCGCATCGATTCCGACACCTTCCATGACTTACGTGCCGCTCGGGCAGTTCGGACAGGGCGACCGGAAGCTCACGGGTGGCGCGCAAAAGCGTGCGCTGGCGAGCAGCGATGTCGAGGCGCTCGGGCGTGCAGGGGACACCGGCGCGCAGGCGCGCACAGCGGCTGCTTCGTCGCCGCAATGCGG
This sequence comes from Pandoraea sp. ISTKB, assembly GCF_001721285.1. NCBI lineage: Bacteria > Pseudomonadati > Pseudomonadota > Betaproteobacteria > Burkholderiales > Burkholderiaceae > Pandoraea > Pandoraea sp. ISTKB. The sequence continues at coordinate 203,776 of NZ_MAOS01000061.1, forward strand.
CAGCGACGAGCTGTGGTTATGGCGTTTTCTGCTCGCGGGGCGTCCCTTCGGGGCGACGGGAGCGGCAGCGGGCGGGCCGGACGATGGCGCGACGTGGCTATCGGCGGCCGAGCACTCGCTCGCGCGTCGTCTGCCGCGCACGCAGATGCGCCACCGCTTCTTGTCTGAGCGCATTGCCCTTCGCTGGATCTTCGGCCGCTGGTTCCGGTGTACGCCGGCGCAGGCGCCGGTGCCGGTCGCGACGCCCGGGGTGTCGTCGCTGGAATGCGACGGTCCGCACGGCAAGGTCTGGATCGATATGGCGCACGCCGGGCTGTGGCTCTTTGTGGCGATGGGACAGGGGCCGGTGGCGCTGGCCGCGCACGCGCCGACGCCCGTGGGAGGCGAGGATGGTGCATCTGCCGTCTCCGTGATCGCGCAGGCGGGGGCGTCGGCCGCCGCGCTCGATCCCTTTGCGGTGGCACGCGACGCCGCGCATCGTGCCTGTCTGGCGCGCCTGGCGGGGGAGGGCGAGGCGCTGGCGTCCGGTGCCGACATTCCGCTGCTGGCGCATCCTTGCGTGAGCGTGCCGTATGCCGGCAGCACGCGCTATCTCTACGACATGTCGGTCAGTTCGCGACTGACGGTAGTGGCCGCGCGCGACAACATCGTGCATCGGATGCGGGCATTCGGTTGGCAGAACTGACGTTCGCTTTCCGTATCTGTGGCCGCGCATATATCGATATGCTGCGGCGCAAAGGCAGGGGTCCTGAATTTGCGATATTCTGGCCGGCTGTTTGACCGGTCGTTTCGCCGTTCGCCTGACGATCGTCTCGCTATCCGCTATCCGTCATCGACTTCCTGGAGAAGAAGCTCATGCACCGTCGCTCGCTCGCCTCGCGTCCCACGCTCGCTGCCGTCGCCACCGTTCTCACTGCGCTTGCCCTGCCGCTGGTGCCGCTCGCAGCGCAAGCCAAGCCACTCACCGTCTGTACGGAAGCCAGCCCCGAAGGCTTCGACGTCGTGCGCTACAACTCGCTCACCACGACCAATGCGTCTGCCGATCCGGTGTTCAACCGTCTGGTCGAATTCGATGCTGCGCAGGCGAAGGTCGTGCCGAGTCTGGCGACGAAGTGGGAAGTCAGCCCCGATGGTCTGACCTACACGTTCACGCTGCGCCCGAACGTGAGCTTCCACAGCAACGACCTCTTCAAGCCCACGCGCGCGTTCAACGCCGACGACGTGGTCTTCACGTTCGATCGCATGCTCGACGACAACGCGCCGTGGCACAAGCTCACGCCGTCGGGCTTCCCGCATGCGCAGTCGCTCTCGCTGGGCAAGCTGATCAAGTCGGTGCAGAAGGTCGACGACAACACGGTGCGCTTCACGCTCTCCGAGCCGGACGCCGTATTCCTCTCGATGCTGTCGATGGGCTTCGCGTCGATCTATTCGGCCGAGTACGCCGACAAGCTCGTCGCCGCGAACAAGACGGACGAACTCAACGCGCGTCCGATCGGCACCGGGCCGTTCGTCTTCCGCAGCTATCAGAAGGACAGCGTGGTCCGCTTCGACGCGAACAAGGCGTACTTCGGTGGCGCACCGGCGTCCGAGCGGCTCATCTACACGATCGTGCCGGACGCCGCCGTGCGTGCCCAGAAGGTCAAGGTCGGCGAATGCCAGATCGCGCTTTCGCCCAAGCCGCTCGACGTGCAGGCCGCGCGTAGCGACAAGGCGCTCAAGGTGGTCGAGACGCCCGCGTTCATGACGGCGTTCGTTGCCATCAACACGCAGCACAAGCCTTTGAGCGACGTGCGTGTGCGTCAGGCGCTGAACCTCGCGTTCGACAAGCCGAGCTACGTCAAGCAAGTGTTCGAGGGCACGGCCACGCCGGCCGTCAACGTGTACCCGCCGAACACGTGGAGCTATGCGAAGAACGTCGCCGACTATCCGCACGACATCGCGAAGGCGAAGAAGCTGCTCGCCGACGCGGGGTTCCCGCAAGGCTTCGAGACGACGATCTGGACGCGTCCGGCCGGCAGTCTGCTCAACCCGAATCCGCGTGTGGGCGCCGAAATGCTGCAAAGCGATCTGGCCAAGATCGGCGTGAAGGCGCAGATCAAGACGGTGGAGTGGGGCGAGCTGATCCGTCGCGGCAAGGCGGGTGAGCATGACCTGCTGTTCATGGGCTGGTCGGGCGACAACGGCGATCCGGACAACTTCCTCACGCCGCAATTCAGCTGCGCGGCGGTGACATCGGGCACGAACTTCGCGCGCTTTTGCGACGCCAATCTCGACAAGCTGATCAGTGACGGCAAGCGTACGCACGACATCGCTGCGCGCACCGCGAAGTATCAGGCCGCCCAGAAGACCATCAAGGACGATGCGTTGTGGATTCCGCTCGCACACCCGGTCGCTTCGGTGATCACGCGTGCGGATGTCTCCGGCTATCGGGTGAGCCCGTTCGGCCGTCAGGACTTCTCGGCCGTGAAGGTCAAGTAAGGCACAGGTCAGGGGCGAGCCGGCGCTTACGCCGGCGGCGAAGCCTCGGCCTCTCGTGCCCTGAACGAAAAAAAGCCATGCCCTTTGCGGGGCATGGCTTTTTTGCTGGCGACCGGATGTGTGGAACGTCAGGCGTCCGGCGCGCTCTCGGCTTCGCCGATACGGAAGACTTGCGACAGATCCCAGTCCGCCATGCCGCGATCGGCGGCGTCCTTGAGCAGACGGCGCACTTCGGGCAGCACACGTTGCACCGTGGCGCTCGTATGCGCCAGCTCGGCAATCGCATCGAGATCCTTGAGAATCACGCGCACGGTGCCCGTGGCGAAGTCGGGCGGCGTAACCATGCGCGGCCACAGCGTCTGCATCAGCACGGAGTCGGCCCAGCCGCCTTGCAGCGCCGAGGGTACGGCCGCCGTGTCGATGCCGCTGCGCTTGGCCAGCACGAAGGCCTCGGCCAGTCCGGCGAGCGTCGTCGCGACGATGGCCTGATTGGCGAGCTTCGTCGTCTGGCCTGCGCCGATGTCGCCCATGCGCGTGACTCGCGACGAGAACGCGCGCAGCACCGGTGTGACGGCTTCGATGGCGTCGGCGGGGCCGCCCGCCATGATCGCCAGCGTGCCCGCTTCGGCGCCGCCCGTGCCGCCCGATACCGGGGCGTCGATCCAGACGCTGCCGGTGCTCTCGTGCCAGCGCTTGGCCAGATGGCGCGTGAGGGCGGGGGAGAGCGTCGAATGATCGACGATGAAGCGCGGCGGGGTGGCGGCGTGCACGAGTCCGTGCTCACCGAACACGACATCCTCGACGGCCTTGCCGTCGCCCAGACACAGCAACGCGATATCGACGCATTCGCCAAGCGCCTGCGGGGTCACGCAGGCGATGGCGCCGGCGTCGAGCAGCGCGGCGAGTTTCGCGGTGGAACGGTTCCAGACGGCGACATCGTGGCCGGCGGCCAGCAGGCGCCGCGTCATCGGTTCGCCCATGCGGCCGATGCCGCAAAAGCCTACGCGTGGGGTAGTCATCAATTCGGGTCCTCGTGGGTTGGCGTCTCCCCGATGGAGGCTTCGTAGGGCCATGGCACGGCCCCCGAATGCGTGACCGCGCCCAGCTTAGCCGGCCGCACGAGCGCTTCGTACTTTTCCAGTACGCCGCCCAGACGACCGCGCACGAACGGTTTGGCCTCGGCGGCCCGCGCGGCGAGTTCCTCGTCGGAGAGTTCGACGTCGAGCTTACCCTTGATTGCGTCGATGTGGATGGTATCGCCGTCTCGAATCAAGCGAATCGGTCCGCCCGCCGCGGCTTCGGGGCCGACGTAACCGATGCACATGCCGCGCGTCGCGCCTGAGAAACGACCGTCCGTGAGTAGCGCGACCTTCTCGCCCATGCCCTGCCCGTAAATGGCAGCGGTCACGCTCAGCATTTCGCGCATGCCCGGGCCGCCTTTGGGGCCTTCGTTACGGATCACGAGCACGTCGCCTTCACGGTAGGTCTGTGCCGACACCACGGCCATGCAGTCCTCTTCGGTCTCGAACACGCGGGCCTTGCCCGTGAACTTGAGTTGCTTGAGACCGGCGGTCTTGAGCGCTGCGCCGTCCGGCGCGAGGTTGCCGCGCAGCACAACCAGCCCTGCGTTGGGCGAGAGCGGTTCGGTGTGCGGCTTGACGACGCGGCCGTCCGGACCCGGGAAGGCGCGCAGCGCTGCTTCGAGCGTCTCGCCCGTCTGCGTGAGCGTGTCGCCGTGGATGTGGCCGCCCGCCAGCAGCGCGTTGAGGACGGCCGGTACACCGCCGACATGGTGCAGATCGACGGCCAGATAGCGACCGCCCGGTTGCATGTCGCCGATGAGCGGCGTGCGGGCGAGCACTTCGGAGACGTCGTCGAGCGTGAACTCGATACCGGCCTCGTGGGCAATCGCCGGGATGTGCAGCATGGCGTTGGTCGAGCCACCGGTAGCGGCCACGGCGGCGCAGGCGTTCTCCAGACTCTTGCGCGTGACGAGATCACGCGGCAGCGGACCGCCGTTGCGCAGGGCGCGCATCACATTCTCGCCCGCCCGACGCGCAATCGCGATCCGTTCGCTGTACACCGCCGGCACCATGGCCGAGCCCAGCGGCGCAAGGCCGAGCACTTCCGCGACCATCGCCATCGTGTTCGCCGTGAACTGGCCGGGACACGAGCCCGCCGTGGGCGTGCAGCGTTTTTCGATGCCGCGCAGCGTCTCGGCGGACATGTCGCCGCGTTGCGCCGTGCCGACCGCTTCGATGGCGGTGAGAATCGTGGCCTGTGAGCCGTCAGGGGCCACGCCCGGCAGCATCGCACCGCCGAACAGGAAGACGCCGGGGACGTTCACGCGCACCATGCCCATCAGAATGCCGGGCAGCGTCTTGTCGCACCCGGCGACACCGACGAGGGCGTCATAGCAATGGGCGCGCACGAACAGCTCGACGCTGTCGGCGATCGTCTCGCGCGAGACCAGCGAGAAGCGCATGCCCGAGTGGTTCATCGACGTGCCGTCCGAGACCGAGATCGCCGAGCCGCGAATCGGCACACCGCCGCCCGCCGCGACACCCAGCCGGACGTTGTCCGAGATCTGATTGAGCGACATGGAGCAGGGGGTGTTCTCGCCGAACGTGTCGACGATGGCGACGAACGGTTTGTCGATGGCGGCGTCGTCGAGGCCGGTGGCGCGCAGGAAGGCGCGGTGCGGCGTGCGGGTGACGCCTTCGGTGACCGTGCGGGAGCGGTGTTTGTGCAGATCTGCCATGGGGGACTTCCTTTGATGTTCTTGTACGGGCTCGCGGACTCAGGTGTTGAGCAACAGTCCATTCTCGATGGCAAGCACCTGACCGGTCATCGCCGGGGCGCGTGTGGCGAGGAACCACGCGAGTTCGGCGATCTCGGCGGGTTGCGAGACGCGTCCGAGCGGCGAGTTCTCGCGCATGCCTTCGACGACGCGCCCGTAGGCTTCGTCGCCGAGCACACGCCGCAGCAGGCCGTCGTCGACCATGCCGGGCGCGATGGCGTTCACACGCACCTGCGGCGCAAGATTGCGTGCGAGCGACAGCGTCAGCGCATTGACGGCGCCCTTGGACGCCGCATAAGCAATCGACGACCCGGTGCCGTTGAGCGACGCGAGCGACGAGATGTTGACGACCGACGCATACGACGCTGCCGATCGTTCCGCAGGGCGCTCGCCCAGCAACGGGGCGGCTGCGCGCGTCATCTGGAACATGCCGATCAGGTTCACACGATAGATGCGCTCGAATTCGGCGGCATCGATGGCGTCCAGATCGCTGTGCGGGATGACGCGCGTGGTGCCCGCGCTGTTGACGAGCGCATCGAGCCGCCCCCAGCGTGCGCCCACGGCATCCGCCATGCGGCGACACGCGGCGTCGTCACCGACATCGGCATCGATGATGAGCGTTTGTGCGCCGGCGTCGCGACACTGCGCGGCAACCGCCTCGGCAGCGGCACGCGTACTGTCGTCGAAATTGTTGATGGCCACGGCCCAGCCGTCCTGCGCAAAGCGCAGGGCGGTGGCCGCACCGATGCCCGTAGCGGCACCGGTTACGAGACAGACGGGAAAACTCATGCATGACTCCGTTGGGGCTTGAGCGACATCACGAGGCACGCACCGCCGACCAGCGCACACGCCAGCACGATCATGCCCGGCAGCAACTGGCCCGTGCTGTCCTTGAGAAAGCCGATGACGTAAGGGCTGACGAAGCCCGCGAGGTTGCCGGTCGAATTGATCAGCGCGATGGCGGCGGCCGCGCCGGCGCCGCCCATCATCGCCGTGGGAATGCCCCAGAAGACCGGTGCGATCGAGTTGATGCCGATGGCCGCGACGATCAGGGCCGCCATGGACCACCACAGATGCTGCGCGAGCAGCACGGAAGCGAGCATGCCAGCCGCGCCGAGCAGGCAGCACACGGCCACGTGCATGCGGCGTTCGTTGTGGCGGTCGGCGTGGCGCGCGATCAGAATCATCGCTACGGCGCTCACGAGCGACGGCACGGCCGAGAGCAGGCCGATGTTGCCGAGGTTCGCGACACCGGCGGCGCGAATCATCGTCGGCAGCCAGAACACGAGGCCGTAATTGCCCATCGCGATGCAGAAGTACAGCAGGCCGAGCAGCCACACCTTGGGGCTGCCGAACACCTCACGCACGCTGTGCTGAGCCCGCGTGCTGCCGTCGGCGGCGAGGTCCTGGGCGAGCAGACGCTTTTCTTCGGCGCTCAGCCACTTCACCGTCTCGATCTTGTCCTGCAACACGAAGAACGCCGCGATGCCCACGAGCAGCGAGGCGATGCCTTCGAGCAGGAACAGCCATTGCCATCCCGAATAGCCATGCATGCCGCCGAAGTGCAGCATGATCCAGCCCGAGAGCGGACCGCCGATGGCGCCCGATACCGGAATGGCGACCATGAACAGGGCGATGATCTGCGAGCGCTTGTTCGACGGGAACCACGACGACAGATACAGCACGATGCCGGGGAAGAAACCCGCTTCGGCGACGCCGAGCAGGAAGCGCAGCACGTAGAAGGACGTCGGTCCCTGCGTGAACATCGTGAGGCAGGAAATGATCGACCACGTGACCATGATGCGCGCGATCCACATGCGGGCGCCCACGCGATGCAGGATCAGGTTGCTCGGCACTTCGAAGAGGAAGTACCCGAGGAAGAACACGCCCGCACCCGCGCCGTAGACCGTCTCGGACAGCGAGAGGTCGGAGAGCATCTCCAGCTTGGCGAAGCTCACGTTCACGCGGTCGATGTACGCGACGATGAACGCCAGGAAAAGGAACGGGATGATGTGCCAGGTCAGCTTGCGGTACAGCGCGTCGCGCTGCACGGGATCGAGAGTGACCGGGGCGGCATGCGGCTGCGCGCCGCCCGAAAGGGACGTGCTCATGGGTGTTGTCTCCGAGGTGCGTGCCGTGCGGCACGTCGAGTTATCTGGCAGCGCTTAGCGTCGGATGGGGTTCGCGCGACTGGGACCGCATTCGGCGTTCGGTTATACGTCGACCGCCTTGCGGTGCCGGATCGGGATCCCGGAAATCCGGACCAATGGGCTCGGACGGGATGGGAAATCGGCACGAAAATCCCGCCACACGCTAGCGCTGCTCGATCGAAGGGTAAAGCGAGGGCGGTTGCCTCGGCAAATCACACTTTGCGCACCTGGCATTACCGTTTGGTTATGATGTCGACGATCCGCTGCCGGGTGACCGGCATTTCCGATGGTTCGGACGTTCGACGGTTCGATCGTCCCCGCCATTGTCCTTACGTCCTTACCGTTCTGAGCGCCATGATCACGACCGACAACTCGATCGAGCGTTTCTTCCGCAGTGGCCTGAAGCTGGGCCACCTGCGCATTCTGGTGACGCTGGGCGAGCTGCGTCAGGTCACGCGCGTGGCGGCGGCGTTTCACGTCACGCAGCCGGCCATCTCCAAGCAGATTGCGGAAATCGAGGAGGCGCTGGGCGCGCCGGTCGTTCGGCGGGTGGGTAATGCGGTCGAGCTGACGGGGATCGGGCGCGTGCTCGTCGAGCGCGGGCGCGAGATCCTGCGGCAGATCGAACTTGCCCGCCGGGATGTGAGTGCCTTGACCGCCGGGACAGCGGGGCACGTGCGCTTCGGTGCGGTGGTGACGATTCCTCAGCCGCTGATCGCGCACGCGGTGGAGCTATTCACCCGACGCGCGCCGAACGCCTCGTTCTCCTTCGTCGAAGCCACGCTGGACCGGCTGCTGAAGATGATGGACGAAGGCAATCTCGATCTGGCGCTCGGACGCAATCGTGTGGCTGGCCATATGCCGGAGATGCGCCACGAATCGCTGCATCACGAGCCGTTCGTCTTCGTCGTCGGGACACGGCATCCGCTGGGTGGTCCGGACGCTGCTGTCTCGTGGGACGACTTGCAGACGGTGCGCTGGATCACGCCGATGCGCGGCTCGCCGGCGTTCACGACGATGGCCGAGATTCTGGCCGAGCATGGGGTGACGTTGCAGCGTCCGGTCATCGAGTCGAGTTCACTGGCGCTGAACCTGTCGTTGCTGCGTGGCGGCGAGTTCGTCTCGATCCTGCCGCTCTCGCTGGCGCGGCGTTATGTACAGCGCGGCACGATGCGAGTGTTGCCGTTGCCGCCGCTGGCGCCGCTGGGCGAAGCGATTCTGTACTGGCGCGAGGACACGACGACGCCCGCCGCACAACTGTTCGCCGCTTGCCTGCGGGAATCGTCGGCGGAGTTGATCGACACGAACTGATGCGTCGTGACGAGGCCATTGCACGACGAAAGCGACGAATGTATGAAGGGGGGGCTGCGGCAGACGTCGCAGAAGTGGTGTATTTGAGCGATTTGGGAAAGCGGGAAATTGCCCATCCGTGCATGCCTAGACTGGCGCATCCATGAACGGATTTGTCCCGGAGGCAATCTATGAAATTCCGCACCCCACCTGCCTCGCTGCGTGTCTTGAGCGCTTGTGCACTGGCGGCGACCGTGGTCGTCGCAACCGGATGCACGGCCCCCATGGTCAAGCCGACGCCGGTCACGCAACCGGTTACGTCGCCAGCGAATCCCACGATCCTGCCCGTGCCGGGGCCGACCCCGCAGCCGTCGATTCAGCCGGTGCCGCCGACATCGAAGCCGACGATTCTGCCGGTACCGGGGCCCGCGCCGCAGCCGGCCATTCAGCCGGTGCACCCGGTGCCGCAGCCGTCGATTCAGCCTGTCCCGTCTGACATCCCCAAACCCACGACCTTGCCTTCGGGGCCGCAGCCCGTCGTTCGCGATGCAGTGCCTTCGGCGCTGAATAACCCCTCGCGTCGTCCGTGCACCGCGGAGTGGTTTTCCTATCTGGAAAAGCACTACACCGCGGTGGGCGATGCACAAGGGCACGGCCCGGATCTGGGCAGCGACGAGTGGTTAAACGCCTTCGAGCGCCGTCGTAACCTGCCGTCGACCAGCGCGCTGCCGCGAGAGCAGCGCTGCGCCACGCTGGCGCGTGAATTGGACTATCGCAACTGATCGGGCATCCGTGCGCGCCTGTCATAAGCGGCAGGCGGGCACGGAATCGTCGTCGGGCCGCCCGGGCGGCGGCCCTCATCCCCTCGAATCAGGGCTTGCGCTTGCTGCGAACGTTCACGCCGGCAGGTTTGCCGGTGGACTTGCGTGCGCCCGACGCGGGTTTGCCTCCTGACGGGGTGCGCGTCTTTTTTGCGCCGAACGGATTTCCGCTCGACGAGCCGCCCGTAGCCTTAACCTTTTCCTTGTCCTTGCCTGCGACCTTGCCAGCGTTGCCGCCGGTCGTCGGGCCTGGTGGGAATTTCGGTTTCTTCGGCTTTTTGGGCTTCTTCAGGATCTGACCGCTCGCGTCGGTCTGCGGCACGCGATGCTCGGCTTCAAAGCCGGGCACCTCCTCGCGACGCAGCGTTTGCCGGATCAGTGCCTCGATGGCGGCGAGTTGCGGCGCTTCGTCGGCGCACACGAAGGACACCGCCACGCCGCTGGCACCGGCGCGTCCGGTGCGGCCGATACGGTGCACATAGTCCTGCGCCACGATCGGAAGATCGACGTTGATGACGAGCGGCAAATCGTCGATGTCCAGCCCGCGCGCGGCCACGTCGGTCGCGACCAGCATGTGAACCTCACCCGTCTTGAAACGCTCCAGCGCCCGCAGGCGTGCCGGTTGCGGTTTGTCGCCGTGAATGGTGTCGACCGAATAGCCTGCGTCCTGCAACATGGCGGCGAGATAGTCGACGCCGTTGCGGGTTTTGACAAACACCAGCGCGTGCGTCCACTGGTTTTCCGCGATCAGGTGCATGAACAGATCGGGCTTGTTGCGCTTGTCCACGGTCACGACCCACTGCTTGATGCGGCTGGCGGTGGCATTTGGCGTGCTGACGCTGACATTGACCGGCTGGCGCAGCACGCGCTGCGTCATGGCGCGGATGTCATCGGTGAACGTGGCGGAGAACAGCAGCGTCTGACGTCTGGCGGGCAGGGCGTCGACCACCGCATTGAGTTCGCGTGCGAAGCCCAGGTCCAGCATGCGATCGGCTTCGTCGAGCACGAGGGTCTGCACCTGATCGAACTGCACGGCGTTCTGCCGGTTGAGGTCCAGCAGGCGGCCCGGTGTGGCGACGAGCACATCCACGCCCTTGCGCAGCTTCATCATCTGCGGATTGATGCTCACCCCGCCGTACGCGGCGAGAAAACGCAGATCAAGCCCTTTGCCGTACGCGAGGAAACTTTGCAGGACCTGTTCGGCCAGCTCGCGCGTGGGCACGAGGACCAGCACGCGCGCGCGGTTGCTGGATACGGCAGGGCCTTCCTTCACCAGACGCTGCAACAGTGGCAGCGCGAAACCTGCGGTCTTGCCGGTGCCGGTCTGGGCTTCGGCCATGACGTCCTTGCCGCTGAGCACCGCCGGAATGGCAGCGGCCTGCACCGGGGTCGGTGTCCGGTAATTGAGATCCTGCAAATTCCGCAATAACGGATCGATCAGACCGAGCGAGGCGAAGGACATGAGCAGAGGGCGATGGATGCAAAAACCGTAATTCTAGCGGTTACTGCGCCCATCGCCGTGCAGATCCGCCTGCGGGGTGCGTGTGGCGGCGTTGTCACTTTGCTCGCTTCAGATCCCGGGGGGCGATCCCGAACTGCTGACGGAATGCCGCCGTGAAATGGCTCGCGTTCGTATAGCCGAGATCGGCCGCCAGCGTGGCGATCGACACCCGTTCACTGAGTAGCCGCGCGCGTGCGGCATGCATCCGTTCCTTCTGAAACAGGCCGTAGGGGCTTTCGCCGAACTGGCGGCGAAACTGCCGGGTAAGCGTCGGCTCGCTGATGCCCGCGACGGTCGCCAGCTCTGCGAGCAGCGGGGCTTGGCTCAGGTCCGCCAGCAGGAAGTCGCGGGCACGTTGGATTCGGGCATCGTCCTCCGGCGCGTTGACGGCACCCGGGTGCGCCTCCAGAAACAATCCCACAAGCGTCATCGCCTGACCCTGGAGCCAGAGACGGTGACGTGCCGCGGGCGTCGCATTCGCCCCGTGAGCGTGCAAGGTTCGGCTCACCCATGAGGCCGCAGCCACCAGTTCCGGGCTGCGATGCCCGGTCGCGTAGCCACCGGCGGCAAGCAGCCGCTTCAACGCCCGCCCGTCCCAGTCCCGCAGGCGATCGGGATGCACGGCGACGGTCAGGTTGTGCAGCGTGCCCAACTGCCGGTAGCGGCCCTTGCGCCCTGGCCCGTAGCTGATGTTGCCCGAGCAGGCCTGTACGTCGAAAGCGCGCCCGACCCCGTCGTCGAACTCGCACGTGGCCCGGCCATGCAGATGACAGTTGAAGCTGAAGTTCACGCGCTCGCTGTCGTCGCACAGGGCGAGATCGAGCGGTTGCTCGAAGTGCCCGCGCCAACTCAGCAGTTCCACGCCTTGCTGCACTTCGTAGCGCAGCACCTGATAGGCGTTGCCGCGCGCAACGTGCGACGCATAGGTGCCCGCCACCAGCCTCGACACAGGAAGGTGGGGAATGCGTGATTCCGCGTCCGGCGATGACGTCGCGGGGTCGTCTGAAGACGGCGGTGTGCCCGGTTGCGGGCGCTGCTTGGATGCCATGAAAACCTGCCGGTCGATCGGTTCCGGGTGAATCGCTGCGATGTGATCGGATTCGGGTGGAAATGTTAATGGGAATCATTAACATTTGACGCGCTGGCACCGACATTGTCAATCGGCTTCGATGACGTCTGTCCTTCGGTTGCACGGGGTGCATGCCGTGGCGGACGTATGCGTCGGGTGCTGGCGAGTCCGTTGCTCTCTTCGTATCGGTGCCCGCCGTCCGGCGGGGCGCGACGCCCGAGGCAGCGCCGATCGTTTTCCTTGGGAGAGGCTGCAATGGCAGCGCATGCCAGCCACACGACCCGCAGTATGAAAAAAACACCCGGAGCATTTCGCTGGAATCCGCGTCCGTGGACCCTTTGTTCACTGTTCCTGATCGCTCAGGCATCTCACGCCGCACAGAACGAACCGTCGGACGTTGCCCTGTCGGCGGTGAACGTGACAGGCGACAGTGTTGTCGACGATCCGGCGCGACAACCGTTTGGCGTCACGAGCATTGGCGCGAAGGCGATGGCGGAGCGACGGCTCGAGACCGTACAGCAAGTGCTTCAGTCCACGCCGGGTATCAGTGTGAACACGTCTGCCGGCGCGCTCGATAACAACGTCTATATCCGTGGCGTCGGCTCGCTTTACCAGAGCAGCAGTGACGACCTGATCTACGGCTTGAGCATCGACGGCGTGCAGGTGCCGTCGCGCTATCTCACGCTCGGCACGCTCGACGTCGCGAACATCAGCGTGCTCAAGGGGCCGCAGGGGATGGCGACGTCGGCCAGCGGTGCGGCCGGGCTGATCGATATCGAACGTCGCCGACCAAACGCGCCTTACACCGGCTATCTGCGCACGGAGGTGGGGCAGGACGGCAACAATCTGGAAGAGGCGGCTTTTGGCGGCCGATTGGTGGACGGCATCAATGCGCGCATCGCGTTTCGTCACAGTGGCGAACATAGCTGGGTGAACAACAGCCGCACCGGCGATCCGATCAGCAAGCCCGATGACCTGTCCTATCGCGCGAGCCTCGGCGGCACGCTGGGCAGCCGTAATTTCTTCGAGCTGAACGCGTCGCAGCAGTGGATCGAACAGACACCGAACCTGCTGGTGCTGCGCCCCTACGGCCAGACCCCGCAACTCGATTTGCCTTCGGACGTGTACAAGAACGACAAGCAGAAGCTCGGCTTGTACTCGTTGCGCGTCGGTCATGATTTCGACGGCAGTCGCGTCAGCGCGACGAGCGGCTACACGACGATGGACTTCAGCCGTGTCGTGGCGTACGACCAGAATCTGTATCAGGCGCTCTACGGCATGCCGTCGTCGTATTGGCAGACCTATCGTGGCACGGAGCACGTCTTCAGTCAGGATCTGCGCTGGGAATCGCTGCCCGGAGCGACGATCGCGTGGAACCTCGGCGGGTACTTCTCGCGTGGCACGCGCTCGAACAATACCGCCAACAATCCGCCCGCTACCGGTGATCGCGCCACGCGCGACTATGAGACGCGTCGCTACGCGGTATATGGCGAAGTCAGTTATCCCATCCTCGATGCGCTGACGCTCACGACCGGTTTGCGTCACGAATGGACGCGCCGTGAATACGACGGCCGCTATGGCGGTTTCGACGGATCGGTGACTCCCGACCATCGTAGCCTCGACGATAGCTTCACCACCGGTCGCATCGGGCTCGATTACGCACTTACCTCGGCAACGCACCTCTACGGGTCCTACGCGCGTGGCTACAACCCCGCAGCGTTCCAGGATTACGCGGGGCAGGTGGCCGATAGCGCGCCGTATCAGGCCGCGCAAATCAACGCCTACGAACTCGGGTTCAAATCGGCCAGCAGCGACCGGCGCTTCGAACTGAACGGCGCGTTGTTCTTCACGACGGTCAAGAACAACCAGCTGCTCGTCTATAACACCAACACGTTCGTGAGCAGTGTCGTCAACGTCGATTCGCGCAGCAAGGGGGCCGAACTGGGCGGGACGTGGCGACCGCTGACCGGGCTGACGTTGTCCGCGTCTGTGGCCTACACCAATGCGCAGATCACGCAGACGCTGGAGACGTCGTCCGGCACCATCGCCACCGGCAACCGGGTGCCCGACGTGGCGCGCTGGTCGGCATCGCTTCAAGCGCAATATCAGCACGCACTGCCTGCCTTTGCCGCGCTCACGTCACCGGTCCTTCGTGCGAGCGTGAGCTACTTCGTGGCGTCCAGCCGTGCGGCCGACCCGCAGAACCACTTCGATCTCGGTGGTTACGGCAAGCTCGACATGCGCATCGGTCTGCGTCAGGGGCGAGGCGAAGCCTATGTCTGGGCCGACAACCTGCTCGACCGTCAATACGACCTCTATGGCTATTACGGCGCGCCTGGTGTGACCTACGGTGCGCCGTCGCGCCGCCGCATCATCGGCATCGGCTTTCAATATGAACTCTGAGGGAGCGTGAAGCGATGACGACTTCCCCGATAGATCCGTTGCGTAAGGCGGGCCTGCAACCCTCGGTGTGGTGCCTGCTGGGCAGCCTCTACACGACGCAGTCCGTGGCGCTGATGTTTTTCATGGGCGCGTTCGTTGCCATCATTCGCGAGAAAGGGGCGACGTTCGAGCAAATCAGTCTGGTGTATCTGGTCGGCATGGTCTGGCCGCTCAAATGCCTGTGGGCGCCGCTCGTCGACCGCTTCCGCATCGGGAGGCTCGGTCACTACCGAGGCTGGCTGATGCTGATGCAGGCGGGCATGGTGGCCGCGCTCGCCGTGGCCGCCTCGCTCGACGAGGCGCGCGACTTCACTCGCATCTACGCGCTGTGTGTGCTGATCGCCTTTCTCTCTGCGACGCAGGATATCGCCGTCGACGGGCTGGCGTGCCGGATACTCTCCAGCGCCCAGCGAGGGCTCGCCAACGGCGTGCAGATCGCTGGGGGGCTGCTCGGCAATCTGCTGGGCGCGGGCGCGGCGCTCGTCGTGTATCACTACGCCGGTTGGCGCGTGAGTCTGTACTGGCTGGCGGCCATCACAGGCATCTCGCTCGTGCAGTTGCTCTTCTATCGCGAGCCGGTAACGCAAGCGCAGATCCGTCGGGCGCTGGCGCTCGGACGCTTCGTCACGTTCTGGCGCCAGCCTGGCGGACTGCGTTGGCTGTTGTTGCTGATGTTCTATACGGTGAGCAGTTCGCTGGCCTACGCCCTCATCATGCCGATGCTGGTCGATGCCGGATGGTCGCTCTCGCGCATCGGGCTCGTCGTCAATGTGTTCGGTTCGCTGGCGGGGGTGATTGCCGCCGTCGGTTGCGGCGTGTTGCTGCGCGGGCGGAGGCGTCGTCATGCGCTGATCCTGGCGGCTATCGTTCAGGTCGTCGGCGTTGCCGCGGTGGCCGTGCCGTTGCTGGCGCAGCCGACAGGATTCGTCCTTACGGCGATGGTCGGGGTGTACTTCTTCTGTTACAACCCGGCGGCCGTCGTGCTCGCGACCGTCATGATGGACCGCACTTCGTCAGGCAGCCCCGCCACGGACTACACGCTCCAGTTCAGCGTCAATCAATGCTTCGCGCTCGGTATGGTGTCGATCGGCGCCGCGCTCGCCGCGCCGCTCGGTTACCCCGGTGTGACGGCGTTGGCGATGGCGGCGGCGTGGCTCGCCGTGGCGCTCGCCGTCGCGTATCGGGAGTCGTCCGGCGGCAATGCTGGCGAAGTCGAGGGTGCCAAAAGGACGGAAAGCACGGAAAGCACCGGAATGGCGGAGGGCGTGGCATGAGCGCGCAGCGTCTGACATTTCTCGGATTGATGATCCGCGGGGCGAGTCCACTGGCCTGGGCGTGCGTCACGGCCATTCTGTCGGCTGCGTTGAGCATCGTACCGTTCTGGTTCCTCTACCGGATCGCTGCGCAATGGCTCGGGCCACATGCCGATCCCGACGAAATCTGGCGGCTTGGCGGCTACGCGCTGCTGGCGCTGGTGCTGCGCTGGGTGCTGATGGCCGTGAGTCATGTGCTCGCCCATCGTGGGGCGTTTGCTGTGCAGCATCGGCTGCGCCTCGATATGGCGCGTCGGCTCGGCGAAGTCCCGATGTCGTTTTTCTCGGGACGCGGCTCGGGCAGCCTGCGTCGTACGCTGACCGACGACGTCAACAATCTGGAGGGTTTTCTCGCGCACATGCTGCCGGACACGGTCGCCAGCGCCACGGTGCCGTTCGCCGCGCTGGCGCTGCTGTTCGCCGTGGACTGGCGGCTCACGCTCGCAGCCCTGCTGCCACTGCCGCTCGCGATCGCGGTGCAGACGGTGCTGATGCGCCGCGCTGCCGGACGCATGCGGGAGTGGAGCGCGTTGCAGCGCAGGATTGCCGATCAGGTCGGGGAGTACGTGCGAGGCATTGCCGTGGTCAAGGCGTTCGGGCGCGACGCCCGCTCTTTCGGCGCGCTGGCGGCAAGTTTGCAGGGGGCGGTCGCGTGGGTGCAAGCGTACGCGCGCGACAGCGCGGGCGGGTGGGTGATCTTCACGGCATTGCTGTCGGCGAACGTCGTCACGGTCGCGCCGCTCGGCGCATGGCTGGTCTGGCGCGGCGCGCTGACACTGCCGGTGTACGTTCTGTTCCTGCTTGTCGCACCGACCGTGCTGCTGCCGCTCCTGCGCCTGACGTTCTCGCTCGGTGAACAGTTGCAACGCGCGGAGTCGCTGGCGCGCATCAATGACGTTCTGACGTCCCCGGTGTTGCGTGACACCTCGCAGGCCGGCATCTCGCAGGCAAGTGATGGCGACCTGTCGGTGTCGTTCGTCGACGTGCGTCACCGCTACGGCGAGCGTCGTGCGCTCGACGGCGTGAGTTTCCGGGCAGATGCCGGAACCCTGACCGCGCTCGTTGGTGCGAGTGGCTCGGGCAAGAGCACGCTGGTTCGACTGCTGCCGCGCCTGTACGAGTACGAATCGGGCAGCGTCAGCATCGGCGGGCGCGACGTGCGCGACTGGCCGCTCGACGAGTTGCTGGCACGCATCGGCATCGTCTTTCAGGACGTGTTTCTCTTTCACGGCACCGTGGCCGAGAACTTGCGGCTCGCGCGCGTCGACGCCACGCAAGCGCAGTTGGAGGCCGCTGCGCGGGCGGCGCAGGCGCATGACTTCATCGTGGCATTGCCGCAGGGCTACGACACGCCGCTCGGCGAGCGCGGCGCACGCCTCTCGGGCGGGGAACGCCAGCGTCTGTCGATTGCGCGGGCCATGCTCAAAGACGCGCCGATTCTCCTGCTCGACGAAGCCACGGCCAGTATCGACGCCGAAAACGAAGCGGCGATTCAGGCGGCGTTGCAGACACTATGCCGGGACCGAACCGTGTTGATGATCGCGCACCGGCTACGCACGGTCATGCATGCCGATCGCATCGTTGTGCTGGACGCCGGGCGGGTGGCCGGCATTGGCAAGCACGACGCACTGCTGCGCGATTGTGCTGTGTATCGCCGTCTGTGGCACGACCATGAAGCCGCACGCGACTGGGCGCTGGAGGTGCATGCGCCCATCCGTCATGACGCACCAACGAAGGAGACGCAAGCATGATCCGGGACCTGATGCTGGCGGGCCAGCGCCTTTCCGGGCAACGAGACCCGAGGTTTGTCCGGGGTGCGGCATGGGCCATCGCCGAAGGTTTCTGGACGGCGATGATGTACCCGTGCCTCTACGGCCTGTTGCTCGATGTCATGACGGGCAGGGCCGCGCCCGCCAGCATTGCGCGCTACACGGCGGGCATGGTGCTGTGCCTGGTCTTGCGAATCCTGTGCGGACGTATCGGCTTGCCGGGATTGTTCGCGGGGGCCTACGCGATGATGGGCTCGGCACGGCTGCGCATCGCAGATCATCTGCGGCGTCTCCCGATGGGGTGGTTCTCACGTCAGCGTGGCGGCGATCTCGGGGCGAGGCTGACGTCCGATCTGGAGCTGATCGAACATCTCTGGTCGCATTTTCTCGGCGTGTTCCTGTCGGGACTCGCGGCCCCGGTCTTCTTGCTGTCATTCCTGTTTCTGGTCGACTGGCGGCTGGCCTGCGTTGTGACGATGGGGTTGCCGATCGCCTGGCTGGCGATGCTCGGCACGCAGCGCGCGATCGTTCGGCCCGGTGCGAGGTTGATGCGCACGAGCGCGATGGCGCACGCGACATTGCTGGAGTATGTGCAGGGTATTGCCGTCGTGCGCAGCTTCGGTCGTTTTGGCGATGCGTGGCATCGACTCGTGGCGGTGCTCGACGCGCAATATGGCGCGCTGCTCGAGGTGGAGACCAAACCCGCCCCCTGGCTGGTGCTGTACGGCTTTCTGCTCGAACTCGGGTATCTCTCGTTGCTGCTCGCCGGGGCGGGCTGGTTGTCGGGCCACACGATGTCGCCCGTCACGCTGGTGGTCTTTCTCGTTGTGGTGCTGCCGGTGTACCGCCAGTTGTTCGAGGTGGGCCTGGCTACGATGATGCTGCGTTTCTCGCGGCGCGCGCTCGTGCGAATCGAGGCGCTGCTGGCCGAACCGGCGCTGCGTGAACCGGTGCAGGCGCGCGTGCCGGACGGACATGACATCGTGTTCGAGCACGTTGGCTTTGCTTACGAAGCCGTCGACGTCGACGTCGACAGCGCTGCCCCGGATTCCCGAGCGGCGCTCACCGACATCCATTGCACGCTGCCTGCCGGCGGACTGACCGCCATCGTCGGGCCGAGTGGCGCGGGCAAGAGCACGATGGTGCATCTGATTGCGAGGTTGTGGGATGTGCGTCAGGGTGCCGTTCGGCTAGGCGGTGTCGATGTCCGCGAGATCGGTACGCAGGGGCTGCAATCGCGAATCGCCTGTGTGTTTCAGGACGTCACGTTGTTCTCGGGCTCGGTGCTGGACAACCTGCGTATCGGACGCGAGGACGCCTCACGAGAGGAAATCGTCGAAGCCGCGCGCCGTGCGCAGGCGCATGCGTTTATCGAAGCGTTGCCGCAGGGCTACGACACCGTGCTCGATGAGGGGGGGAGTTCGCTATCGGGCGGGGAGCGTCAGCGGTTGTCGATCGCCCGCGCTTTGCTCAAGAACGCGCCCATTCTGTTGCTGGACGAAGCGACGGCCAGCGTCGATCCGTCGGCGGAGGCGGAGATACAGCGTGCGATTGCCGAACTGGCACGAGGGCGTACGGTCGTGACCATTGCACACCGGCTGAATAGTATCCGGCATGCCGACCGCATTCTGGTGCTTGAGGCGGGGCGTCTCGTCGCGCAAGGCACGCACGACACGCTGCTCAGGCAAGGCGGGCTGTATGCGCGCTTGTGGGAGCGCCAGCAGCAAGCGCGTGACTGGCAGTTGCTTGCCCGCGAGGCGCCCGGTCGGTAATTGCGGGCTTTGCCGCTTGCGCGCCCATCGTTGTCCGCGTCTATCGTGTCGATCGACCGTCCATGCGCCTGCGCCGACCTTCGGCGGTGCGCATGGACGGCGTCACCGTCAGGCTGCGTGGGCGGCAACGTTCACGCCGTAGCGTTGGCCCGGGGTGCGGTTGCTCAGGCCGCCCGACATCTGGCGACGTGCCGTGTCGAACGATGTCCACTCGGCGCCGTCCTGCAACGGCGGGATCGTGACGCTCTCACCCTGATCGAGGCCGGACAGCGCTGCGTCGACCAGATCGGCCGACGTCATCAGCCATTCCTGCGGCAACTCGCTGTGCGACTTGCCCGCGACATCCCAGAACTCCGTCACCGTGGCGCCCGGCAGCACGGCTTGCACGCGCACGCCCGTGTCGGCAAGCTGATGCTGCAACGATTGCGAGAACGCCAGCACGAACGCTTTCGAGCCGCCGTACACGTCGTTGAGCAACTCCGGCGCGATCGCGACGATGGAGGCGATGTTGATGACGGTGCCGTGTTTGCGTGCCACGAAGCCGGGCACGGCGGCGTACGTCAGCCGTGTGAGCGCGGTGATGTTCACTTCGATCATGTCGGTCATTTGCTCGACATCCGCTTGCAGCAGCGGCGCGACCGCGCCGAAGCCCGCATTGTTGACGAGCGTGTCGATGGTGGCATCCTCGCGCAATCGCGCGGCGACAATGTCCTGACCTTCGCGAGTGGACAGGTCGGCGCTCAGAATGTCGACCTGACGACCGGTTTGCGCGTGGATGCGCTCGGCGACGTCGCGCAGACGCGCCGTGTTGCGAGCGACGAGAATCAGATCGTGCCCGCGTCGGGCGAGGCGGTCGGCATAGATGGCGCCGATACCCGACGAAGCGCCGGTGATCAGGGCGGTGCCCGGGGAGGTTTGGGACGTTTGGCTCATGATGGTTCCAGTTCCTGTGCGTTGGGTCTTCGGACGTCGATAGCGTCGCCGGACGGTAAGCGCGGTTGTCGGCCTGTCTGGCGTGTCACTGCGTCGATGGCTTCTAGTGTGGTACGCACGGCGCTTGTCTTAAATGACTAGAAAACCTCCTTTTCAGACAAACTTGTCCGACGTGGGCGCCACCGGCCCACTACAATCGACGCATCGGCAGCCGCGCGGTCGTGGCTGCCTGTGCCCGGGTGGGTGTCCCGTCCTCTGGCGATTTCTTTGCCATGGCCTTCGCGCCTTTTTCAGTCATGACGAAACGTATTGCGCTGGTGGTGTACCCCGGTTTCCAGATGATTTCGCTGGCGGCCATGTCGGTCTTCGAGATCGCGAATTTCGGGCGCGACGTGCCGCTCTACGAGGTGTCGACCGTCTCGGTCGAGGGCGGGCTGATCCGGGATTCGGCGGGCATTTCGGTGGCAACGGAGGTCATCGGGCGCAGCCACTACGACACCGTGCTGGTGGCCGGCGCGACCTACGTCGTGCCGACGGAGCCGGAACTGGTCGAGGCGCTCAAGCGGCTCGCGCCGAAGGTGCGGCGCATCGGGAGCATTTGCTCGGGGGCCTTCGTGCTTGCGGATGCCGGTCTGCTCGAAGGCCGCCGTGCGACGACGCACTGGGGCCAGGCGAGCGCGCTGCAACAGCAACATCCGGACGTGCTCGTCGAGGACGACCGCATCTACGTCAACGATGGGGCGGTCTGGACGTCGGCCGGGATGACCGCCGGTATCGATCTGGCGCTCGCACTGGTCGAGGCGGATTACGGCAGCGAGATCGCGCGTGAAACGTCGCGGCTACTCGTAGTGCACTACCGCCGCACCGGCGGACAGTCGCAGTTCTCCACGCTTTCGGCGCTGGAACCCACATCCGATCGGGTACGTGCCGCGCTCGCTTATGCGCGCGAGCACTTGCGCGAACCGCTGTCGGTCGAGCAGCTTGCGGCGCAAGTGCATTGGAGCGCACGGCATTTCAGCCGTGAATTCACGTTGCAGACCGGACTCACGCCGGCAAAGGCTATCGAGAAGCTGCGTCTCGAGGCGGCGCAGGCACTGCTCGAAGCCGGGGAGGCGTCGATTGCGCGTGTCGCGAACGTGACCGGATTCGGTGACGAAGAACGGATGCGACGCGCGTTCGTGCGCACGCTGGGCAAGCCGCCGCAAGCGTTGTTGCGTGAGGCGCGCGAACGCATGCGCGCCTGAAACGTCCGACACGCCCGCACGCGACTCATACCCGTCTCATCCCCCGTTCCGCCCGCGATCATGACGAATTCGTCCATGCGGTCGAGGGGCTTTTTGCGCCCTGTGGCTTTGTAAGCGTTTCATGAACGATACGTTTTCGGCAGGGTGTCCCTCGATGTCTCGCAAATTGAGTTATTAATTCTTTTTTAATCAATGGGTTAGGTCGTCTGGCACGGAATTCGCGTATGTGAATCGTGTATGGCGAAGCGCCAACCCGGATCTTCCGCAGGCTCTTGGCAAGGGACTCCTGTGCATCGTTGCACGGGCGGGATCTCTATTGCCCGCGTTTTCCGCTGATGCGCTCTCGTCGTAACGCTGCACCTTTTGGCGGGGTGCGGCGTGTTCCGAAGTGAGTGTGTGCGCGTGCGCGGGGAGGGGACCATGAACGGGTTCAAGGCGACTTTGGTAGGGGCGGCCGCAGTGGCGATGCTGTGCGGCATTTCGATCAATGCGTCGTACGCTGCCGGTGGTGGCGGGGGCGGACGCGGCGGTGGCGGCGGCATCGGCTTCGGCGGTGCTGGCGGCCTGGGCGGGTTAGGCGCCTTCGGCGGCCCGAGCGGCCCGGGCGGCGGTGTGGGCATCGGTATCGGTGGCGCAGGCGGCTGCGGCTGCGGCGGGCACGGCGGCGGTCCCGGCGGTGGCGGCGGCGGTGGCGGTGGTGGCGGTGGCGGTGGTGGCGGTGGTGGTGGTGG